>CAMASH010000165.1 GCA_945860745.1 Chthoniobacter flavus | reverse complement strand
AAGGGCGGCGGGGATTTTGCGGGAAAATCAACTCCGGACTATGCGACGGCGGAAGAAAAGCGACGCGCCGAGTGCGAGGAGGGCAAAAGTCGAGGGTTCCGGCACGATGGCGAAATCGCTATTGTGGTTGAGCACGGCCCAGACGGTGTCGTTCACTGTGTCCAAACGAGGCATCTCTGCTCCGCCTCATCTCCGCCCTCCTCTGCGAAATCAGCGAAGAGTGGCTCACCGGAAAAATCTATCTCAACATGAAACCTACTGACCTGCCAAAAAACTAACTCTCAACTTTTACAGAATAAAAATTGCGCCGCCGGCAAACGCATGAAAGCAGGAAGGAGAATGGCTCTCCTCTGGAGGGATGACCTCCGAGTCGTCCTCGGACTGGACAACCGAAGCGTAGCGTAGATCCGAGCTCTGCGAGTCAAAGCCGGCCCACCCATCAGAGACAAACTTTTTTAATGCGTTTGCCCTGCGCGAAGGAGGTCGGTCTTGTGGCGAAGACTATCGCTCTTCACCATAACAATCGGCTTCTCTCACTGGAGAAGTTGTGCGATGAAAATGCCTGTTTCGTCCGTGGAGGAAAAGCTGTCTGAATGCGTTGAGGCTTTGGTGCGGAGCCTTCCGGTGGAGGAAATCTGGCTGTTCGGTTCACAGGCGACCGGCACTGCACAGGAGGATAGCGATATTGATTTGCTGGTTATCCTGCCGGATCACCACGGCATCGAGCGGCCGAATCTGGCCGCGATCCGGGCGATCAGCCGGCTGAGAAAGGGGATCCGGGCCGATGTCGCCGTATTCCGTCGGGCGGCTTTGCGCCAGGGGCCGCTTCCTCTTTTGGCGATGGAGGCTTTTGGAAACGGGCGGAAGATCTCTGCGGGATCAGGAAAATAATCCCGAAGATTGGTTTCGGATCGCGAAGCGCGGTGCGGGGATCCGGGATGCGTCTTCTTGCTTTCGTCCCGATCACCGCCTAATCTCCCTGTATGCCAGTCGCCCAGGAAAACATCCTCGAAGTGACGCTTCCTCCGTTCGTGTCCAGAGAGGACGCGCGTCGGCTGCTGGCGGTGAAGCTGTTTGAGACGGGACGATTGTCGGCAGGAGAGGCGGCGAGGGTCGCCGGGCTGACCAAGCGGGGATTCCTCGTTGTGCTGGCGCAATTTGACGTGCCAGTGGTGAATTATCCCGCCTCTGAGCTGGCAGACGAACTGGCGTGGTGAAAACCGCTGCGGTGCTAGATAGCACCTGCCTCATCGGGCTGGAAAATATCGGCAGGCTTGATCTCGCGGGAAGTCTGCTTGACCCGGCCTATTCGCCTCCGGCGGTGGAAACGGAATTTGGTTCCCGGCCAACGTGGCTCCAAGTCGTGGAACCTGCGGACAAGGCCCCGGTCGCCTCGCTGCAAATGATGGTGGATGCCGGAGAGGCTGCGGCCATCGCGCTGGCAGTGGAGAAAGGTGTGCGCATCATTTTGGATGACCGTAAGGCGCGGGGGGTCGCCATGCGGCTCGGAGTGCCGGTGATGGGAACGGTGGGTTTGCTTCTCAAAGCCAAGGAATCCGGTCTCATCTCGTCAATAGGGCCGCACTTGGAATTGCTCCAGGCGAACCACTTCCACATCGGCGCGGAGCTTGTCGCCGAGGCGCGGCGGCTCGCCGGGGAATGAAGGAGGCCGGGCAGGCCGGGGCCGGAGTTTGCCACGATCTTGCGGCAGACTGGCAGGTGGGTGTGCCGGCGCGGAGGGAGATGCGGCGATGTCAAACCGTTGAACGGCGGGGCCATTCGACCGGACCACCTCGCCATCAAACGGCCAATCTGGCCGCGATCCCGGCGATGAGCCATCGGGATATTGAATCGCCTGGAATCTCGGCCAAGCGGACGGATTTTTCCACTGCGAATGGATTGACCTTCCGGTTCGCAAACCGCATTTTAGGGACAGCCTTCCTCCACCATGATTGTCTATTTTCTCCGTCACGCCGAAGCGGAACCCGATGCCGGCAGCGATTTTGAACGGAAGCTCACGCCCAAGGGCCTCGAGCAGGCCGCGAAGGTGGGAAAATTTCTCGTGCGTAACGGGCTGTTGCCCGAGGCGATCGTGAGCAGCCCGGTCGTTCGTGCCCGGCAGACGGCCGGGGCGGTGGAGAAAAAACTCGGACAGGCCAGCGTGGTGATCGGCCCCTGGCTGGCTTGCGGGATGACGCCGGAGACGTGTCTGTCGGAGTTGAGCGTCCATGCCGGAACCCACTCGGTGCTGCTGGTGGGACACGAACCCGATTTCAGCGACACGATTGCCGCGCTGCTGGGTTTGGCCGATCCTGACGCGCTCAACATCCGCAAGGCTTCGCTCACGGGTATTGAGCTAAGCGGATTCACGGCGGGGGCCGGACGGCTGCAATTGCTCGTTCCCGTGCGGTTGATGTGATCTCTTTCTCCCAACCCTCAACCCTCACTGGCTCCATGACACCCGAAATCATCCACTCGACCGACTTCGTCCGAGATGCCGTCGCACTCATTGAGCGCGAGGCGGACACCGCCATCTTTGAGCGCGGCGAGTTCCATCTCGCCCTCAGCGGCGGCAACACCCCGAAACCCGTTTATCAGGCTCTGGCCGCCCGCCGCGATGCGTGGAAAGAATGGATCATCACCTTCGGCGACGAACGTTGTGTTCCGCCCGATAGCGACCAAAGCAATTACCGCATGGCCAGGGAATCGTTTTTCGATCACGCCCCGATTCCGGCGGAAAACATCCTGCGCGTCCGTGGTGAGGCCGAGCCGGCTGTTGCGGCGCTGGAGTACGAAAACGAACTGCGCCAGCGCACCCGCGGCCACGGCATTTACCGTCACGATCTCCTGCTGCTCGGCATGGGCGATGACGGCCACACGGCTTCTTTGTTTCCCGGTTCCGAAGCGCTGGGCGTGACCGATCGCTGGGTGGTGTCGAATTTCGTCCCGAAGTTCAACACCCACCGGATCACCTTCACCTATCCGCTGCTCAACGCGGCGCGGCACGTGTGTTTCCTGGTCAACAGCAAGGGCAAGGACGCGATTCTGGAGGAAGTCTTCAGCGGCAAATCGAGTTATCCCTGCGCGGCGGTGCGTCCGGTCGAGGGCAATCTTACCTGG
>CAMASH010000164.1 GCA_945860745.1 Chthoniobacter flavus | reverse complement strand
CAATCCTAGATCACAAAATTGTCACACCGCTTCAAGTCAGCTGAGCCCGCGTTCCTCCAAATCGGCTTCATCCCAGCCGAAGAAGTGGCCGAGTTCGTGCAGCAGGGTGGTGCGGACTTCCTCGCGGAAAACTTCCACATCCTCCTCGGCAAAATCCCAAATATTCAGCAGCCAGAGGCGGATGCGCGGCGTGGGGGCTTCCGGCGCGCCCTCGTCGAACAAGCCCAGCGTGTCCGCCTCCACGCCCGCAGCGACATCGTCCTCATCCGGCTCCGGCTCGAAAAAAACAGGAACCTCATCGGCGGCACGGCGGATCTCGGCGGGAAGCCCGGTGAGCGTTTCTTCCACCACGTCTTTAGCCACGCGGGCCAGTTTTACAAAATTCATGATACCTTCTCCGTTGTCACAGTTGCCCGGAATCGTTATCAGAATTCCATGGCTGACAGTACAAATGTAAATCCCCTGAGGGAGGGACTCTCCAGCCGCGCGATGCCGGAACCCTGCGCGGTGATTATTTTCGGCGCGACCGGGGATCTCACCCACCGCAAACTTGTTCCAGCCCTCTACAATCTGGCCGGTGATGGGGCCCTGCCTCCGGCCGTCAGCGTGATCGGCTTCGCCCGCCGCGACAAAACCGACGAGATTTTCCGCCAGGAACTCGAAGAAGCCGCCCGCAAATATTCCCGCCAGAAAATCAACGACGAACTCTGGGCCAGCTTCGCCTCTTCAATTTTTTACCACCGTAGCGAGTTCGACAAACTGGAAGGCTATGAAGCCCTGGCCAAACGCCTCGACGAACTCGACGCCCAGCGCGGCACCCGGGGCAACCGGCTTTTCTATCTCGCAGCCGGGCCGGATCAGTTTGCCGTCATTCTGGAAAACCTGCGCAAGAGCGGACTCAACCAAGCGCAACCGGGCAGCTGGTCCCGCGTGATCGTGGAGAAACCGTTCGGCACCGACCTGCCCAGCGCGCAGGGCCTGAACACCATGGTCATGGAATCGTTCCATGAAAAGGACACCTTCCGCATCGACCATTACCTCGGCAAGGAGACCGCGCAGAACATCATGGTGCTGCGTTTCGCCAATGCCATCTTCGAGCAATTGTGGAATGCGAAATACATTCACCATGTGCAGATCACCGCCAGCGAACCGCTCGGGGTCGAGGGCCGCGCCGGTTACTACGACAAGTCGGGCGCATTGCGCGACATGGTGCAGAATCATTTGCTGCAACTTCTCTGTCTCACCGCCATGGAGCCGCCGGCCGGACTCGATGCGGACGCCATCCGCGATGAGAAAGTGAAAGTTTTGAAATCCCTGCGTCCGCTCAAGGGCGACGCCGTGCGCCAGCATGTGGTCCGGGCCCAATACGGTGCGGGCACAATCAATGGCAAGCGCGTGGCGGCCTACCGCGACGAGCAGAATATTGGTCCGGAGTCCGTCACGGAAACCTACGTCGCGCTGCAAATCAACGTGGACAACTGGCGGTGGGCCGGGGTGCCGTTTTTTGTGCGGGTGGGCAAACGCCTGCCCAAGGGCGGCACCGAAATTGCCGTCCATTTCAAGGGCGCCCCGCCCGTGCTCTTCAACGCCAGCGGCGGGACGATTGACGACAACGTCCTCGTCATCCGCATCCAGCCGGACGAGGGAATTTCCCTGCGCATGAGCGCAAAAATGCCCGGTTCCAGCCTGCGGATCGAGCCGGTGAAAATGGATTTCCATTACGGCACGAGTTTCGGCAAGGCCACGCCCGAGGCCTACGAGCGCCTGCTGCTTGATGCCATGAGCGGCGACGCCACTCTCTTTGCCCGCCGCGATGAAGTGGAAGAGGCCTGGAAGTTTATCGATGCCATCCATGCGGCCTGGGAGGAAAACCCCGACGATCTGGCCATGTATTCGGCGGGAACATGGGGTCCGACCGAGGCGGACGAACTCATCAAGCGCCACGGGGCGACGTGGAGGAGATTATGAAGGGCGAATTCCGAATGACTAAGGACAAAGGAATGCGCAAAACCCGAAGGACGAACACTCGCGCCCTGCCGGATCTTCTTTCTCACTATCCCTTGGGTCATCGTTTCGTCATCCGTCCTCCGTTATTCGTCATTTTCCCCTCATGAGTGCACCCATCGAGGCCGGGCTGCCGGTGGAAATCGGCGGCATCGACAAAGAACTCGGTAAACTCTGGGAGGACAGCGGCGACACCAAGACGCGCGCCTCCCTCATGAATCTGGCCATCTACACCGAGGAAGCCGGTTCCCTCGCGGACAACACCGCGCTCATCGCGCAGATCGCGGGTGAGCACGCCTGCCGGGCGCTTTTGATTTTCGCCAATCCCTCCGCCCCGGAGCCGCAGGCCAGGGCGTGGATCAGCGCGCATTGCCATCTCGCCGGTGGAGGGATGAAGGGGTCCCTCCCCCTTCAAGGAGAAAGGCAGGTCTGCTCGGAACAAATCACCTTCCAACTGGACGGCGAAATGGCGGACGCCATGCCGAGCATTGTCTTCTCCCACCTCGACTCCGATCTGCCGCTTTATTTCTGGCGTCAGGGCGAATTCCACAAGCGGCTCAATGAAAAATTGTGGCCCCGGGTGGACCGGCTCATTTACGACAGTGCGGACTGGCGCAAGCCCGTCGAGCAATTCGCCATTGTGCACGAAATCCGCAGTTTCACCGGCGGCCGCACCACCCTGTGCGATCTGAACTGGACCCGCCTGCTCGGCACCCGGTTTGCCCTGGCCCAACTCTTTGATCATTCCTGCGTGCTCGCCCATCTGAAGGATGTTCAAAGCGTCACGATTGCGTGCACCCAACGCCTCACCGGTCTTTTGCTTCTTGGCTGGCTGGCCGCGCAACTGGGATGGAAGCATCAATCCCTGCTGCACAAGGAATCGTTTCTTTCCCCCGGCGGCACCACCATTGATTTTGAGATTGTGGAAACCCCCGGCGAGGTCATCAGCCGCTGCGCGTTTCAGTCCGGAAAAGTCTCCTTTGAAATCACCCGCGAGGCGGGCTCCGCCTACTATCACGCCCGCGTCTGCGGCGATGAAGTCTGCGAGACCCCCATGCTCGTTTCGGCCGGCAAATCCAAGCCCGCCGACATTCTCCTGATGGAACTGAGCCGCGGGGGAAAGCACCCGCTCTACGACAAGGCCCTCGCGGCCATCAG
>CAMASH010000163.1 GCA_945860745.1 Chthoniobacter flavus | reverse complement strand
TCCGCCTATTACGATCCTTTGAACTATGAACCCTCCCGCGTCGTGGTGGCCCGGTCGTTCCATCAACTCAGTGCCAATGGAGCCCTTGGCTCGCCGGAAAAAGCCGCGCCGGAGAAAGGCGAAAAACTCTTTGCACTCCTGACCGATGCCATCGTGGATTTCCTCGACGACTTTGCCGGTTGGGAACAGCGTTCCTTCCAACCATCCAATCCATGAGCACGAATTCCTCCTTCCAAGATCAGGTCGCCATCATCACCGGAGGGGCCGACGGACTCGGCCTGGCCCTGGCCCAGCGGCTGCAGGCCGCTGGTGCGCAACTCGCTCTCCTTGATATCAACCCGGAAAAACTTTCCCGGGCCCGGGAGGAACTGGGCGGACGCCCGGCGACTTTTGTCACCGACGTTTCCAGTGCCGCAGACGTCCAGAGCGCCTTCGATGCCATCGCCGGAAAATTCGGTCGGATCGATATCCTCGTAAACTCCGCCGGGATCACAGGAAAAACCAACACCCGCAGTCATGAGGTCCCGGTCGAGGATTTCGATCGTGTGCTTGCCCTCAATCTGCGCGGGACCTTTCTGACCTGTCAGGCCGCGCTGCCCCGCATGCTCGAGCGCGGCTACGGGCGGATTCTGAACATTGCCTCCATCGCGGGCAAGGAAGGCAATGCCGGCATGGTGGCGTATTCGTCTTCCAAGGCCGCCGTGATCGGCCTGACCAAGTCCATGGGCAAGGAATATGCCGAGACCGGCGTGACCATCAATGCGCTGGCTCCCGCCGTGATCCGCACCGCCATGGTGGAAGCCCTGCCGGACGCGCAGGTCAAATACATGACCGACAAGATTCCCATGAAACGGTGCGGAACGCTGGAGGAGTTCGCCGCCACGGCCGAGTTCATCGTTTCTCCGGCCAATAGTTTCACCACCGGATTCACCTTCGATCTCAGCGGGGGACGGGCGGTTTACTAGGCCGGGGGAGTTCCCGGGTGGGCGAGGGAGGCGATAGGCCGGCGCCTGGCCGGAAAACGCCGGCATTCCCGGTTGTCTTTTTGGCGTGCAACCGGTAAGGAGGAATTCCCCGGTCAACCCAACCAACCCGGGTTTGCCGCACGAACATTGCAGGCATGAAACCGGCGATTCGCATCGCTCTGATCTATGCCCTCCTCTCAGGGCTCTCCATCGTATGGTCCGATTGGGCGGTGTGGCAGTGGACCCGCGGGGATGCGGATCTTCTCACCCGAGGGCAGAGCCTGAAGGGGCTCGCCTTCGTGGCGGCGGGCGCGGTGATCATCTTTTTCCTGGTTTATCATTACGTGCGGAGCCGCCATCACACCCAGGAGTTGCTGGAGCAGGCGCGGGATTCGTTCGAACAGTTCTCCCGGCGCAACCCGTTGCTGGTGCTGGTCTACGACACCGCTTCGCTGCGGCTGCTGGCCGTGAATGATGCGGCGGTGGAGGCAGAGGGGTTCAAGCGGGAGGAGTTTCTGACCCTGGCCAAGCTCCAGGGCGAAGAGGATTTCGAGAAACTTCTGGCCCCTGTGTCCCGCATCAAGCCGTATCCCTAGACCGGGCCATGGCGGCACCTGCGCGCGGACGGCTCGGGCTTCGAGGCGGAGATCACCTCCCCCCCGATCGTGTTTTCCGGCGGCCAGGCCCGCCTGGCTGTGGCGGTGAACATCAGCGCGCGGAAAGTGACCGAGCGGGCCCTGGCGGAGGCCTTTGCGGCCAAGGCCGGGGAGGCCAAGACGCGCTTTCTCTCCACCCTCAGCCCCGAGATGCGCACGCCGCTGAACGCGGTGACGGGCTATCTGGATTTGCTGGCCCGGGAGCGGGATTCCCCCCGCCGCCCCGAGTTTATTGCCATCGCGCAGCGCAGCGCCAACGATTTGCTGGCGGTGATCCAGCGGTTGATTGACGCGGCCACACGGCGATCGCGCAAGGTGCCGGGGGACCGGAGGGAAGTGGAACTGGAAAAATTCCCCCGTGGTGTGGTCGAGGGATTTTTCCAAAGCGCCGTCAGCAAAAGCCTCAAGCGGGATTTTCGCTGCGACGCCCCGCTGGCCGGCAAGGCGGTGCTTGATGTGCGGCGGATCGAGGAAACGCGGCAGATCCTGGTGGGCCACGCGATCAAGTTTTCCAACGGCGGAACCGTGGAGATCGGAGTCCGGCAAAGGCATTCGGGTGCCGTGCTCGAGTTGTCCATCGCGGACGAGGGCATCGGCATTCCCGAGGCGCAGCAGGCGAAGGTCTTCGATTCGTTTTTCCAGGTGGATCAAAATCTCACCCGCAAATACGCCGGCGCCGGCAGCACTTTTCTCGTCGCTCTGCCGGGGAAAATCGAGGCGGAGGGGCGGTTTGTCGCGGGCGATGAGCCCGACGGAGCCGCCGGCCCGGCGGAGAACGCCGCGCCGTGATTTACCAATCCGCGTTTTGCCCGCGGGTATCGACGTGGGTGAAGTTCCCGTAGCGTCCGACTCCCCCCTTGAAGAGGCCGGAGGATTTCATGGCGCGGACCATGGCCGCCACCTTGCCCGGCGGGCAGGGGTAAATCACATCCATGGCATTGTTGCGCAGGTGGTAGGAATTGCTTTTCGCGCCCGGGCAGCGGGCATTGTAGGTGGGCGAGCGATAGACAGAAACAACGTCCTTCACCGGAAGATCAAGCCGGTCGGAGAGTCCGTCGATCACCTTCAAGGTCGAGCGGATGTTTCCCCACATCGCACGCGGCGGCAGGGTATTGTGGACCTTTCCGCGGACATGGGTGTGCGGCTCAATGATCTGGTGGACGGTCACATGGCGCAAACGGAGCTTGCGCAAATACTCGGCATAGTAGGGAAGTTGCGGACCCAGCTCTTTCCCCCACTCCGGCGGAATGCGCAGGCTTTTGAGGGTCGCGGGTGAAGCCGGGTCGTAGCTGGAGAAAAAATCGAGAAAGGCGTGGGACGATGGGGTGCCGGCCAGAAGCCCGGCCCCGGACAGCGTGAGCAGTCGCAGAACACCCCGCCGGGTCAGCAGGGACGGCTCATTTTGGATAGCGTTCTTTTCCGGCATCAATTTTTGAAAACTCGCTAACAAAGCACAAATCGTCGGGCGGGAAAGGGTTTTTTCCCGGATGGGAAGCAGTTTGGGTGCAGGACAAAAATCTTCCAGGAATCCCCGAAGGGGATCAATCCGACAGCCCAAGGTTGCGAAGAATGAGCTACCTTGGGTATCGACAGGAGAATAGAACCAACCCTGAATGGGTTGCATCGGGCGAGGAACACAACCCATTCAG
>CAMASH010000162.1 GCA_945860745.1 Chthoniobacter flavus | reverse complement strand
ACCCTCAATCCCGAGATTGCCCGGCCGGTGGGGGACATCGTGCAGTTTTTCTTTCTTTCGAATCTCTTTTTCGAACCAATCAAAAACCTCGGCTCGCAGTTCACCAACGCCCTCACCGCCATGGTCGGAGCCGAACGCGTGTTCCGCCTGCTCGACACCAAGCCCGAGTGGACCGATGCGTCCGGGGCCGGGCCCCTGCCGCCCATCACGGGCCGGGTGGGGTTCCGCCATGTCACCTTCGGATACGATCCGGCCAAGCCGGTCTTGCACGACATCACGTTCACGGCCGAACCCGGCCGCACCATCGCGCTCGTCGGCCACACCGGCAGCGGCAAGACGTCGATCATCAATCTCGTGGCCAAAATGTATCTGCCGACTTCCGGCACCCTGACGATCGACGACCACGACATCCTTCAGGTCACCTCGGATTCGCTCCATCACCAGATGGCCGTGGTGCACCAGCAGAACTTTCTTTTCGAGGGCACCGTGCTCGACAACATCCGCTTCGCCCGACCCGGAGCCAGCGTGCAGATGGTGATTGAAACCGCGCGTCGCCTCGATTGCCTGGACATCATCGACGCCTTGCCGAGGGGACTCTACACCCAGGTGGGCGAAGCCGGGGCGAATCTCTCCGCCGGCCAGCGGCAACTTGTGTCCTTCGCCCGCGCCCTCATGGTCGATCCCCGCATCCTCATTCTCGATGAGGCCACCAGCGCGATTGATGCCATGACCGAGGCGCGCATCCAGCGCTCACTCGCCACGCTGCTGCAAGGACGCACCAGCTTTGTCGTGGCCCACCGCCTCAGCACCATCCGCCGCGCGGATCTCATTCTGGTTCTCGATCATGGCCGCATCGTCGAACGCGGCACCCACGCGGAACTGGTCCGGACCGGTGGCATCTACGCCGGTCTGCACGGGCATTTCATCCGGTCCGCCTGATCAAGGCTTGCTGGCATCTGCTTCGTCATGTTCGCTGCGGAAAAACCGATGCCCAATCGCTCCGATTCCTCCCGAACTCCTGTGCGGTTCATCGCGGGAATCGGCACCCTGGGAGCCATCGGAGTGGCTGTGGCGGGCATGGCTCCCACCCTGGCCATGAACCTCAACCCCCAGGAGCCGGCCCAGCATGTGGGACGGGTGATCCCGCTCGTCTTCGCCCTTTCCACGGTGGTGGTGCTGCTGGTCGCCTGGTGTTTCGCCCGGCTGGCGCGCGAGCATGCCAATGCCGGCTCCGCTTACGGTTTCGTCAGCGCCACGCTCGGACCGCGGGCGGGACTGGTGGCGGGCTGGACTTTGCTCGGCACCTATCTTGCCTTCGGCATGGTCGGCATCGGAGCCGTCGGGCTCTTCGGCAGCAACCTCCTGCAACGACTCGGGCTTGTTCAGCACTCCGCCAGCTTTCCCCTGACCATCCTGGCCGCGCTGGTGATTTTTCCGCTGAGCATTCTTTCCTCGCGGCGCACGGTGACTTTTCTCCTTGTGCTCGAAGGTCTGGCTGTCCTGGCCATGCTCATTGTGTCCGCCGGGGTCATTCTCCGCGTTCTCCAAGGCCACGGTCCCCAGGGTGACCCGCCCTTGCTGGATCTGTTTATTCCCGCGCAGGGGGTTGGCCTCTCCTCCATCGCGCTGGGACTTTCCTTTGGTTTTCTCTCGTTCGCGGGGTTCGAGCAAGTGGCCACTCTGGGAGAGGAAGTGCCCGACTCCCGCCGCATTCCGCAAGTGCTCATCGGGAGCGTGCTCGGAGCCGGGGTCGTCTTCACCCTCGTGACATCGGCCGAGACCCTCGGGTTCGGAACCGACGCGGCCGGAACCGCTGCCTTCACCGCGTCCACCTCGCTGCTGGCCGATCTCTCCACCCGCTATTTCGGCGAGCGCGTCGGCCGGTTGCTCGATGTCTTCGCCATTTTTTCCGCGCTGGGCGGCGGTCTGGCGGCCATGTTCGCTTCCGCGCGCATCCTCTTCGCCCTCTCCCGCGACGTCTTTCCGCATCTGGCCATGGCCCGGCTCTCGGAAAAAACCGGTTCTCCGCGCCATGCCGCGCTGGTCATGCTGGCGGCAAATCTCACCGGCTACTGCATCATGTGTCTCGTCTTCAAAGCCTCCGGATCCGATGCCTTTTTCTGGGGCTCGACCCTGGCGGCGCTGGCGCTGCTTGTGGCGTATTTGCTGGCGGTTCTGGCCGCGGCCAGGAGCGTTTTCGCCAGCGGAGTGCGTCGCTTCGAAATTTTGATTCCGGGCTTCGCCGCCCTCACGATTCTCTACACCCTCTGGGTGAATGTTTACCCGCCCCAGCCGGGCGCCTACCGGGTGATTCCCTGGATCGTGGCCGCCTGGGTCGCCGCACCGCTGCTGGCGACGCTCGTCTTTCCCTCGCTCACCAAAAAGGTCCAGGGCGGCTTTTCCTCCCGTCGGGCGAAGTAGATTCGAGTCTGCGGCCAGTCCGTCCGCTCCAGCTTGCCAGAAGGTTGGGCGTCATTCACGATATCTTCCATGAATTCGACGAAGATGGACGCCACGAAGTTTCGCACGATATTCGTGCTGCTGCTGGTCCTGGGCGTTTCCCTGTTGTTTCTGGCGGTCATCTGGCCCTTCCTCCAAACCTTGCTGGTCGGCGCGATTTTTGCCGGGCTTTGCCGGCCGCTTTTCCTGGCCTTGGTGCGGGGGTTCCGCGGACGCCGGTCCCTGGCTTCAGCCGTGACCTTGATCATTCTCGTCCTGCTCATCGTGGGTCCGTTGAGTGCCTTCGTCGCGCTGGTGGCCCAACAGGCGCTGGAGGTGAGCGACCAGGCCATCCCCTGGTTGCAGGCAAAATTCGGCAGTGCCAGCACCTTCGACGCCAACCTCTGGCTGGTGCAGCGCTTTCCCCTGCTGAAGGATTTCGTGCCGACCCAGGAGGAAATCGTGAACAATGTCGGCACGGCCGCCCAGGCCACCGGAGGCTGGCTGGTGGCCGGGGCATCCACCTTCACGGCGGGAACGGCGGGATTTTTCCTGAACTTTTTCGTGATGCTCTATGCGATGTTTTTCTTCCTCAAGGACGGCGGGAAGATCCTTGATAAGATTTTTTATTACATGCCGTTGGGAGCGGAGGACGAAAGCCGCATGTTGGAGCGATTTGTCTCGGTCACGCGGGCCACGGTGAAGGGCACATTACTCATCGGGCTCATCCAGGGGGTGCTGGCCGGAGCGGCCTTTTATTTTGCGGGCATCAATGGGGTGGCCTTTTGGGGCACGATCATGGTCATTCTCTCCGTGATTCCCGGCATCGGAGCCGCGCTGATCTGGGTGCCGGCGGTGATCTACCTTTACCTGAGCGGACAACCCCTGGCGGCCACCTTACTCGGCAT
>CAMASH010000161.1 GCA_945860745.1 Chthoniobacter flavus | reverse complement strand
ATCCAGATCCAGAGCGGGCGCCAGAACGCCTGGATCTTTCCCTGGGTAAAACGGGCGAAGAGGTTGCGGATCGTATCGGTGCCGGGAAAACGGCTGATCCCCAACATCGCGTGCAGGGCCTTGTCGGAGCGCAACCAGTCGGTATGCGCAAAGCGGCTCGCCCCGACCACCACGGAAAACAAGAATGCCATCAATGTCTGTGCCGGCGGAATGGCATTGGGGCTGCGAAGCTGGAATGGCATCGCTTTTTGAACCTGCTCGGCAAGGCCGATCCGGTCGAAAAACTCGATCAGGCTGACCAATCCCCCGAACGGGGTGACTGCCTTGGCCGTGCTACGGAATTGAACTTGGCTGGAACCGAAAATCGGGTGAAACTTTGAATGCATTGTTTTGTGCGTGGGTTGAGGTTGCTTTTGGTGTTGCAACCCCTTTCAGCCACAGCCTTCCGCACAAAACGATGCTTTTTAACTTCGGAGTTCGGCTTGAATTCAAGGTGGTCTCCCATGGCGGGGGTGTATCCGCCATGGTCCGACTGCTGGGTGCGGTCCGGTCAGGCCCATGATGCGCGTGCAGGCTCCCACCTGTCCGGGGGGATTCCCACCCTCCTACGAAAATCCCGAAGACTCGCAAGGTCCGCCCGTTAGCAAATCGCCCGAAAGTGCGAATACACAAATACGCGCACAGAGAGGCCCGGCGTTGAACGAGCTTTATCTTGCGATGGAAACCCTCGGTGATGCCATTATTTTTTGTGAACCGCCCTAGGGCAGCCAGCGGTTCGCTCCAGGCTTGAAGAGTTTCGGCCGGAGTGAGCAGAGGGGCAAAAGCGCTTTGCCGCAGTTCGCTGATGAGTTCCAGCAGGGCGGCGGCCAGAGGGCGGCAGGCGCGTTTGGTCTGGTTCTCGGGGCTCATGGGCGAGCGCAGGGCAGGCATTTTTTCATCGAGGGGCGCGAGGGCGGGATATTTGGCAAAAAACTTCACCAGACGTTCGCGATCCCGCGTGTTGAGCTGGTCTTTTCTTTTCCGCAGGGCACCCAGCACCCCCCGAGGGTTCTTAATCTTCGGGGCGATTTGCCGGGCCGGTTCCATAAAGTGATATAATGCGCATGACGTGGAAGCGATCCGCCGCGATTATGACCCTTGGGGAGTAGGTTCGTGTGAGTCGCCGGCAAGGGCGGGAGAGGTCAATGCCCCCCCCTTGTCCCTTCCCTTGAAGCGGTTCAGGCACCCGCGAAGCCCGGTTCGCCACCAACTCTGCTACGGAATTTGGCGGCGGTTCCTTGTGTTCCCAGGCTTGACGGATGCCTCCGATATCAATCATGTGATGATGATGAACCGTGAGTTTCCCCTCTCAGGCATTCCCGTTCGGCGGAATATCTTTCGTGCCATTGCGTTGAGCGTTCTGGCCATGTCCTGCGCTCCCGGCTTCGCCGCGGATCCGGCCGGCGGGGCTCCGTATGTGGATTCCAAGGCGATCAAGGAACGCTTCGAAGCAATCACCGCCGAGGACATGGACCTGCTCCGGCAGAAAAAGATTCTTCTGGTCAGCCGCTCGTTTGGTTTGAATCTCTTCAAGGGCCTGACCCGAATGGCACTAAGTTCAGGGCGTTTTGGGATGCAGCCCTTGCAGGGCAGATCGTTGTTTTTCCTCGAGATCCCTGGGTAGCTCCGCAACCCAGGGCTAGGGGATTGAGCCCCGTTGGGGCTTAACTTAGTGCCATTCGGGCCTGCCCCAACTGGCCCGCGGGGACAAAAAATACGACCTCCTCTCCTCTTATCAACGGTTCGATGTGAACAAGGCCGGCGGTGATGTCAGCGTCATTCCCGCGGACGCACTGCAAAAAAGCAACTTCGTCCACTTCCTCGGCACCTACTGGCCCCACACGAAACGGCTGGAGGAAATGAACCGCGTCTTGCACGATCCGCCGCACGAATTCGGCAAGTCGGTTGACGCCGTGATTGTTTTCTATCACACCGCAAAACCCGACCTCATCGAAACGTATGCGGCCCAGATGGAGGCCTGGCGGACGGAGTATCCCAACGCCCGCTTCATTTACGTGACGTCCGGGTTCATGGGGTCGAAGTTTGAGAAGGAAAACGCGGCCTCGCAGGCATTTGGCGAACTGGTCCGCGAACGCTTCAAGGGCAAGGTCCCGATCTACGACATGGGCGCGATCCTGAGCGACGACTTTCGGGTCGGTCACGTCTATTGCCCCGAATACAGCCAGGATCCCGCCGAGGTGCATCCCAATCTGCCCGCAGGCGAGAGCATGATGGCCAAAGGCTTTCTCCTGGTGCTTAAGGGAGCGTTTGCTCAAGCGCCTGCCGCGGCGACGGCCTCAACCAAATCCGCAGCGCCGGCGAGCGCGGCAGAAACACTGCCGGCCGATCACCCCGATGCAAAGGCCGTTCGCGCCATCCTGGATGTGAACAATCTGAAAAACAAAGCGGTGGATGGGGTCTCGGTGGTGCAGGGCGGCCGGATCGTCGAACTCTTTCTCCAGGAAGGCGGGATTGCGGAACTGCCGGATGCCATCGGCGAACTCACCGCGCTGCGTAAACTCCACCTTTACGGCGACCGGACCCTGCCGTTACCGCTCTTGAAAAAAATCTCACCCGCCATCGGACGCTGCACGCAGATCGAGGAGCTTCTCCTCAACCAAAATGATCTGACCACCCTGCCGGTCGAGATCGCTGGACTCGAGAAAATCCGCAATCTGTCCATGGCTGACAATCACCTCAAGGACCTTCCCCCCGTGGTGGTCCAGTGGATGCAAAAGTTCGACCCCAAAGGTCTCGCCGATCAAAAGAATTAAGCCGTAACATTTGAGTTGGAGAAGGGGCACCGAGGCGGCTGCAAGCTGGTATCTCTCTGCGCCTGGCGATTCACTCGCAGCAAACGGAGTGTTCCGTCCGAAACGTCGGTTGTGCAATCCCATGGCAATCAACAAAAAAACCTGGTGCCAACGGCATCCTAACCGCTTAGAAGGAGTTTCGAGGGCGATTTTCATCTCGGAGTGGCAAAATGGAGTGATCAGAGCCTTCGGGTCTGCATCGGTAGCCGGACGACACAAAGGACGTGCTTCACCCGCCTCATCCTTGGCAAGATTCCCTGTTCGTTCCATGACACACTCAAAAGCATCCGCCGAATGAAGACCCTGCAAGCCACCGCGGAACTCGCTGACCTGCCCGGGCCCGTGAGCGTGGCCATCGGGGTCTTCGATGGCGTGCATCGGGGCCATCAGGCCTTGATTGAGCGGGCCCTGGCGGAAGCCGCTAAGGCCGGGGGTTCCGCCGTCGCGCTCACGTTTGATCCTCATCCCATGCGGGTCCTGCGGCCGGAGTCCGCTCCGCGTCTGCTCACCTCCACGCCGCACAAGGAACAACTCATCGCCGCCCTCGGCTGTCCGAATCTTTTGCTGCTGAAGTTTGATGCGGAGTTCGCCGCCCAGGCCCCCGAGGTTTTCATCGAGAGTCTGGCCCGGTCTGCGCGACCGCTCCAGAGTGTGTGCGTCGGGCACCAATGGACCTTCGGACGCCAACGCTCCGGCAA
>CAMASH010000160.1 GCA_945860745.1 Chthoniobacter flavus | reverse complement strand
CGGCTAAAGCGCAGGGGGATGGGCCGTTTGAAGCCGCAGCGGCCCAGATGGGCTACACTTTGATTGAAGATTTCGGGAAAGATCCACGGTTGCCATTCTAGGCGCCGGGCGACAAAGCGGAAATTTCCGTTTTAGTTGGAAGATTGTCATCAAGCCGTCATCATCTCTATATAATAACGCTAATTCTATGCCACTCAACAGAGTAAAATGAGTGGCGGAGTCTACGGGGCTCGAACCCGCAACCTCTACCGTGACAGGGTAGCGCTCTAACCAATTGAGCTAAGACTCCTAGGGAAGGGGTTGGGAAATATGGCTCCGCCCCACCGGAAAACAATCTTTTTCTCGTTTTCGTGCAGTTGCCACTGCGGTTTCCTTCGTATAGGTCCGTGCATGGCCTTTTCGTCCTATCGGGAATTTGTTGATGCGTTGGACCGGGCGGGCGAACTCAAACGCATCAGCCAGCCGGTCGCGACGGAGCTTGAAATCACCGAACTGGCCGACCGCGAGATGAAGCAGCCGGGCGGCGGCAAGGCTCTGCTCATCGAGAAACCGACGGTCAATGGGGTGGTGAGTCCGTTTCCCGTGGCGATCAATACGATGGGCTCGCACAAACGCATGGCCATGAGCATGACGGCGGATTCCGTGGACGCTGTCGCCGCGGAACTCGGATCGCTGATGAAGGCGAAACCGCCGACCAGCCTGCGCGAAGCGGTCAAGCTGCTCGGCACCGCTCTGGAAATGCGGCACGCCCGCCCCAAGAAGGTGAGCAGCGGACCCTGCAAGGAAGTCATTACGAAGTTTGAAGTCGGAAGTTCGAAGTCGGAAGTCTGGCCGGCCGCACCGGATTGGAAGAATCCGTCCACTTTCAATCCTCAACCCACAACGTTGCTGAATCTTCCGATTCTCAAGTGCTGGCCTTTGGACGGTGGACGGTTCATCACCCTGCCTTGCGTGGTCACCCAGGACCCCGACACCGGAGATCGCAATCTTGGCATGTACCGCGTCCAGGTTTACGATGAACGCAGCACCGGTTTGCACTGGCAGTTGCAAAAGGTGGCGGCCCGGCACGGACGGCGCTACTACGAAACGGGCACGCGCATGCCGGTGGCGATTTTTCTGGGAGGCGATCCCGTTTTTCCCTTTGCCGCGACGGCGCCGTTGCCCGATGGGCTCGATGAGTTTCTGCTGGCCGGCTATCTGCGCCGGAAATCGATTGAGATGGTGAAGTGCGAGACGAACGATCTGGAGGTTCCGGCCAATTCGGATTTTGTCATTGAGGGCTATGTGGACCCGACCGAGCCGCTGCGGGACGAGGGGCCGTTTGGCGATCACACCGGCTACTACACACTGCCGGAACCCTATCCGGTCTTCCACATCACGGCCATCACCCATCGCAAGGATGCCATTTATCCCGCCACCATCGTGGGCATTCCGCCAATGGAGGATTTTTACATCGGGGCGGCCTCGGTCAAAATCTTCCTCCCGATTTTCCAGATGAACTTTCCGGAGATCATCGACATCGCGCTGCCGGCCGAGGGCGTTTTTCACAACGCGGTTTTTGTTTCGATCAAGAAGACCTATCCCATGCAGGCGTATAAAATCATGCACGGACTGTGGGGTATGGGGCAGATGATGTTCACCAAGTATATCGTGGTGGTGGATGCCGATGTGGATGTCCACAACACGAGTGATGTGCTCTTCCGCCTCTGCGCCAACACCGACCCGCAGCGGGACAGTCTTTTCACCAAGGGTCCGGCGGACGTGCTGGATCACGCCACCAGCGAGATTGCCATCGGATCCAAGCTGGGCATCGATGCGACAAAGAAGCTGGCGGGCGAGGGATTCAAGCGCGACTGGCCGCCGATCATCAGGATGGATGAGGCGGTCAAAAGCAAAATCGGGCGGATGTTTTAGACGGGAACGTTTTTTTCGGAAAACTCACGTTTTCCGTTCCGGGGCAAGCCGGCGGTTTTCCGCGCGGCTACGGAAGAGGATGTCCACCACATTGCGGACGTATTGCTCATCGCTGATGCCGTCGGTGGTCTCCGCGCGGAACGTGACCTTGGCGCGGAAATGGCGGGCGAGGTCGGCGAAAAGTTCGAGCCGCGCGGAGGGATCGAAATCGTCGCGGCGCAAAAGGGCTTGGAGGGCGAGGGAGGCCCCGGCCGATTCCGGGTCCTGGCGCAGGCGGGCTTCCAGATGCGGGTGCAGCCGCAGGGAGTTGAAGCGTCCGGCCCGGGGGTTGCTCGATGTCGGGTTCGGCCACCCCGGGGCAGGCGGACGACGAGGGTGTTGCCGTGACAAGCTCCCGGCGGAGCGCAGACCCGGCCCGCGAGTTTCCTCCTGGTCGCGGGAAAGACCGCGTCCTCTTGAGTCAAGGAGTCGATTCCGAAGAGGTCTGCGCGGAAAATCCAAGGGCCTCTGCGGCATCGATGATTTTTGCCTTGAGCGAAAGAAGCGGTGCGGAGTCGTCGCTCCCGGCCGGTTCGCCTTTCCAATCTTCCAGCAAATCATCAATCGTTGTCGTGAGGCTTTGGGCCAGGGCGGGATCGGATTTCTGAAGGAGTGTGACCAGGCCGGGACCGGAAATCCGGGTGGATTTCCGCGGTGCATAAGACCCTTCGTAAATGCTTCTGACCCCTTCGAGCCGCGCGGCAACACGGTCCCGATCGAAAGAGGATGGTCCTTCCAGGATCATCAGATCGGTCACGGTGAGTAACCCTTGAAAGATCCTCCCGACGGCACCTGAGGAATCGGCGAGGAAGACTTGATTGCGAAAATTGTCGGCCGGAGCGGTGCTCCAGGTCGCAAGGAAATCTTTCAGAGCGACTCGCAAAATGCTGGTTTCCGCTTTGAGATTTTCCAGGGCAAGGCTGCGGGAGTTTGGAAGGGAGAGCGAGTCGAGCGGGATTGACGGGTATTCTGCGAGCAGCCTGCGCACGGTGACAAAGGCCGGGGGTTCTGGAGAAAGTTGCTTTGGGCTAAAGCCGTTGAAGGGCTGTGACCAAGCAGGAACCTCGGGGATCGGATAATAGACGGCGCTTTCGATCTGGAGGAAAGCGTGGCGCGCTTGGGCTGAAGCGTCGGACGCCTCGGCCAGGTCGGTGTCCGTGGTGCTCAGGAGGGCAGCCAGGACGCGTTCCAAGTGAAGGATTTCATCAAACGCGTCCTGGCTGGCGGCGCGAACGATTTCGGCGTTGGTTTGAGCAACGAACGCCATGGAATCGGACGACTGAGCGGTGCTGGAAGTCGGTGTGGGGGTCGGTGTGGGAGTGGGGGTTGGAGACGGCGAAGCCGTCGGACTGGGCGAAGGGCTGGCCGTGGGTGAAGGCGAGGGGGTTGGGGTCGGCGACGAGTTGGAGTTCCCTAGTCCACATCCGGTGAGGAGGAGAGGAATAGCCATGGCGAGGAGGGCGTGTTTACCCCAGACAGAGAAATGCGCCGACCACGGAAAGGGATTCATGGGAACAGACAGAATTCTCTATCATTCCCGCTGAGAACGGAAAGGACGGGTTGGAAGGTGGGGCCGGGGTTTCGGAATTTTTGGCGTGGAGACATGGAGAAGAAC
>CAMASH010000159.1 GCA_945860745.1 Chthoniobacter flavus | reverse complement strand
CTCACTCCTCCTCCGATCAGCGCTCAGATCGCCTCCCGGCTTTCCTTCACAACTACAACTGGCATCGTCCTCATCACTCCCTCAAACTCCGCTCTCCCGTCTCCAGACTCTCCCTCTACATGAATAACCTCTTGAGCCTCCACAGCTAGGGATTTTCTCGTAAGCCAGGGAATGGGGTAGAGGCCGCTGATCCGAGAACGACGGGATAGCGCTGAGAATCTGAATTTTCACCGGGCAGACACCGCAGCACGAATCCGCTCCCTGGTCTCGCTCCAATCGTGCAACCGCACACCGCCATCCCCACCTCCGTTCGAAGCCACTTCGGACGCGTCTTCGGCAGCGAAAAGCAGCCCTTCAAGCTGCTCCAGCCATAACTTTCTCGGTCATCAGCTTCCCGCACCAGTCCTGCTCTCACAGGATTCCGATGAAGGGAATCCAACAAGGCCCGGAAACAGTTGCCCGGCTCCACCACGATGGATTTGTCACGCCCGCCAAAGACAGGCCCCCACAGTCGGTGCCGCGTATTGATCCTCCGCGTGTCGGCATTTTGCCGCCACGCCATCCCACGCGACAAATGGCCCTCCGGAGTTTCCAGAAGCAGATGATAGGGGTTGCCCATGAGCACCCACGCATGAACTTGCCACCCCGTCTGCCCGCACGCCTCGGCGAGCACCTGAAGAAAAAACCGGCGGTCATCGTCATCAAAGAAGATCGCTTCCCGGCGATTTCCTCGCGCCATCACGTGGTAGTTAGCCCCGACATACTCGATTCGAACGCTTCGTGCCATGAATGAAGCCTTTTGCACTTCGGACGAACTGTCAATATTTGACTACCGACCCCTAGTTACACGGGCCCAATCTTCCAGCAAGACAAGAAGACCGGTCGCGTCACCATAAAGAACCCCGAGACCGCCCGCTCCCTTGCCCAATCTTCCCCCAAACTCGCCGCCGCTTACAACGCCTACGAATCCGCGCCACCCGCAGCCGCAACCGCGCCCTCAGCCACGCCTGCCGCGCCCTCAGCCACGCCTGCCAATCCCGCAGCCGCTTGCCCCCCGCCGCCAAAGCCTCCGTTGTAATCGGAATCTCCGCCTGCCCATTTGCCTCCGGTTCCTCCCGCCCCACCATTGGTATAACTGGAACCGCCAGCGGCTTCGTTGTTTCCTCTAAAAACATTTGATTCACCATTCCCAAGGAAACCTGCCCCTCCTGCTCCTTGTGCATTCGTGTGTTCGGAGTTAGGTGGCTTAGCCCCTCCATTCCCACCATTCCCACCCGAACCGCCAACCGAGAAGCCGCTGTTTCCCGAGGTGCCCATGCTCGCGTTTCCCGAATTGATGCCATAAATGCTCGCCCCGCCCCCACCGCCTGCGACCACCAAGGGTGTATTGGACGGAGCGACGACGAAAGTTCCGCCACCGCCACCGCCCTTGTTGCCTCCCTGGCCACCGACCAAGATGCTCAGAGACGAAACGCCAGTAAGGTCAAAATCTCCACCCATCACGGCCCCCAGGCCACCCGGGACCACAGGCCTGCCGGACAGATTTCCGCCCTGCGCACCAGCGGCCGAGATCGTATAACTTCCGGCTTGGGGCACCGACCATGTAACGATGGACCCGCTGTAGTTGAAAGACCAGTTTGTGGGGGCTTGCCCGAGGAGGGGCGTTGGGCAAAGCGGCCCGGTGCACATGGCGGCAATGAGTAATGGGATGCTAAGGTAGCGATTTTTCATAGGAGATGATTTGTTGTTGAAGCTTGGGCAACTGAACCAGTCTGAGTCCTGACAAAGACTTGTGGAGCGAAATACATACTAAGAAAAACGCTTCGTCTTCGGCAATCAAAAATCTTTCGCGGGCCGAGGCGACCGCCGCCCCCGTGCCTGAAAAGTATTGGCTCTTGACACCACACTTCCTGTCTTACAAAAAAGCACCCGGAATTTTACACTCCCATGCTTCAAACTCCGGATTGCATCTGGAGGGCTGGAGAGCAATTTCCACCATACCACTCAAACACATGAAAACACTCCTTGGAAAAACACTCCTACTGGCCACTCTGGCCGCATTTGCCGCACCAGCCGGCGCCAAAGCAGGCAACCCACCAGCCCCTGCAGTCACCAAAGACATCTTCAAGGTGGCGGAAAAAAACGAAAACTGGAAAAAGGCCTTCCAGACCGGCACGCAGATGCAGGTCGTGTTCATGAATGTCTCCCCTGCCACGAACCCCAAGAATGAAATCGGAATGGAAAAACATCCCTTCGACCAGGCCATCCTCATCGTCGAGGGCAAGGGCGAAGCAGTTCTGGACGGCAAAAGATTGCCCTTTTCGGAAGGCGACATGATTTTCATCCCCAAGGGCACCGAGCACGATGTGATCAACACCGACAAGGATGGCGAATTGAAGGTCGCCAGTTTCTACTCGCAGACCGATATCCCAGCGGGTTCCGTTTATAAAACCAAGGCGGACGAACCCGCCGCGGACTAGGCTTCACCGCCCGCTGCGCTGCCATTGATTCCCTTCCCGCAAGGGCGGGAATCGATGGCAAGGCTGCCAGCATTTTCTCACAATCGGGATCGCAGGACAATGAAGGGGACGCGCGCCCCTTACTTGATTTTCAAGAGATCATTTTTGCGACCGGCGAAAATCCTTCAGGAGACCTGGCGTTGAGGTTTTCCACATTCCCATGGGTGCCGTGATCGGCATTGTGTCCGTGGATAATTTTAACCGGCGCGCCATCGCGCGTTTTGCCCGCCGGGCCGAGTTGGTTGGTTTGCATGCGGGAGTCGTCGGGACGGAAGTTGGTTTTGCTAATGAAACCATCCTTTCCGATTCCAAGATTCTTAGGCGGCAACCAACTTGAAAAATCGCGGATGTCTTTTTTGATTTGTTCCAATCCGATTCCCTTTGCATTGAAGTCGCAGCGGTTCATTTTTTCGGCGAGTTCCTCAGCATTGTTTGCGCGGAGGAATCCGAATGCCGTGAGATAAACATTGTCCACGCCCGAGGTCGAGGCTGAGGGATTTTGTGAAATCCGTGAGGAGATTGTGGAAAGCGGTGTTGGGCATAGAGAAGTTTTAAGTTATTGTGGGAAAGGAACTCATACTTCGTTCATGCCCATTTTTATGAATTCAATTTTTCGGTCAAGTTCCGCAATTTCTAGACCCTCGGCGGTATCCAGGGGGTTAAACTCCACGGCAAGCTCTTGGATTTTTCCTTGGAGGGTTGTTTTGATGCCAGGAAACTAGGGGTCGGTAGTCAAATCTTGACACTTGGGGAAGCCTGCGTGTCAGCCTCTCGCCTTCCGGAGAAATTTCGAGAGCCCGGGGGACAACTTCTTTTCGAGGTCCTTCCACGAGATCCTGCGCAGGGCTTGGCTGACATTGGCTGGGCTCCCCATGACCAGTCTCCTAGCAATCCAGCCTTGGGAGACCGTCGTCTTTTCCCATGCCAATTTCGCCAGCGCGCTTTGCTGCGTCGCCTCTGGGTCTTCCTCCCTTGCGTCACCTGAGCGTTGAGTGCCTTGATCGTGTGCTTGCGATCCCAACTCATCACTGCGCTCAACTCGTCGATCATCGCACTTTTTCCCTCTCGGTTCCGCCTCCCGTAGCGCTTCCGACAGTGTTCCAATAACTCGC
>CAMASH010000158.1 GCA_945860745.1 Chthoniobacter flavus | reverse complement strand
GAAGGCTTTTTCTCTGGTTGAAGTCACGATAGCCATGGGTGTGATGGCCTTTGCAGCGATCACGATCATGGCGTTGATTCCGAATGGCCTGACCGCTGCCTCGCGATCGTCCCATACAACGGTAGCCGCCCGCCTTGCCGCGGAGGTGCAGTCGGAGATTCAGCAGGTTGGTCTGGCCTCTTTTCCCACGGATACAACATATTTCGATGCGGATGGAAAGATCCTTCCCAACAGCACAACGGAGTTTTCCGATCCATTCCGGCGCAGGAGCCATACTTGGACCGTCATTGACTACCGCAGCCCGGATGCCTTGCAGGAAAATGTCGCTCTCGGTGTCGTCAACCCCGACAGCACTTCGACCCGAATACGGGTTATGGAGATTTTCTCATCACTCAAACGGAGTGTGGCGTCCACCTGAATTGGAACGCCATCCTTTGCCATCGACCAAGTTCAAATGTGCCCTCCCAGTGTCGCCAATCAACACGGCCTGCCAACCGATCTCCGGGAAAGTCCGCCCTTTCGTTCGACGGGTTCCCTTTATCAGGGGATCACTGACCGCGCCCATGCGATGAGCTTTGTGCCATGGATCATGTGCGGCGGGGTGCTGTCTGAAGGTCCGGTTTGGGACCAGAGGCAGGAACGACTGTATTGGACCGACATCGACAGGGGGCGTGTCTACTCCTGTGACTTGGATTCTTCCCGGCCCGACACGGTTTACAATGGTGTCGGAGTCGGGGGCCTCACATTGCAAACGGACAATTCATTGCTCCTCTTCCGGCAAAACGACATCAGCCGTCTGAATCAGGACGGAACGCTTTCCCTGGTTGTGAATTTTCACCATGAAGGCTCCCTTCGATTCAACGATGTTGCTGCGGACCCGCGAAGTCGCGTGCTTGCGGGAACCATCGGGAAAGGTGGTGGATCGGGAGGACTGTTCCTATTTGAGGTCGATGGAAGTTACCGGATGGTTGCGGCTGACACGGATTGTTCTAACGGACTCGGGTTCTCACCTGATGGCACCATTCTTTATTGGACCTGCAGCACGCGGCGCCTGATCTTTGCTTTTGACTACGACCAGGCATTGGGGCGATTGACGAATCAACGTATTTTTGTCCGGGTCGAAGCGGGGGATGGGATCCCCGATGGGCTGACAGTGGATGCCTCCGGGTGCGTATATTCAGCCCGCTGGGGTGCGGACAAAGTCGGCGTGGTGATTTACACTCCGAACGGGAAAGAAGTGGCCCGCTTGGACAAACCTGCTGATGCCGTGACGTCCCTTTGCTTTGCCGGTCCGCTGCTTGATCAACTGGTCGTCACGACGGCCGCGCAGGCCGACGACTCTTCGGCCCGGCACGATCTCTATCAACTCTCCGACGGACTTTCCCCTGGAAAGCCCGAATACCGCTCGGCTCTGCATCCCGGGAGTTCCAAACCATGAAACCCACCCAGCCCCAAGAGTATCTTCCGGCCTGCCCGCTGGGTTCCGCGCTGAGGATCACAAAGATCGAGACTTCGATCCCGCACCGAGTCATGCCCGGTCTTCTCCTAATGCGGATCACGACCGAGGACGGAACGGTGGGATTTGGTGAAACTTATTACGGCCCTACGGCTGCGGCGGCGTTGATCCATGATTGGATGTCGGATCGATTGCTCGGGGCGGACGCTTTGTCTATTGAGTCCCATTGGCGATTCTTCTATGAACGCTTCGGAAACTTCGGGATTGGTGGTGCGGAAATGCGCGCTATCTCGGCTGTGGATCTCGCGCTCTGGGATATCCTGGGAAAAGTCACCGGCCAGCCCATCTATCGACTTTTGGGAGGGCCTGTCCGCTCCAAGGTGGACATTTACAACAGTTGCGGAAATCCCGGGTACGGCGCCAACCCCACGGGGAGGGTGCTCTGGCCTGGCTATGGCTCCCAGGGCAAACCGGGGGCGCTGGAGGATTCGTATCAATTGTTCCATGACCCCGCCGGACTGGCTCATGAGCTTTTGGCAGAGGGCCAGCAGGGGGTAAAAGTATGGGCCTTCGATGAGCTCGCACATCGTCACGGTGGCATGCGACTTCCCTTGGACGAACTCAAAAAGGCCGTTCGCCCGCTGGAGATCCTCAGAGAGACCGCCGGCGATGCCCTTGACATCATGGTCGATGGGCATGGTTTCTTCATGCTCCCCGCCGCCAGACAAATCGCAGAAGTCCTCGCCCCCATCAAGCCCCTCTGGCTGGAGGATATTTTAAAAATCGACAACGTTTCGACGCTGGCGGATTTCCGTCACCATGCCGGACTTCCGATATCGGCTAGTGAAATGCTCCTCACCCGGCCTCAATACCTGGAGGCTCTGCAAAAAAATGCCGCAGATTATGTGATGGTGGACCCGACCTGGTGCGGCGGAATTTCCGAATCAATCAAAATTTGCCAGTTGGCCCAGGGATTCAATGTCCCCTCCACGACCCATGATTGCACCGGTCCCCTGACCTTGTTTGCGGGCATTCATATCAATGCCGCCATTCCTGGTTGCTGCTACCAAGAAACCGTTCGAGCCCACATTCGCTCGTTTTACAATGAGCTCATCGACGAACTCCCCGAGATCCGCTCTGGTCAGGTGTCGCTTCCCACCCGCCCCGGTTTGGGGGTCGCGGTCGATGAGCGATGCTTCGATAGGGATCAACCTCATTATCGCGTATCAACTCTCTAATGGAATGAATGCTGATCTCGCCGACAAAGTTATCCTGATCACGGGTTCCGGACAAGGCATCGGGCAAGGCCTTGTCCATGGATTTCTCAACCGTGCAGCTGTCGTGGTGGCAGGCGTGCGGTCCATGGAAAGCCGGAACAGGCTGCCGGCCGGGGCGATGGTTCTGCGCATGGATGTGAGCGATGAAGGCCAGGTCAAGGAGGCCGTGGCGGAAGTTCTCAAGGTCCACGGACGCATCGATGTTTTGATTAACAACGCCGGCATTCATCCCCGGTCTGCACCCCAAGACATCTCGGTCTCTGAGTGGGAGAAAGTGATCAACGTCAATCTTCATGGCGCATGGCGGTGTTGCCAGGCTGTTATCGAGCCCATGATCGCAAAGAAAGCGGGGGTCATTTTGAATGTTGGCAGCATGGCCCACAGGGTCGCACTTGCGGATTCGGTACACTACCATGCCACCAAGGCTGGAATGGAAGGATTGACTCGAGGATTGGCTCGGGACTTGGGGCCATATGGGATTCGGGTCAACTGTCTGCGCATTGGGGCCGTCGAAGTTCCTAGAGAGGCTGAATTGGGCAGTCCCAAGGAGATCCTTGATTTTGTCAACGAACGGCAATGCATCCCAGGTCGCCTTACGCCGGAAAGCATCATGCCGGTTTTCGCCTTTTTCGCTTCGGACGGGAGCGCGGATCTCACCGGCCAGTGCATCACCGTGGACCGGGGTTGGTCGCTCAGTTAGCTCAATCCTATACCTTAATGAATAACCAGCGCATCCCGTGAAAAACCTCAGGTTCAAACCACGCTTCATGAATCGCCTCAAAACCAGGAAGGCTTTTTCTCTGGTTGAAGTCACGATAGCCATGGGTGTGATGGCCTTTGCAGCGATCACGATCATGGCGTTGATTCCGAATGGCCTGACCGCTGCCTCGCGATCGTCC
>CAMASH010000157.1 GCA_945860745.1 Chthoniobacter flavus | reverse complement strand
CAGAGAGCTGCCAGTTCTGTCCAGCCGCTGTGAAAGTCTGTCAGCGTGAGACTCCAGAGGAAGTCACCGCTACTGCATCCTCCTCCGTGGGAAACCGTGTCGGCTTCCATCTAGCCGGGCCCCTCAAAGGCCTGTGGCCCGCATCGAATGGGAACGAACTTTTTGATTCGGTTTGGGGCTGTGCTGAAAATACGGACACGGGAAAACTAACCTGAGAGGATCAAGCATCATTAAAACGCAATCATTCAAAACTTCGGGTCTCGACGCACAGAGGCCAAAACGGTTCAGCAGGGAATTTCAGCAGGAGGCGGTCCGAATCCTGGAGGCCGGGCGCAACCGCGCGCAGTTGTCGCGCGAACTGGGGGTCTCGACTTGGAGTTTGACCCGTTGGAAGAAGCTGTTCGGCGAGGGTGGCGCCGGAGTTGGCTCCGTCGGGCGTAGCCCGAAAGGGGCCAACGGAGGCGACGCCAGCGCCGTGCAGCTCGCGAGCGAATTGGCCGGGGTTCGGGCCGAGCTGTATGCCGTTACCAGGCAGCGGGACATTTTAAAAAAAGCCTTGGCCATCGTGGGGCAGGAATCCCCGAGCGGCACCTTCTGATCCAACGCCTTCGCTCCGATCCCAAGAACCCATTCACCATGAAAGAAATGTGTGCAGCCCTGGAAGTCAGTCGCAGTGGCTATTACGACCATACTCATAAACACCGGGGGATCCGTCGCATGCAGGACGAGGTTCTGGCTCTGGAAGTCAGCGACGCATTCGCGCAGAGCCGCCGAACCTATGGCACTCCGCGTCTGCGTTACGAACTCCTTCATCGAGGCCACCTCTGCGGACGCAGACGCATCGCGCGCCTGATGCGCCAACAAGGCCTGCAGGCGCTCAGGAAAGGCCGTTTTATCCCCCGGACTACCGACAGCCGCCATGGACGCAATGTCGCCCCGCAGCGCCTTCTGGAAGCCCCGCCGCCCACCAAGCCAAACCAAGTCTGGATCACGGACATTACCTACATCCCGACCAAGGAAGGGTGGCTTTTTCTCGCCGCAGAGATCGATCTCTTCAGTCGCAGTGTTCGCGGATGGGCTGCCCGCGACACCATGGAAACCGCTCTGGTGATCGAAGCCCTCGACCAGGCCGTTGCCAAAACCCCGGGCCGTCTTGCCGGACTCATCCACCACAGTGATCAAGGCAGCCAGTATGCCAGTGAAATCTTCACCTCAGCCCTGGCTCACCTCGCCATGGATCAAAGCATGAGCCGCCGGGCAAACTGCTACGATAACGCCACTGCCGAATCCTTTTGGGCCACCCTCAAAACCGAATGCTTCAACAACACCATTCCTGCCACCAGAGCCGAAGCCCGGTCCATGATCTTTGACTACATCGAAACCTTCTACAATCCGGTGCGCCGCCACAGCGCTCTCGGGTTCCTGTCCCCGGTGGCTTTTGAAAATCAGTTCAACAATAACTCACTCTTTCCTGTCCGCGTTTTCGGCTCGACTTCAATTACCCATCTCCCCGGTTTTTGTGTTACCCATGTCCTCGGTTCGCACCCGGAAGTGGTCAAACGGGATATTGGGTTGCGGCGTGAAGCCTTCGGCGATTTTCACTTCCGTGCAGCCGGAACTCCATGAGTATTTCTGATTTCCATAAATCCATTGCAGGTCCTACTGCACATTTGATACATCTGTGTATTAAATCATAATGAGCTGCACGGCCGAAAAATTCGCTTTTAAAATCTCGCGGCTGGCGGAGCCATCCCGGAACTTCAACTTTTTGGCGGTGATCTCCCTAATTGATCCACGGGATGACCGCGAGAAAATCGTGATCTCCAACTTTGCCGGAGGCGGCGTGGGCAGTCTCATTTTTGTGGATGTCGCGACCGGCGCGACGGAGGTGATCTCGTTTCCGCGCGATGAGGGCGCCTGGGCTGTGTTGCTCCATGAGGGGAGGTTGATTGTGGGAACGTGCTCGACGGCCGGTCCAGGAGAAGGTGGGGCGATTTGTGCGCTCGACTTAAAAACGCGGGAATGGTCGGAGCCCTTGCGGCGGAATGACATCACGTACGTCTGGATGCTGACTCTGGGCTCGGACGGAATGGTGTATGGCGGCACATGCCCGACGGGAGCCCTGATTCGTTGCGATCCCGCCTGCACGAGGATGGAAGATCTGGGCAATCCGACGGGGAATCTCGAAAATAAATACTGCCGCGAAGTCCATGGAACCGTCCCGGGTTTCATCTTAGTCACGGGAGGTTTCGCGACCGCTTTTCTCTCGGCCTACAAGATTGCCACAGGCGAGTGGATCACGCTGGCGGAGGCGGACGGAACCCATCATTTCAATATTCAGGAGATCACGGGGGATTGTATTTCCGTGGAGCACGAGAGTGAACTCATCCGATTCGACGCCCGCACGTTGCAACGTTTACCTGGAACGGGGGAGAAAAGTCCGCAAGGCTTTCGCATGGCCATCCAGCCGCGGCTCACAACCCGTTTGCGCGATGGCCGCGAGGCCGGAGTGCGCGGGCAGGAGTATTTCATCGGGGCGGTGGGGGGTGGCGACCGCGAGTTTCACGCGCTGCCGGTCGAACCGCCGGTGACGGCCATTCGTTCACTGGCCTTGGATGCGGGGGGCAACGTCTGGGGATCCTGCGGATTCGGACAGACGATTTTCCGGTATCATCCGGCAGATGGAACGTTTTGGAACTCGCAGGTTGTCACCGAGCGCATGGGCGAGGCCTACGGGATGGTGTTCGTCGGCGGGTTGCTTTTCATGTCGTGTTATGCTGGCGGCGACCATGTCGTTTACGATCCCGCGAAACCCTGGGACGAAAGGGGCAATATCAACCCCCGCACCCTGGATTCCCTCTTCCCGCAGCTTCAGCGCCCGCGCGCCGGGAGTGTGCTTGGTCCAGACGGGGGAATCTGGACGGGTTGGTCGGCTAAATATGGATGCTACGGCGGTGGGCTTTCCCGCATCGACCCGGTCAGCTTCAAAGTGACCTCCTGGCTGAACCCCGTGCCGGGCCAGCAGGTCATGGGCATTTCCTGCGACAGACAATTCCTCTACTTTTCCACCAACAGCGGAGGGGAGGGGCTTCCCGTTCGCGACGAACCGGGTTGGTTTTGCATTTGGCATCCGGTGGACGGTCTGGTCGGCAAGCATCCGCTGGCCCCAGGAGATGCCGTGGGGAAACTGCGCGCGGTCGGAGGGTTCGTTCTCGTGATGGAGGGCGGGGGTCTCCAGCGCTTTGATGGGAAAGCGGGAAAGTTTACCGGAAAAATCGAGTTGGGCGCGGGAGCCTTCAACTTGGTCGATCTGGGAGACGGCAAAGTTGCGGCGATGTGTGGTTCCACCATCAAGATGGTCGATTACGTCGAGGGCGTCGTGGAGGGAAGCATCGAACTTCCTGGCATCGCTACGGACGCGGTGGTTTCGCCGGACGGAAACATTCTTTTTGCCTCGGGCACCGGCCTGTTCGAATTACACCGGAACGGACGATGAGCGAAAGATGCTTTCGAGAGGTTGGTGGCGGATTTGTTTATTGAGGGAACTAGGGGTCGGTAGTCAAATCTTGACACTGGGGGAAGCCTGCGTGTCAGCCTCTCGCCTTCCGGAGAAATTTCGAGAGCCCGGGGGACAACTTCTTTTCGAGGTCCTTCCACGAGATCCTGCGCAGGGCTTGGCTGACATTGGCCG
>CAMASH010000156.1 GCA_945860745.1 Chthoniobacter flavus | reverse complement strand
ACAAAGGCATTGCTCAGGAGGAGTTCCTCCAAAGCGTCGCCCTCGACCGGGTTAAGCAACTGCGGGCGGATGTCGGTGACGCGTTGATTGCCGGTTCGATATGCGGCAGCCTCTTCGCCAATGCAGTATCCCTTGGCCTGCTTGGACTGGATGAGTTTATCGTAGATGCGCCGGGCGTCCTCCTCGGGGAGTGGCACGGGCGTTTTTGTGCCGGTGTTCAGGGTTGTTCCCCTCCGCCCGTAGGCGAAAGTCACAATCCATCCGCCGTCACGGGGTTCGAGGTTCGCCTGATAGATTTTATCCGACGCGCCTTCTTTGAAAGAGAGCGTGGTGCTCTGCATGGTGAGTTTTCCTTTCTTTGAAAACGAGAAGGGGCGGACGTGATGAACGCGTCCGCCCCTTTCCCGAATGGTTGTTGTTTAACGCCTGCGGATCAGCCAAAGCCAAACCACGAGCGCGATGAAGGCCAACGCTGCCAGGGGCAGGATGGCCGGACCGATGGCTTCCAAGCCGACCCGAACGCACAGAAGCACGAACAGGATGGGCAGAAGGACGGCCGCGAGTTCACTGAGGCTTTTCATGGGTGTCCTCCGGCTTGGGTTTTGGTTTGGTCCACTGGTCGCCGAGCACCCGGATGAATGCCGCCAGGACGATCCCGAGACCGATAAAGGCCAGACCGTTGCCCAGAGGGGTCAGATCCGGGCCGCTGCTTGTGCTACAGCCGCTCAGGGCCACTGCGAGCAGGGAGATGGCAACTGCGGTTCTCACTGTGCACCTCCGTTCCAGGCCCGGCATTCGTTGAAGAACTCGCACGAGGCGCACTGCAAGCCCGGTGAAGGCACGAAATCCTCCCGCTCGACTCCGTCCACGTAGGATTCGATCAGGCGGAAGAATTTCGTGAGTTGGCCTTCCGTTGCTGCCGGCGCCTGACTGACCACGAGCTTTGGCACCTTGGTTTTCACCAGATGATGAAGCTCAAAGCCTGATTCCGGTCTTCCTGTCGCCTCCCGGTAGAGGAGGCCATAGGCGGTGAGTTGGGTTTCGTTGCGGTGAACGACCTGCTCGGCATTCGGGGTGGCGGCGGAAGTTTTGAAGTCCACGATCCGCCCTCCCGGACGCACGAGGTCGATGATGCCGACAAGCGTGGGAAGCCCGTGCTTGGCCAGGTCGGCATCGACACGAACTTCCACGGCTTCTGGCTTTTCCTCGGCCGGGATCGGAGTGTCCCGCAGATACATTTCCACGAGCCCCCAAGCCTTGTCCTGCTGGTCATTTTCCTCGCCGGGTTCCCATTTGACCGGTTCCTCTTCCTGACCTGTCACCCAGTTGAGGATGAAGCCGGGCTTGAGGGAACTGGCGTCGTGGGTCTGCCCCCGCCACCGCGCCGTGCTCCATTGCTGGAGTGCGGCATGGACCGCCTTGCCCACGAAGAGCGCGGCGGTGGCCGACTTCACCAGCTCCAGCACATACCGGAAGAAGAACTTCAGTCGGCAGGTATGGAAGCAGTTGAGTCGGCTGGCGGATACGACGCTGGTGAGGTGATGCCCCGCCGGGGCGGGGCGGACGGTTGGTTGTGGTGCAAGCGCGATCATCGGGCACCGCCGTTCTGATACTGCCTGCGCGGAGGAGTGCTGGTTGCGCGGGAACGGCGGCTGGAAGGCTTCCCTCCGTTGTCCTCGATGAGGCGGTCGATGAGGCCGCTGGCTTGGAGCTTGTTCAACTCCCGGACTCCGACGCCGAACATTTGATGGGCAGTGTCGTCCACCTGCCCCTTGTCGAGGTGATGCTCGTCCACAAGCTTGAGGATGAGTTCCTGCTGCTTTTCAGAGCACGCCCAGGCATCTCCGGTGGTGTGGCCATTGGAATGACCGTTGCCGTTGGTGGGAGCACTGCGCTCGTTACCGTTGGTGGCCGGGCGGGAAGCCTTGCCATATTTTTCATCCGGGACAAAGCCCGTTTGCTGGATCTCCTCGTCAACGCTGACCTGGAGTTCCCGATAGAGGCGGGCGCTTTCGCCTGCTACATCGTCGATGCTGGTGATCTCGCTCTCAAGGCAGAGGGAGAATTGGTGGCTCGAATACCCGGGAAGGCCCAGGCGCTTCGAGTAATTGGCGATCAATTTGAGGGCCATAATTTTTCCTTTCGTTTGGTTGTTTGTGGGCACGAAAAAGCCCGGCGAATGGCCGGGCTGGTCGTGCGGGTGGTTTCCGGGAGAAATCCCGGTGGTTGTGTGGTTCAGGCCACGGCTTGTGCCGAGGCGTGGTTGCTGGTGGCGGGTGGCGGCAGGAGGTGAAGCGTGGATGGTTTTGGTGCAATCCGGTCCAGCGAATCCTCCATGAGTCGGTCATTCAGGACCGTCATGGGGACATGCATTTCCCGGGCCGCAAAATACAGCCGCTTCACCAAATCCCTCCGCAACCCCGGACTGTAATATCCTTTGCGGGACATGATTTCCTTTCGGGTGGAGGTTAACGACGCCGAGCACGTGCTCAGTATCAAATGTATATAACGCGCGCGGGGCTGATATTGCAGCGCTGCGGCGGTGCCTCGGAACTTTACCTACAGCTTTCGTTATCGACTGCTCGCCTGAAGCGTGGAAGTCGCATCAAAACGGAGAACAGCACGAAGCACCAGATCGGTGGGCCGGCCAGCCCCATCAGTATGGCAAAAATTTGTGCCAGCGTTTGAATCATCCCCTTTGGGTCCGTAGCACGGGGTTCATTATTCATTTTCTCGGAAGGTGGCCTGTGAATGGCTGCTCCGCCCTCGCGCTGTCCGCACTCGCCTGTTGCGAAAATCGGGTGATGGTCTTTTCAATCCCATCGAGAATGGCCATGGCACGATCTTCTCCCATGGACTCAGTGAGGTGGAGGGTTTGCTGGATGAACCAAGCCAGGTTGGACTTTGTCAGGCCCTCATCCAGGCGGAAGATCCAACCGTCGAAAGAAATAGCGGTCTTGCCGACGATGATTTCCTTGGGATCGAGGAAAAAGTCGAGGGTTTGGACGCGCATTCCGTTCGGGGCGATGAGCACGGCCACCGGGACGGTCTCGTCCTGTTCATCATCAGGGTCAAAGGAGTCCGACATAAGCAGTGGAAAGAATTGCCTCATGCAGGATGGGAAGGATTCAAAGGAAAGGCAATCACTACTGCTTTTCACCAAAAAAGATGCCAGGAGAGGCCGTGATGGAACGCCGTGATGGAAAGAACGGCTACCCGCAGACGGGAAGGTTTCCCCCTCCAGATCGAAGGCCGTGACGAACCGGGGCATTTCGCCTTTGTTCATTGGGCAAGCTCGGCAAATTACGCAACGTTGTGCGCTTTGGTAGCCGTCTTAACGCTAAAACGTCCATCCAGCCAAAACCAACCGATGTCGCTTATGTCAGATTTAACGTATCAAGGAGAGCGGGCAGCAGATTCCCAAAAGAAAAGGCGCACTACGGGTTTGGCGTTTTTACTCTGTTAGACTGACATTACGCCAATTTGTCTCACTGTTTTTACTCAGTAGATCTGTCACCCCATGGTTCAAAATCTGTCACAAACAGCGTTTTTTAGCCGAAATCTGACATACTTTTTGCGAATCAACAGAGTAAAATGGGGTGCAAAATCGGTAATCACTTTTGAAATGTAGTAAGGTGTCAGCTCCCCACGGGCGCGACTTTTTGAGATGGCTAGCAAAACCATCGTGTCCAACAGGATTCTCTCGTTATGCGCGGTCGCACCGTCATGGCTTTGGCGCGACAGGTGACAACGCCAACGGGATTATATCAGGCTGGCTGCGTCCCCATTCACCAGGCCAGAGGGCCTCGGCTAAAGCGCAGGGGGATGGGCCGTTTGAAGCCGCAGCGGCCCAGATGGGCTACACTTTGATTGAAGATTTCGGGAAAGATCCACGGTTGCCATTCTAGGCGCCGGGCGACAAAGCGGAAATTTCCGTTTTAGTTGGAAGATTGTCA
>CAMASH010000155.1 GCA_945860745.1 Chthoniobacter flavus | reverse complement strand
GACCTTCAAGCCAGAAGGAATCTGCTCGACCCCGGAACGGAGACCTTCATCAAGCGCAGCGCCGAACTGCTCGGGGAGGCCGAGGCCCCCGGCATTCCTCTTTGGCAATCCGTGCTCAAAGCGCGCGAATCCGCCGCTTACTCCGCCATCGTCCACCCCATCCTGCGGGCCAACATCAACGGCGCGGTGGTGAGCATTATTTGGTATCTTGGTCTGTTGGTCCCGTTCGTTTTCTTCATGGAGCGGCTGCTCTTCGGCTTCGCCGACATCCGCAAACAGCTCACCGCACAGGCGGTCATCTTTCTCCTCGTCTTCGGGTTGTTGCGGCTGATGCATCCGGCATTCGACATGATCCGCTCGGCCTTCATGATTTTGCTCGGGTTTGTCATCCTGCTCATCGCCGGAGGCGTCACGGTAATTTTCGCCGGCAAGTTCCGGGAAAATATGGCTGCGCTCGAGGCGCTGCGGGGCAAGGCCGCCGGAGCGAGTGTCAACACCATGGGCATCGTCGCGACCGCGTTTTTGCTCGGACTCAACAACATGCACCGGCGGAAAGTGCGCACCGGCCTGACCTGCGGCACACTCGTCCTCATCACCTTTGCCATGATCGCCTTCACGTCGGTCCGGAACGAGGTGGTCGAATCGATCAATCCCGTGGGTCCGGCGCCGTATCAGGGTCTCCTCATCCAAAATGATCGCGGTCAATACATCAGCGCCTCGGAAGTTTTCGCCCTGACCATGCGCTTCGGGCGCAACTTCCCGGTTGAGCCGCGCGGGTATTACACGGGGGTGCTCAACAAATGGAGCCGGGAAATTCGCTCGCCAGCCCTGGAAATGCGCGCCGCCGGCGACGGGAACAGCCGCAGCACCACGCTGTCCTCCCTGCTGCAATTCGGAGCAAAAGAACCAATGCGCGAGCGCATTCCGCTTCTGACCAAGCCGTTTTGGTTCGACCAGGCTTCCGTCTCGGGAGACCGCCCGGTGATTATTTCCGACCGCATCGCCAACGACTTGGGTGTTGATGCGCGGCAGGTCGATCAAGGAGGCGGGGTGCCTGTCATCCTCAACGGTGCGCGTTTCCGGGTCGCGGGAATTTTTGATTCCGAAGCGCTGGACCGCTTGCGCGACCTCAACGGGCAAAGCCTGCTCCCGCCCGATGTGAGCGCCATTCCCAACGTGCGGACCGACCAGCAGGGAGCGCCGCTGGCCGATCCGAACGACCCGCGTGTTCCCGCTTCCGATGTAGCAATTCTTGCGTATGGTGATTTGGGTTTCAAGGTCAACGAAGGTGTGTTCCGCATTCCCAATGTCGCCATTGGCATGGACGGCCTGCCCTTCCGCGAGGCGAGGGAAGTGATCATGCAATATCTCGAGCAAACCGGCGCGACCATGTTCTTCGGCTTGGATGGCATCGCTTCGCAGGGCACACGCGCACGCTCCGGCAGCCTGCAAGGTTTGCCCGATTTGGTCATGCCGCTGGTCATCGCCGCGCTCACCGTGCTCAACACGATGAAAGGTTCGGTCTATGAACGACGCGATGAAATCTATGTCTACAATGCCGTCGGGGTCGCTCCGCGCTATGTCTTCTTCATGTTTTTCGCCGAGGCCTTCGTTTACTCCGTGGTGGGAGCGGTGCTCGGCTACCTCCTCGCCCAGAGCACGGGCTTTTTCCTCACGGCCATGGGTTGGACGGGCGGTCTGAATATGACCTTTGCCGGAGTGAACACGATTTTTGCTTCGCTCGCGGTCATCGCCGCAGTCTTCATCTCCACGCTTTTCCCGGCCCGCACGGCCATGCAAATCGCCGCGCCGAGTGAAGAATCGGGCTGGTCCATCCCCGAACCGGAGGACGACCGCTTCTCCTTCTACCTGCCCTTCACCTTTTCGCCCTACGATCGCATCGCCGTGCTGGCGTTTTTCCATCGCTTTCTGCTCGACCACGGCGAGGGAGGCTCCGGGCGCTTCCGCGCAGGGCCGCCGCGTCTCGACCTGGCCGGTGCCGAAGACGATCCCGAGCCGCGCATTCACGCCACCATCTGGCTCAAGCCCTACGACCTGGGCGTGTCGCAGGAACTTGTCATTGCCCTGCCGCACGACCGCGAGACGGATGAGTTTATCGCCGGCATGGAAATCACCCGCCTGTCCGGCACCAAGGAATCCTGGGTGCGTCTCAACCGTTCGCTCATGGAGCAAGTGCGTCGGCAATTTCTGCACTGGCGCGCGGTGACTCCCGCGCAGAAGGCGGAATTTCACGGCGAGGCGCTCGCGCTGTTTGCGGCGGCTGCGGAAAATCGAAAGGAGCAGCATGTTTAAGTTCGGCAAGAAAAACGGCGGGCAAGCCAAGCAGGATGCGGAACTGGAGCGTTACCGCACACTGCTGGAAACCCCGACGGAATTCAAAGACGGCGTCGGCTGGACCACGGTCGCGGGGATTTTCTTCTGCGGCCTGATCATGATGCCCGGCGCGATCTACCTCGGCCTGATGACCGGGGGGGATATGACCTCGGCGGGCACGTGGGTCACGCTCATTCTCTTCGGCGAAATTGCGCGCAGAGCGATGAAGCCGCTGAGCAAGCAGAACCTGGTTGTTCTCTATCATGCCGCCAACGTGATGATCGGCGGATCGATGCTTTTCCCCGGCGGCCCCATGGCGCCACTTGTTTTCCGCTCTTATCTGGTTGGCAGTGAAGTCATCCGGGATTCCGGCATGGGCAGGGCGTTCCCCTCATGGTTTGTTCCTCCGCCAGAGAGCGCCGCCCTGCTCGAGCGCAATCTTCTGCACCAGGATTTCCTCATCCCCATTGCGCTCATCGCTTTTATCGCCGTCATCGGGTTGATAAAGAAATACACCCTGGGGTATTTCCTCTTCCGTTTGACCTCCGACGTCGAACGCCTGGCCTTCCCGCTTGCCCCCATCGCCGCACAAGGAGCCATGGCGTTGGCCGAAGAGGACAAAGAAGAGAAAAAAGACGCGGAAGCGACCGCCTCTTCCGAACCGGCAAAACCCAAACTGACCCGCTGGCGGATTTTCACCATCGGTGTATCCATCGGTTTGATCTACGGATTCTTGCAGGTGGGCATTCCGACGATCACCGGCCTCTTCCTGGAAAAGCCGGTGTTTCTGATTCCGCAGCCGTTTCTCGACACCACCCTCATGACGGAGGGAGTGCTCCCGGCCACGCCCACTGGTGTGACCATGGATCTCGGCGTGCTCATTCTCGGCTTTGTGCTCCCGTTCTGGGCCGTGGTGGGGACGTTCCTCGCCATCCTCATCACCATTGTCGCCAACCCGTTTTTGCAGTCCTCGGGCATTCTCAGCCGCTGGCAGCCGGGGATGGATACGGTCAACACCACGTTCTCCAACAGCATCGACTTCTGGATGAGCTTCGGCATCGGCACGGGTGTCGGCATCGCGGTAATCTCCATTTTCTCAACCATCCGCAGCTTGCGCGCCCGGCTGAAAGAGGCCAAGGCCGCCAAAAACGCACGGGAGTCGGGTCATGATATCTGGGCCACCCCGCCAGGACGCGGTGATTATTCGCTGTGGCTGGCACTTACCGGCTACGTGGTGGCAGCACTGACCATGATTTATGTGGTCCATCTTTTGGTGCCCGCATTTCCACTGTTGTTTTTGTTCCTGTTCAGCTTTGTGTATTCGCCGTTCATATCGTATGTGAATGCCCGCCTGCTCGGCATTGCGGGACAGACGGTGGAAATCCCCTTCGTGCGCGAGGGCGCCTTCATCCTGTCCGGGGCCAGAGGAGTCGACATCTGGCTGGCACCGGTGCCGATCGAGAACTACGGCCACCTTGCCCAATCATTCCGGGTCAATGAGTTGACCGGTGTAAAATTCTGGTCGTTGCTCAAAGCCGAGCTGATTGTTCTCCCGGTCTTGCTGCTGCTCTCGCTGATGTTCTGGGCCTTCATCTGGAAGTCCGGCCCCGTGCCCTCGGAGGCGTTTCCCAATGCCGCGCTGCGCTGGGAACTCCTCGCAAAGAACCAAACTCTTCTCTACTCCTCAACCTTCGTCCCGCCCGGCCAGGACCCGGCAACCCACAGCAT
>CAMASH010000154.1 GCA_945860745.1 Chthoniobacter flavus | reverse complement strand
CTGCGCCTCCCGGCCCTGAAGTCGTTCGGCTTGCTCCCCGCCCGGATTCGTGGCAGCTTCCCCCTTTCTGACGCCAGCATAGCTCAGCGGTAGAGCAACGGTTTTGTAAACCGTCGGTCCTCGGTTCGATCCCGAGTGCTGGCTCCCCTTACACGCGGGAGCGGACTTTGGTTCACTGCCCGGCGAGCCTGGGCGAGCCCATTGTCAATCGCGTCAGCCTCGCTCGCAGGTTTCGGCACGAAGCGTCGAAACCCTCCCGAGTGCGGGATCCCGTTTTCTCCTTGCCAAATCGAGCCTGGCAGACGATTTCGGCGGACATGGAATTTTCCCAAGTCACTGCCATTGCCAAAGCGAACATCTATTTCGACGGCAAGGTGGTCTCCCACACTGTGCTTTTCCCGGACGGCTCGCGCAAAACCCTCGGCCTGATCTCTCCCGGCTCCTACCATTTCGGCACGGAGGCCGCCGAGCGCATGGAGATCACGGACGGATCCTGCGAGGTCGTGCTGGATGGCGAGGAGAAGTCCGCCCGCTACAAGGCGGGGGAGCATTTTGACGTCGCGGCGAAGTCGGGGTTCACCATCACCGCCGACGGCGCGATCTGTCAGTATGTCTGTTCGTTTCTCGCTTAGCAGCATCCTCCCGTTTATGTCCTCCCGCCCAGCCCGCCGTCTCGACACCGCCCGGTTGTCCGTTCCCCGCCTGCACGTGCAGTCGCTCACCCCGGCTTACGGGGAAAACTACAAAGCCGGCTACATCGGCTTCACCCACCGCGGCGCGAGTGTCGTTTCGCGCGGCATCGCCTGGTTCACGCGGTGGTCGCGCCTGAGCGACTTGAATGTCTCCCATGCCCTGGTGGTGACGGGGGAGAACGAATGCATCGAGGCCGTGCCCGACAAGGGGGTGGTGAAGACGCCTTTGGACGAATATTTCAACGATCCCAAGACGCAGATTTTTTTCCGCAAGCCCCGCAAATGCACCAACGCCATCGGGGCGCGCATCGCGGAAACCGCCCTGGCCCAGGCCGGCACGCGCTACGACCATCTCCTGCGGGCCGCGCAGATGCTGGAGGGCAGCTTTCTGCGCCGTTGGATCCATTCGACCTTCCGGGAAAGTCCGGACCGTTTGGTCGGACGCCTGCTCAACCGCGACCCACGCTGGATTTGCAGCGAACTGGCGGCGTTCTGCCTCGATTGTCAGCCGGAGTATGCGGACAAAGGCATCCTGGCCCAGCCGAACTATGCCATCGATCCGCAGGAGCTTTTCGAGGATGGGGAAATTTTCGCCGCCTGGCGCAATGAAGCCGCGGAGATCGAGCCGGCTTCCGTTCCGGAGTGAGTTATCGCGGCCGCGTGGCTCCGACACCGACAGGGCTTCTTCACTTGGGCCACGCCGCGACGTTCTGGACGGCTTTTCAAAGAGCGGCGCGGGGGACCCTGGTGTTCCGGATGGAGGACCTTGATCCACGCCGTTGCCACCCGGAATTTTCCCGGGCGGCGCTGGACGATCTGCGCTGGCTGGGCTTGAACTGGCAGGAAGGACCCGATGTCGGCGGGCCGTTTGCCCCCTACGAACAAAGCGCCCGGCGGCAACTTTACCTCGCGGCCTGGCGGCGTTTGCGGGACGGGGGATTCCTCTATCCGTGTTCGCGTTCCCGCAAGGATGTCGCGCAGGCGGCCCTGGCTCCCCATGAGGACGAGCCGGTTTTTCCCGCCGAATGGAGGGTTCCGGCGGAGGCGGGTTTGTCTTTTGAGAGTCCGGAGGGATGTAATTGGCGGTTCCGGGTGCCCGATCACGAAACGATCATGTTTGCAGACGGAAACCTCGGCCCGGTGCAGCGCGAGTCTTTGCGCGACTTCGGGGATTTTCTGGTTTGGAACCGGGAGGATGTTCCCGCTTACGAGTTGGCTGTGGTGGTGGACGATGCCGCCATGGGCATCACCGAAGTGGTGCGGGGAGCGGATTTGCTCACATCCACGGTCCGACAGATTCTGCTTTATCGCGCGTTGGATGCGGTGCCTCCGGGGTTTTTTCATTGTCCGTTGTTACGGGATGAACACGGACGCCGCTTGTCGAAGCGGGACGATGCGCTGAGTTTGCAAACCCTGCGGAGCCAGGGGTGGACGGCGGAGCGGGTGTTGGCGTCCGTAGCAGAAAACGTGAGTTTTCCGTCCGAACTGGATTCCGGCTCGTTCACTGAACCAATAGAATAGCGGGTCGGATCAACACGGCAAGTCGTCCCCGGTCAGAAAACTTACGTTTTCTGCTACGACCATTTCAACGCGGCCAAGCGCCGGGCGGCTTCCTCCGCGTTGGCGCGGCTGTTGAAGGCCGAGATGCGGAAATAGCCTTCGCCCGCGTTGCCAAATCCGCTGCCGGGGGTGATGACGACGTTGGCCTCGTTCAGAACGTGGTCGAAAATCTCCCAACTGGTTTTGCCCTGCGGACCGCGCACCCAGATATAGGGGGCGTTGACACCGCCAAAGACAGTCAGACCGCTGCCACTCACGGCCTCGCGCAGGATTTTCGCGTTGCCCATGTAGTGTAAAACGAGGGCGGCGACCTCGGCTTTGCCCGCGGGGGAATACAGCGCCTCGGCCGCGCGCTGGGTGACGTAGGAAACACCGTTGAACTTGGTGCTGAAGCGCCGGTTCCAGAGCGGATGCAGTGGCTTTCTGTCGCCGTCGGATGTCCGGGCGGTGATGTCCTTGGGCAGAACGGTGAAGGCGCAGCGCGTGCCGGTGAAGCCGCCGTTTTTGGAAAAACTGCGGAACTCAATGGCACATTGGCGCGCGCCGGGAATTTCGTAAATCGAATGCGGGATACCCGGTTCGGTGATGTAGGCCTCGTACGCGGCGTCGTAGAGCAGGATGGCATCGTTTTTCAACGCGTAGGCCACCCAGTTTTCCAGGCGCTCGCGGGTGGCCACAGCCCCGGTGGGATTGTTGGGGGAGCAAAGATAGACGATGTCCACTTTCTCATCCGGCACGTCGGGCATGAATCCGTTCTCCGCCGTGCAGGGCAGGTAAACGAGACCGCCGTAAACGCCGTCGTCGTCCGCCGCACCGGTGTGGCCGGCCATCACGTTGGTATCCACATAAACGGGATAGACGGGGTCCATCACGGCGATGCGGTTTTTGTCCCCGAGGATGTCGAGGATGTTGGCGCAATCGCATTTCGATCCGTCAGACACAAAGATCTCGTCATCCGCCACCTCGAGGCCCTTGGCGCGATAGTCATTTTCCGCGATGGCCTTGCGGATGAATTCGTATCCCTGCTCGGGTCCATAGCCGCGGAAGCCCTCGCGGGAGCCGAGTTCGTCCACCGCCTTGTGCATGGCCTCACGGACGGCGGCGGGGAGCGGTTCGGTCACATCGCCGATGCCACAACGAATCAACCGCTTGGCGGCGTCCGGGTTGGCGTCGGTGAAGGCTTTAACGCGGCGGGTGATCTCGGGAAAAAGATAACCGGCCTTGAGTTTGAGGTAGTGGGAATTGAGGTGGGCCATCGGAGAGGTTGAGGGTTGAAGGTTGAGGGTTGAGAGGAAAGAAAAAAGCCGCCGGGGTGGCGGCGGCTTTTTCCGGGTGGAAGCGGATTTTTACAGGGCGGCCTCGTAGTTCTTCCCGGCGGCGCTCCAGGAGACGACATTCCAGAAGGCCTTGAGGTAATCGGCCCGGCGGTTTTGGTAGTGGAGGTAGTAGGAGTGTTCCCACACGTCCACGCCGATGACCGGCTTGCCTTCGATGCCAGCGATGGCCTTGCCCATGAGCGGGGTGTCCTGATTCGGGGTGGAGCCGATTTCGAGTTCCCCGGCGGGCGTCACGTAAAGCCAAGCCCAGCCACTGCCGAAACGGGCGAGGGCGGAGGCTTCGAGCTTGGCTTTGCATTCGTCAAAGGATCCGAATTTGGCCGTAATGGCCTCAGCCAGCTTGCCGGTGGGTTCGCCGCCGGCGTCGGGGCCGAGAATTTTCCAGAAAAACGAGTGGTTGGCGTGTCCGCCGCCGTTGTTGCGCACCGGACCACGGATGGCCTCGGGCACAGCGGAGAGGTCGGCAATGAGTGCTTCCACCGGCTTGGAGGCCAGTTCGGGCGAAGCTTCCAACGCCTTGTTGAGGTTTGCCACGTAGGTGGCGTGATGTTTGCCGTGATGGATCTCCATCGTTTTGGCGTCAATGTTCGGTTCGAGCGCGGTGGGCGCGTAGGGAAGGGCAGGGAGTTCGTAGGCCATGATGTGTAAGGTTTACAGGAAGCTAAGTTCTCACCGCCCCGGTGCAAGCGCGAATCGTGACCCTGACCGGTGTTGGGTGCGGGACAAATTTCTGAGGGATCTCCCGATCGGCGTTTTTTGGGAACATGTAAGCTTCTGTGCCACAACGTGGCTGCATCCCGCAGCCCAAGGTTGCAAAGCTACCTTGGGTATATAGCAAACCATACACCAACCCTGAATGGG
>CAMASH010000153.1 GCA_945860745.1 Chthoniobacter flavus | reverse complement strand
CGGTGAGGGGGGGATTCGAACCCCCGGTACCCTTTAGGAGTACGGCGCTTTAGCAAAGCGCTGCTTTCGACCACTCAGCCACCTCACCTCAGTCGAGCTGTAAAATACACACGGAAAGCTTCGGGCGGTCAAGTATCGCTGAAGGTCATGCCGCGCGGAATGTTCCCGCCCAGCTTCACGCGGCTTGCAGCACGGCGTGATTCACCCGTGCGGAGGCATACTGCAGGCAAGCGCGAATGTCCTCGGTTTCAAGATCGGAAAAATCCTGCAAAATCTGCGCTTCGCTCGCGCCACCGGCCAGCATATCGAGCACGTCCTTGACGCGAATACGCATGCCGCGAATGCAGGGGCGGCCCGAACATTGCTCGGGATCAAACGTGATGCGTTCAATGCTGGTCATAGCGGGACAGCACGCGCAATCGGCTTCCATCTCAAGCTCTCAAAGCAAGAGCGATCAGTCATTGCCCACCATCGGACAACGGACGACACTGCGGTCGTCCCTCCAGGAAAACGAAGGCGGGATTTTACTTCCAATCAAACGCCAACTCCGCCGCGTTGCTCCGGGCCTGGCGGATTTGCTCGGGGGTGAGGCCGGCGGCCGGGGCGGCGTGGGTCAGTTCGTGCTCCAGGTCGATTCCGCTGATGCCGGGGTCGTCGGTGTTGATGGTGGCGGCCAGTCCGAGTTCGAGAAATCGGCGAAGGGGATGGCTGGCATAACCCCGCACCGTGCTGGTCTGGATGTTGCTGGTGAGGCAGCACTCGAGGCCGATGCGGCGTTCGAGCAGAAAATCCAGCAGGGCGGGGTCCTCGATGGAGCGGACGCCGTGCCCGATCCGTTCGGCTCCGAGCAGACGGATGGCTTCCCACACGCTTTCGGGTCCGGCGGCTTCACCGGCGTGGATGGTCACGCGCAATCCCGCCTCGCGGACGCGGGCAAAATGTTTCTTGAAAAGACCGGCGGGAAAATTGGGTTCGTCCCCGGCCAGATCGATGGCAACAAGCTCGCCCCGGCAAGCCAGAAGAACTTCGAGTTCCTTCCAGGCAATGTCGGCCCCGTAGGTCCGGCTGAGAATGCCGATGAGGGCCACTTTGACGCCGAATTCCTTGCGGCCTTGTTCGACGCCCTCGGCCACGGCCTCGACCACGGCCTGGGGATTGAGTCCGAAAGGCTGGGCCATGAACCACGGACTGAAACGCAGTTCCACGTAATCAAGGCCCTCGTTTTTGGCGTCCGCCACATTTTCATAAGCCACCCGGCGGCAGGCGTCGGGGTCGGCCAGCACGCCGACCGACCAGCGGAATTTCTCGATGAAGGCCATGAGGCCGGGGGCGGGTTCGGTGATGATGACATGCGGGCGCATGGTCTCGGCATCCGTGGCCGGGAGTTCGACGCCGTGCTGCCGCGCAAGGTCGAGGATGGTGGCGAGGCGGATGTTGCCATCAAGATGGCGGTGCAGATCGATTCTGGGTTCGGTCATGCCGTGAGGGCCGGGGTTTCGAGATCGAGCCAGGCCAGTTCGGCCGGGGTCAGTTGCAGTCCGACGCCGGCGAGGGCGGTGCGGGTTTCCTGGATGGTGCGGGGACCGATGAGAGCGAAGGCGGCAAAGGGCTGCGAGAGCACGTAGGCGAGAGCAATGTTGAGGGGGCTGACATTTTTTTCCTGCGCGAGGGCCTTGGCGCGGCCGCGGCGCTCGCGGTTATCCTCGCTGTCCCAGCACCGCAGAAGTTCCGCATCGCTGACCGAACCGGAAAGCCGTCCGGGCGCGAAATAGCCACGGGCCTGACTCGACCAGGAGAACAGCGCGGCTTCGTTATGCTGGAACCAATCCCGCCACTCCGGCCCCTTGGCACTGACACAACCGCCCCAGACCGGATCGACCATGCGGGCCAGGCTGAGGTTGTTGCTGACCGCGCGGAACGGCTGCTTGCCGGTGCGCGCCGCGTAGGCGTTGGCGGCGCGGAGGCGTTCGAGGGTCCAGTTCGATCCGCCGTAAATGCGGATGCGGCCGGCGCGGTGGAGTTGGTCCAGCACGTCGACAAACTCGGAGACCGGGACTTCAGGATTGTCGCGATGCATGAGATAGACGTCGGCGTATCCGGTCTTCAGACGATCGAGACTCAGGTCGAACTGTCCGAGCAAATCCTCCGGGTGGCAAAAAGGCGTGTGCGCGCCTTTGACCAAAACGGCCACCTGCTCGCGGACTCCGCGATTTTCGATCCATTGACCGAGGAGGGATTCCTGGAGTCCGCCCCCGTAGATGTGCGCGGTGTCGAACGCATTGCCGCCGCGCTCGAGGAAATCATCCGCCATGGCCGAGAGGTAGGGCTGGTTCCGTTGATTATCGACGCCGAGAACGAGGCGGGAAACGGGCTTGTCCAGACCGGCGATGGGGACGCGGGGAATTTCCGGCCAGCGGTTCGGTCGCAAAGGCCGCCGCGAAAGCGGTAGCGTGAGTTCGGGCGCCTCGCTCCGTTCCGCCAAGTAAAGAACCTGCGCCGCCTCGCGCCAACGGTCCAGCGTGCGCATGTTTCCCAAGGTATCGTCCCAACCGACCAACGGACTTTCCAACTGCGGCAGGGCCAGGGCGAGGGCGTCGGCTTCCAGCGCATATTTATACGGGTTGCCGTCGGACTCGATCGTTTCGCGCCGATCGTTCTCGTAAAGGTGAACTTCGATGGGTCCGGGCGGATTCCAGAACGAGGCGACTTTCAACGTGCCCTTCTCGCCAAAGATCTCGAGATCCGCCGCTTGATTCAATCGCACTCCACAAGAAATCTGAGCCAAAATATCGCCGGGAAATTTCAACGACGCGACCGCCACGGAATCCACGCCGGTTTCGCAAAGAATAGCCGAGCCGGTGACTTCGTCCGGGTCGAGGAACGCCTGGCCCGCCGCCGCGCCTGCCACCAACCTCACGATGGACGTCGTGTAACAGCCGACATCAAGAATGCCGCCGCCGCCCAATGCGTTGCTGAAGAGCCGGCTCTCGGGATTGTAGGCGTTGACGAAAGAGAAAGCCGCCTTGATCAACCGGACCGGGCCGATTTTTCCCTCGCGCACCAGTTCCGCAATGCGGGCCGTCCGGGGATGGCAGCGGTACATGAACGCTTCCATCAGAAAAACCCCATGGCGCCGCGCGGCCTCCACCACCACCATGGCTTCGGGGTAGTTGAGGGTCAGGGGTTTCTCGCAAAGAATGTGTTTGCCCGCCTCAGCCGCGGCAATGGCCCACTCCGCGTGTTGCGGATGCGGCGTGGAAATGTACACGGCCTGCACCGCGGGATCGGCCAAGAGGGCCTCATAGCTAGCGTGGGCGCGGATGCCGGGATGGTCGGCGGCAAATTTCGCCGCGGATTCCGGGGTGCGACTGCCCACCGCAACCAACGTTCCGGTCTGCGAGTGGGGGAGTTCCGAGGCAAACTTTCGCGCGATGGAACCCGTGCCGAGGATTCCCCAGGAGAGGAAGGAAGACATAAGCGCGCAGAAAACATCATTCCAGACTTCTGGCAAACCAAATCCCATGCCATGTTCGGGCATGGCCAAGACCGCCCTCGTGCTGGACGATTTGCTGACCCATCACCGCACCTCCGAAGGACACCCCGAATGCCCGGAACGCCTGCTCGTCATCCGCCGGGCGTTGGAGCCTCTCAAGATTCCCCTCGTCCTCCCCTCCTCGCGGGCGGAGCCGGCCGACATCGCGCTTTGCCATGACCCCCGCTACGTCGAGAAGACGCTTCAACTGATCAAAGCAGGGGCCGGGGACCTGGCCGGGGGCGATGTGAGCGTGAGCGCAGAGTCCGGCGAAATCGCCCTTCATGCCGCCGGCGGCGTGATCGACGCGGTGGATGCCGTGCTCTCGGGCAAGGCCGACAACGCCTTCTGCGCCGTACGGCCGCCCGGCCACCATGCCCGGCCCGCCGCCGCCATGGGATTCTGCCTTTTCAACAACGTCGCCATCGCCGCCCGCCATGCCCAGAAGCACCATGGCCTCGAGCGCGTGGCCATTGTCGATTGGGACGTGCACCACGGCAACGGAACGCAGGAGATTTTTTATGAGGATGGGTCGGTCTTGTTTTTCTCCACCCATCAATCGCCCTGGTATCCCGGCACGGGCCACGCCGGCGAAACCGGCGAAGGCAAGGGCGCGGGTCTGACCATCAATCGCCCGTTTCCGGCCGGATCGGGGCGCACGGAAATCCTGGCCGCTTTCCGCGAGAGCCTGCTGCCCGCGTTGGAAAACTTCCGCCCGGACCTCATCCTGATATCGGCGGGATTCGACTCACGAGCCGGGGATCCGCTCGGGCAATTCCGGCTTACGGATGCGGATTTTTCGGAAATGACCCGTCTGCTCACCGATGCGGCGGCCCGCCTCTGCGGGGACCGTTTGGTCTCGGTGCTGGAGGGGGGATACAATCTGGAAGGCTTGGGTCCGGCGGTGAAGACCCATGTGACCGCCCTGATGGGATAATTAGGGTGCAGGACAAAAATCTTCCAGGAATCCCCGAAGGGGATCAATCCGACAGCCCAAGGTTGCGAAGAATGAGCTACCTTGGGTATCGACAGGAGAATAGAACCAACCCTGAATGGGTTGCATCGGGCGAGGAACACAACCCATTCA
>CAMASH010000152.1 GCA_945860745.1 Chthoniobacter flavus | reverse complement strand
ACCCTGTAGCCGATCTTCGAGATCCCCCGGCCTGCTGTGTAGCCGTCGGCTTGAGCAAAGAAGGTGATGCTGTCATTCCCTGCTTCCTTCTCGATGCGAATAGGGAGGTCGCTTCGCACGATGGCGCGGGCGAAATCCGCGGACATCCGATCAAAGGCTTGGCGGGTTCCGGCGTCTGCACTGATTCGCCGCTGGGATTGGGATGTGATCCTCATCGTTCCATCAACCAGTCCCACCACCATCAGCGCCATTAGCATGAGAACAGCCATGGCCACCAGGATTTCCAGAATGGAGAATCCGGTGTCGGCGGGCCCCTTAGAATATGACCGTCCTTTCATCCTACGGCGAGCCTTGCGACAGCACCACGATCGACTCCACGCTTCCGATGGAGTTTGTCACGGGCCAGGAAACGGTGATCAGGGCGGTGGGGGGCACCGAGTTGGATCGAATATCCCACCGGGCGGCATAGGTTGCATGCATGGCGACATAGGATGGATCAGCAGTTGTTGGGATTCTCATGCCATCGGCGTTGAAGGTCGCTTTTCCATCGACCGGAGAGCCCTTCTCAAGGCTGAGGCTGATCCCCGTCATGATGTTGACGGCCGCCACTTCATCCGCACTTTGCTTTGCAAGGTTCAGCCCGGTCGGGAGAAGGCCCATCACGGCAATCAGCCCGAAAGTCACAATGCCCAAGGCAAGAGTGACCTCCACGAGAGAAAATCCGGGCGAGGAAATATGGGGAATCTGTCTCATGGGCGATACACGATGACGGCCCCCGAAAGTCCGCCGATTTGTAGTGCGGCAGCATTGGATGCGTTCCTTATTGCCCCGGCGGCTGAAGCCTGCAGCCCGATCTCGATGAGCCGACTGATTTGAGATGGGGCGATCCGGGCCTCCCCTCGACTGTTCCATCGGATCACCTGCGAGTTGAAGGTGTTTGTTCCGCTCGTGAAGGAGAGCGCAGGATCGGAGGCCCCTGAGAGCTGGGTAACATTCGTTGCAGGGCGTGCTCCGAAATCCGGCAGAGCAACAAGCTGCACATTTTCAAAGCGGCTTATCTTGCCGAGCTGGACAATATTGGCTGATGGGTTGGAAGAACCGGTCTTTGACGCGACAACGCCCACCGTCAGCGAATCCATCCCGTCCTTTCGAAACCCGATCCAGACGTAGGTATTCTGAGCCATGGCATAGGCGCGGGCCTGCTCGAGAATCCCCGCGATGTCGCTGGCGGTCTTTGTGAGTCCGCTTGCATTTTGGATGGAGTTGAATGCCGGCAACGCCAGAGCAGCCAGCACCGCGATGATCGCGATCACGACCAGCAGCTCGATCAGCGAGAAGGCGCCGCGTATGTCCGGGCGTGGGCTCACTGGCGGATGTTGTATTTCTGCTTCATTTTCGCAACTGCTTCCGCTTGCTTCCGGGCGGCGTCCTGAAGCGGACCCGGAAGCCCGAATGCTTGGAACGAATCGCGTTTCTTGTAGAGCCAGACCTCGTAGATTGTCTCGTAAGCCACGGGCTGCATCGTTTCCTTGTCAATAAAGGCGGTGGCCAGGATTCTCGCGCTCTTCGGATCTTTGAGTTCGTTTGCGGCTGCCCCTGGAGGTGACTCCTGAGGATCGGCATTGGGGTCCTGCGGCAACACGACTTCAGGGGAAAATTGGCGGTAGACATAGCAGGCCCTGCCTTGGTAGCTGGCAACCCCGATGTAATACTTGTCGGAGACCCAGGCCAGTTCTCCGAACCGGTTGACACCCCATGTCGGACCGGTTGCGCTCTGGGCCGGATCCTCAATGACTGGTTCACCCGACTGGCGGTCCTCATAAAGGAGTTGGCCCATGGCAACGTAGCGGGTGAACTTGGAATCATCGGCGTAGTGAAGCACCTCCCGGCGGACTCCCGACGCATACGCGTTGTCGATGCTTTTCACGGTTGTGCCAGCGAATTTGGACAGGTAGGCATCCTGGGCCGGATCCTTTCCTTTCTCCCCGCGGAGTTCCCAAGGCTTGATCACCTTGACCACCCATGCTGTCCGCTCGGGAATGACATTGGAGAACGGTTTTGATGGCCGTTCCGTTGGGTCGGGCTGCACGTCGGTTTGCTGCGCGAAACACGTCGAGGCAAACAACGCTAAGATTAGGACTTCCTTATTCATTCACAACCTCTCTTCTCAATTCGAGGATTTCGCCCGTCATCCGGTCGATCGCGACATGGATCCAAACCCGCTCCTCGCCCTGGACGAGGAAATCGCTGCCGTTCCGGGATGATGCCGTGAACCGTCCGGTTTGGGCGACGAGATCGATCAGAAAATTCCATGTGCGGGTCGTCCCGATCTCGGCAAGTGCTCTCACAGCGGCTTCGCGTGCGGTTTTCAAAGTATCCCCTGCCAAGGGGTCGGTGCCCGTTCCCGCATTCAGCACGCGCGCCACCAGATCCCCCTTGTCGGCAAACGGCTTCACCTCGCTCTCGTCCACGATCGCCTGTGCGAGCGTTTGAGCTTGTGCAGCGGTGAGTTCCGAGGACGGGACACCCGGATTCACGCCCGCGAGTTGTTTGGACGAATTTTGCAGAGCCGCCGCAAGCGCCGCCGTCTGGCGAGTGTTCAAGTTGATCTGCCCCGCAGTCAGCGGCGGATCGCCATCGGTCTCGGAAATGCTGAAAACATCCAGCAGGCCGAGATCGCCGGAACGGCGGGTGGAAAAATCCAACGATTTCCAGGGGGAGTCCCGGAAAACATGCCCGAGTTCGCCGACCGTTCGAAAGGGCCGATTGAGAAGTAGCGGCCTATCGGCAAAGCGCCCCCTTACGGTAGGCAGTGCTCCGAAATACCCGTCCCCGGGGCGGATCACGCCATCGGGGTCGGAATACCGCGAGGGATTCGCTGCATTCAGAACATCCGGATTATTGGAAACAAGGCCGAACAGCGGAGGTCTGGTCAAACCTGCAATTCCAGAGACCAATTCAAATCCTCCAACGAGGGTACTGAGGGTCGAACTAAAACCCGCCGACCAACCGCCGATGGAAACCTGCCACTTTCGGTCATGGAGGAGGGCCCCAGTGAAAGGGCTTGCGGAATCCCGTATAGAAAGCCCCATAAAATCATTCCCCGAAGACGCAGGGGTTTGAGAACCGTTAATCCAGCTTGAGACTCCAAACCGGCTGGTTCGGGGATCCGGTTTAATCATTCCGATTGAGGCTCCCCGACTCCTCCATGTATAAAATTCGTTCTGGAGCGGGCCACCGGCGGAATGGTGCGTGTTAGTAAAAAACTTGGACCTGTCAGCGCTTGTTGTGGTTTCGCCGAGGGTTGGATTGAGGCCATTCATGGGACTCCATGCGATGTCCGTTTGTTGGAACAAGCCATGAGACAAGCCTTCCAATCTTTGATAGGTATGCCATTGGCCATCTGAAACATGCCGGGCCTGCAGTTCGAAAGAGTAGGGGTCTCCGGATCTCCTCAGCAACCGGAAGCAATTGTGGGCCTTCACTCCGTAGTTCCCCGAGATGATGAGGCCGGACTGTGTCCAATAGGTGGGATCCAAGCCGGTGAAGGTTGTTCCCGCCGGATAGACCCTCTGTCCCATCGCGTTGGTGGTCATCCCGGGACCCGGCGGAATATCCGCGGTGTAGGGGGCAACAAGGTCCATGAGACTGTTAATCCTCATCTGCAAAGCAGCCATTCGTGCTCCAGCTGGTGGGATAGCAAGACCGGGCGTGCACTCGATCATGAGCAAACCGGGGGTATCGCTCCTTGACGAAGGAATTCCTCCCAATGTTGTTGGCTCAGAATAGTCGGCTGCTCCAGCAAAAGAGAAAGTCCGGGAAGCATTCAGGCCAACAAGGGACTGTGTCCCCGGGGTGTATTGCGACCCGCCAGCGGCCACGCTTGAGTTATAGATTGCGCCTGCCGCTCTCCATATGATGTCATTCATCGCATTGGTCCAAGCGGTTAAAGAATAACTAATCCACGCATTGCCGCTCCCACTTATTGGCACGATTCGGAAAAGGTCGATCCCGGTTGGTGGAGTCGCGGCATTTTGATGGGGGTTCCAGACATCAAAGAGTGCCCACACCTGAAATATATCCCTGTTGTCGGTGGGCCGCCAACCGGCCAAACCAATCTGGCTGATATACGGGAGGTTTTCGATGCCATAAACTGAAAAGGGATCGCCTGGAGTTCCCGAGGGAAACTGGATGCAGGTTGGAAAATCGTTCGCATCCCATTGGTCGATAATGTTCGCGGCGATTTGCAGGATTTGCAGGTTCTGAAGTCCATCGTGGATCTTATCGTAGGTATAGGTATCATCCGCACTCTTCCCAAGTGATCCGGTGAGGATCACCGCCTGAAGGATCTCGAAGAAGTTGGGCTCGCGAGGCGGAATCATGGCCGCGACTTCGCTCAATCTGGCAATCCGTCCGTCGGCGGTCGTGGCAGTGTAGCTCCAAGTCTGGCTATCAACTTTTGTCAGGCCGAAATAGTAGCTCATCGCGGCGGGGTCCGGGTTGGCCTGTTCAAAGAGGCTGAGTTTGCTCAGAGGAAAACGACGTGGCATGACCGGGGAACCGGACTTGACCGTGACCTTCCCTTCCGGTCGGTTGAGGTCGGTGTCCGCTGCGAACCGGATGGAAAGCAGCGCCGGGTTCATGTCATCCGCCACCGGAGTGGCGGGCAGCTTGGACCTGGCGGCGTTCGGCTCGTAGGACGGGGCGTTCAGATCCCGGCTGAATGTGGTG
>CAMASH010000151.1 GCA_945860745.1 Chthoniobacter flavus | reverse complement strand
TAATGAAAGAGAGCCACGAGGATTACACGAGAATGATGAGGCAGAGGTATGTGAGGCGCACAGGGAAGAGAGCGCGGAGCGTATGGCTGGACGCGTATTGCCAGAGCACGGGACGGGATCGCAAGTATGCGATCAAGGTGCCGGGGGGGAAGCGCAGGCAGGGTCGCAGGAGAGGAGATCCGCCCTCGAGGGAGATCTCCACGGAGTCGGATGTCATGGCACTCAAGGGAGTGTGGGAGCTACGGTGTCCACCACCGTGAAGCATCGAGCCGCTTTCTGAAATTCGCTACGGTGTCCTTCTCGAACGAGGCCTCACGCCGGGGCGGTTTGCCTGCTCCAGCCGGAGGCGCGTTCGTAGGCGTCGGCAATGCCCAGAAGGCGCGTTTCGTCGAGCGACCGGCCGAGGAATTGCAGTCCGACCGGAAGGTTCTTTCCGCCTTCCTCCACAAACCCGCAGGGCACGCTGATGCCACAGATGCCGGCCAGGTTGGCCGCAATGGTGAAAATGTCGGCCAGATACATCTTGAGCGGATCGTTGGTGCGTTCGCCGATGGGAAAGGCCACGTCGGGTGAGGTGGGGCAGACGATGGCATCGACTTTTTCGAAAGCCGCCTCGAAATCGCGGCGGATGAGGGTGCGGACTTTCTGGGCCCGCAGATAATACGCGTCGTAGTATCCGCTGGAGAGCACGTAGGTGCCGAGAATGATGCGGCGTTTCACTTCGCTGCCGAAACCCTCCTCGCGGGTGCGCAGGTAGAGGTCCATGAGGTCCTTGGGCGCGTCGGCGCGATTGCCGTAGCGCACGCCGTCGAAGCGGGCCAGATTGGCCGAGGCTTCGGCCGTGGCGATGATGTAATAAACCGAAACGGCGAATTCGGTGTGGGGCAGGGAAATGTCCACCAATTCGGCCCCGGCGTCGGCGCAGTGTTTGATGGCGGACTCGACCGCGGCGCGCACCCCGGCATCCATCCCATCGACAAAGTATTCCTTGGGGATGCCGAGCCGGACGCCCTTGAGATCGCGTCCGAGCCCCGCGGTGAAATCCTCCGCCGGGCGGTCCAGCGAGGTGGAGTCCATCGGGTCGCGTCCCGCGATGGCGTTGAGCAGCAGCGCGCAATCGCGGGTGGTGCGGGCAATAGGGCCGATCTGGTCGAGCGAGGAGGCAAAAGCGATCAGGCCGTAGCGCGAGACGCGGCCGTAACTGGGTTTGAGGCCCACGCAGCCACACAGAGCGGCGGGCTGGCGGATGGAGCCGCCGGTGTCCGACCCGAGCGCGGCGGGCACCTCGCGGGCGGCCACGGCCGCAGCCGAGCCTCCGCTCGATCCCCCGGGGATGCGCGAGGTGTCCCAGGGATTGCGGGTGACCTGATAGGCGGAATTTTCCGTGGAGGAACCCATGGCGAACTCGTCCATGTTCAAACGTCCGAAGGGAATGGCCCCGGCAGCCTTGAGCCGGGTGATGACGGTGGCATCGTAGGGTGCGGTGTAGCCGCGCAGGATCTTCGAAGCGGCGGTGCAGGGCTGACCCTTCACCGTGATCACGTCTTTGATGCCGATGGGAATCCCGCCGAGTGGGAGGGATACATCGGCCTGCCCGGCCCGTTTGAGCGCCTCGTGAAAATCCCGCGAAAGGAAGGCCTGAATGGTTGGCTCCGCCGATTCGATGCGGAGTTCGAGGGCGCGGAGGAGATCGACCGGCGAGAAGGTCTTCGCGCGGAAGCCTTCCTGGATTTCGGAGATGGTGAGCGAGGCGAGGTTCATGAAAAAGGGAACCACTGAATAGCACTAACTTTCACTAAACACGGAGACGATAGGCCTCCTCCCGCAACAAAGAGGATTAGTGGCTATGAGTGGTTTGTTATGATTCGACGACTTTGGGGACGATGATGAGGTTGTTGGCGGCGCGGGGGGCGTTGGCCAGGACGGCTTCGCGCGGCAGGCTGGCGCCGGGAGTGTCCTCCCGCGTTACATTGAAGACCGGATAGGTATGCGCGGTCGGCTCGACGCCGGAAACGTCGAGTTTTTTCAAATGTTCGATGTGCTCCAGCACGCGGCCGAGCTGGCTTTGGAAGGTGGTGATTTCTTCTTCGCTCAGGGCCAGACGCGCCAGCCGGGCGACATTGCGGACATTTAAATCGGGGCTGCTCATGAGAACCGGGAAGGAAAACAGGGTTTTCCCAACCCGGCAAGCCGGAGGAAATTTGATTTTCTATGGTCTATTCCGAAGCGAACGCATTCTCGCAGTTCGCGGGTGCTCCCGGCTGGCCCAAGGGGAATTTGATGTTCGGGAATGACGAGACTTTTGAAAAACTGGAAAAGGGGTCCGTGAAAATCATCCAGACTCTCCGCTTGCGAGAGGAACCGCGCGAGACTGACGAGATTCCGGAATTCACGATGTGACGCCGCTAAGGAGCTGTAAATAAATAAAGGGGGCAAGATGGCGCAGGAGTTTTGGTCTCTGGCCAGGCGCGACGAAGGAGCAGAGCCCAAGCACTCTGTGACTGAGACTCGACGAAGGAGAGAGCCAGGGTGCACGGAGGATAAGCAACGCCGCCAGAGGCCAAAAGAACAAGCGAGGTTGCTCCCTTTATTTATTTCCAGCGACTAAGCTTGATTTTCTGCACCCACGCGATGCGCAATCCGAGAATCATTTCTCGTGCCTGCACGCCATGACGAACGGTTTGAGATGTGACCTCCATAAAATTTCCGGCACTTGAATTCTGCCGCCCCATACGATACACTTTATGAATGAAGCTGAGGCTGGATCTGCTGGAGCACCTGACGACGGAGGACGTCATCAGGGAAGCCCAGGCGACAGTTCACCGTTTCAAGCCAGAGCCCCTTTTCTCGAAAACTGGGACTGGAAGTCTGTCGTCCGCATCAACGTTGGAGCGTGCGAACGAGGTCAAGCGCAGCACGGAGTTGGCTCGGAAACTGGAAAAGCGTGCGAAGAAAGCTGGCAGCTAGACTGCGCCCAAGAACAAACGCTGGTTGAGGCCCTGCATCTGCTTCGATCCTATCATCGGCGCGCCCCGTTCTTGTTCTTTAATGGGAATACCTTCGCGGCTATTGCCCGGCAAATTGCCGAAGCAGTTTTTCATGAACTGCCAACTATCCGCCGTCGTGAGGTGATCTCCGCCGTCGCCTACTACGTCGCCGGCGTCCTCGACCGGGAATCCATGGTGTCCATCGTGGATTCGCTCTGCGAGTCGGCCTCGTTCCGCCCGGGCGACCGGGTTCAGACGCTGCGCGGATCGACCTCGGGCGTGGTCGTGCGCGTTCTCGATGATGGCCGGATTGCGTGGCGTTAGGATTCCGCGACTCTCGAACTCATCGGTCTGCCGGAATCCTTACGGAGGCTCTGATGCCCATTTTTGAACGTCCGCCGCTCGATACTCTTGCTCCCGCGAAGGACCGGTGGACGCCGGTTTATCTGGAATGAAGCCCCGCTTTTCGTTCGTGTTCCTTAGTGGTTGATTGTGTGCAGGTTGTTGCATGCCCACAAAAAGGAAAATAGCATGGACCGGCATAAAAAGGAAGCCGTTTGTCATGCTTTTGTCATGCGTTTTCTGGCCCGTGCCGCCGTGTGCGCGAGCCGGTAAAATCTGGAAAATAATGCGGGGGTAGGACAGTCTTTGTCTCGCCGCTGTGATAGACGCATGGGGATGAATACGGGAATCCCGAAATCCTCTCGCCCGTCAACGCCGGAACGGCTATACGGTCACCCCATGCCGCCGGCCGATTCCCGATTTCTCCCCGACTGCTGCCGCTGACTTTTCCCATGTTTGAACAAGCCTTCAGAAACATCGACGACGTCCTCTGGAAAGATGCCGGTTGCACCAGCGAACTCGACTACACCGAGCAGACCTCCTGGCTGCTCTTCCTGAAATACCTCGACGCCCTCGAGTCCGACAAGGCCACCGAAGCCGCCCTCGACGGAAAAAAATACTCCCACATCCTCGACGCTCCCTACCGCTGGGATGCGTGGGCCGCGCCCCGCGTCGGCGGGGGCAAGGACGGCAAGATCGACCACAACACCGCGCTCGGTGGCGACGACCTCCTCGCCTTCGTCAACCAGAAGCTCTTTCCCTACCTGCACGGCTTCAAGGCCAAGGCCGCCGGCCCGAACACCATCGAATACAAGATCGGTGAAATCTTCGGCGAGATAAAGAACCGCATCCAGAGCGGCTACAACCTGCGCGAGATCATCGACCACATCGACGAACTCCGCTTCGCATCCCAGACCGAGAAGCACGAACTCTCGCACCTCTACGAAGCCAAAATAAAAAACATGGGCAACGCCGGGCGCAACGGCGGCGAGTATTACACCCAGCGCCCGCTCATCCGCGCCATCGTCGCCATCACCGCGCCCCGGCTCGGCGAGAGCATCTACGATGGCGCGGTCGGTTCGGCGGGGTTCCATTGCGAGGCCTTCGAGTATTTGAAGCGGACCAATCCCAAGCGCACCACCGCCCAGGATCGCTTCCTCCAAGAGCGCACCTTCTACGGGAAGGAAAAGAAGTCCCTCGCCTACGTCATCGCGATCATGAACATGATCCTGCACGGCATCGAGGCCCCGAACCTCATCCACACGAATACGCTCACGGAAAATCTGGCCGACATTCAGGAAAAGGACCGCAAAGACATCGTCATGGCCAATCCCCCCTTCGGCGGCAAAGAGCGCAAGGAAGTGCAGCAAAACTTCCCCATCCGCACCGGCGAGACCGCGTTCCTCTTCCTCCAGCACTTCATCAAGATCCTCAAGGCCGGAGGCCGCGCCGGCATCGTCATCAAGAACACCTTCCTCTCCAACACCGACAACGCCTCCGTCAGCCTGCGCCAGAAACTCCTCGAAGAATGCAACCTCCACACCGTGCTCGACTGCCCCGGCGGCAC
>CAMASH010000150.1 GCA_945860745.1 Chthoniobacter flavus | reverse complement strand
ATAACTGTGGCATAGTGTGGTCTCGGAGAAGTCGCACTCCCTCGATCTACCCTCCCTCACCACCCAAAAAGCCTCAACTTCCATTCCGCCAAATTAGAAAAAATACGCCAAGTTACTTTCCGATCGCCGCAATCCCGTCAGGACGAGATCAGGATGTCTGAAACTCTCGTCTCCTTGCCCTTTAAGTTTAGGTGGAGGTGTAAGTTTAAGTGGAGGTTCGGCTAGTGGTTAGACTTTGACGGAGGGGAGATCCCAGATTTCCTTGGCGTATTCGGCGATGGTGCGGTCGCTGGAGAATTTGCCCATGCGGGCGGTGTTGAGGATGGCCATCTTCGCCCACTTGGATTTGTCGCGGAAGGCGAGATCCACTCTCTTCTGCGCTTCGCTGTAGGAGGCGAAGTCGGGCAGGCAGAGGAAGGGGTCGAGGTAGGTCAGGTTGTCGCGCAGCATGTTGAGCACGCCGGGAGGTTCGTCGGGGGTGAAATAGTTGGACCCGACCCAATCGACCACGGCCTTGAGTTCCTCGTCCTTGTTGAGGAATTCGGCGGGGTTGTAGCCGCGTTTCCAGAGGGCGGCGACTTCGTCCACGGTCAGGCCGAAGATGAAGATGTTGTCGGGGCCGACTTCCTCCAGGATTTCCACGTTGGCGCCATCGAGGGTTCCGATGGTGAGGGCGCCGTTGAGCGAGAGCTTCATGTTGCCGGTGCCGGAGGCTTCCTTGCCGGCGGTGGAGATTTGTTCGGACAAATCGGCGGCGGGGACAATGCGCTGGGCCAGGGAGACGCGGTAGTTCGGCAGGAAAACGACCTTCAGTTTATTCTCGATGCGCTTGTCGGCATTGATGCATTTGCCCACCGCGTTGATGGCCTTGATGATGCCCTTGGCCAGGTCGTAGCCGGGGGCGGCCTTGGCAGCGAAGATGAAAACGCGCGGGGTGATGTCGAGACCGGGATTCTGCAAGAGGCGGCGGTAGAGAGCGAGGATGTGGAGCAGATTCAGGTGCTGGCGTTTGTATTCGTGCAGGCGTTTGATCTGCACGTCGAAGAGAGCGGCGGGGTTTACCTCGATGTCGCAGGTGTCCTTGATGATGCGGGCCAGGTCGATCTTGTTGGCCAGCTTGACGGCCATGAATTCCTGTTGGAATTGCGCGTCGTCGGCCAAGGGTTCCAGGCCGCGGAGTTTGTCGAGATCGCGTTCCCAGCCGTGGCCGATCTTGCCGGTGATGAGATCGGAGAGGCGCGGGTTGCAGGCCAGGAGCCAGCGGCGCGGAGTGATGCCGTTGGTCTTGTTGTTGAATTTCCCGGGGTAAAGTTGGTCGAACTCGGGGAAGAGATCGCTTTTGAGGAGCTGGGTGTGGAGGGCGGCGACGCCGTTGACGGAATGTCCGCCCACAACGGAAAGGTGGGCCATGCGGACCATCTGCACCGGGCCTTCCTCGATGAGGGAGAGGATTTGTTTTTTATGCACGTCGCCGGGCCACTTGGCTTCGACTTCCTCCATGAAGTGCTTGTTGATCTCGAAGATGATCTGGAGGTGGCGGGGAATGACTTTCTGAAACAGGCAGACACTCCATTTTTCCAACGCCTCGGGCAGGAGGGTGTGGTTGGTGTAGGCAAAAACCTTGGTCACGATGGCCCAGGCGGCGTCCCACGACATGGCGTATTCGTCATGAAGGATGCGTTGGAGTTCCACCACGGCAATGGCGGGATGGGTGTCGTTGAGTTGGATGGCGACTTTCTCGGGGAAGTCGGCCCAGTCCTCGTTGGTCTTACGGAAGCGGCGGATGATGTCCTTGAGCGAACAGGCGACGAAGAAGTATTGCTGGAGGAGGCGGAGTTCCTTGCCGCTCTCGGTTTTGTCGTTCGGATAAAGAACCTTCGAGATGGTCTCGCTGTTGTTTTTCTGATGGACCGCTTCCTCATAGCCGCCGCGGTTGAAGGCCTCGAAATCGAATTCCTCGGTGGCGCGGGATTCCCAGAGCCGGAGATAGTTGACCGTGTTCGTGTCGTAGCCGGGAATCGGGATGTCGTAAGGGATGCCGAGGAGTTTCTTCCAACCGGTCCAGCGCGGGATATAGTTTCCCCGGTCGTCGAAGACATTTTCGACGTGGCCATAGACTTGGATTTCGGTTGAGTGTTCGTAGCGGACGATTTCCCACGGGGTGCCGAATTGCATCCAGGCGTCGGGCAACTCGACCTGGTAGCCGTTGCGGAATTCCTGTTTGAAAAGGCCGTATTGATAGTGGATGCCGTAGCCGACGGCGGGCAGATCGAGCGTGGCGAGGGAGTCGAGGAAGCAGGCGGCGAGACGACCGAGACCGCCGTTGCCGAGGGCCATGTCGTATTCCTCCTTGCGCAGTTCCTCGTAGTCGAGGCCGAGTTCCTCCAGGGCGTGAACCATTTCGTGGAAGACGCCGGCGCTGTAGAGGCTGTTCGAAAAAAGCCGGCCCATAAGGAATTCGAGCGAGAGGTAGTACACGCGTTTGACGTTCTCGTTGTGATAGACGGCCTGGGTGGCCAGCATGCGCTCGACGATGACGGCCTGGACGGCTTTCGAGGTGGCCAGCCACCAGTCGCGCTTGGTCGCGGTGGAGGAATCGCGCGACTGGCTGAACTTGAGCTGATTCTGAATAAGGGCCTTGAGGCCGGGGACCGAGGTGTCGAGAGTGGGTTGGAATTCGCTCATGTGGGTGTCTTTCTTGAAGGATTGGGGCGTATTGGGAAGAGCAAAAATCACGCCAAGAGCCCATGCGTCGGAAATTTCACAGAGAATCCTGCGGGCTGATGAATGGGATTCCAGTGCGTGGCGGAATTTTTTAGAGTGAAGTTTCTATGCCGGAAAAATCCCGCCTCGATCAATTGCTGGTGGCCCGAGGCCTGTGTCCTTCGCGGGAAAAGGCCCAGCGCGCCATCATGGCGGGATCGGTCTACGTGGACGGTCAAAAAGCGGACAAACCCGGGCGGACGGTGGCAAACGACGCGGAGGTGGAGATGCGGGGTGGCGAGAAATATGTGGGCCGCGGCGGACTGAAGCTGGAGGCGGCGCTGGACCATTTTTGCCTTCCGGTCGAGGGCCGGGTGGCGGTGGATGTGGGAGCTTCGACCGGCGGATTCACCGACTGCCTGCTGCAACGCGGCGCGAAGAAAGTCCACGCCATCGACGTCGGCCATGGACAGATCGACTGGCGGCTGCGCAACGATCCGCGGGTGGTCGTGCGCGAGGGGATGAACGCGCGTTTTCTCACCGCGGCGGACATCGGCGAACCGGTCGATGTGTGCGTGGCGGATGTGAGTTTCATTTCTCTGACGTTGATTTTACCGGCGGCCTTTGCCTTACTCACCCCCGTTGCCGACATGGTCGTTCTTATCAAACCGCAATTTGAGTTGTCCCCCGACAAGGTGGGAAAAGGTGGCGTTGTACGCGAAGCGCATTATCACGAGGAAGTGACGACAAGGATTCGCACGTTCGTCGAGGCGGCGGGAAGGCAGTGGATCGGCCTGATCCCGTCGCCCATCAAGGGGCGCGAGGGCAACACGGAATTCCTGGCCCATCTCAAACCATGAAAACTGGAAATCGCGGAGTGCGGAATGTCCGGCCGGCGGTCGATCTTTTTCTCATTCCGTAATCCGCAATCCGCAATAGTTTATGATCGGCCTGATTGCTCATTCGGAAAAATCCGACGCCCGCGGTGCGGTGCGCGCCATGGTGGCTGCGCTCAAAGAAGCCGGTATCGAATATGCGCTCGAAAAATACACCGCCGCATTGATCGGGCGGAAATCTTCGCGGGACGAACGGGCTCTGGCCCGGGAATCCGAGTTGCTGGTCGTGTTGGGCGGGGACGGCACCATCCTGCGCGTCGTGCACAAACTGGCGGCGGACATCCGCCCGATTTTCGGAGTCAATATCGGGTCATTGGGGTTTTTGACCTGCGTGGGTCCCGCGGAAATTCCGCGCGCGGTGGAGAGCCTTTTGAACAAAGATTACATCCTGAGCCCCCGCAATCTTCTGCGGGCGGAATTGACCCATGCCACTGGACGGACGAGCCGGCTGCATGGTTTGAACGATGTGGTGATCAGCCGCGGGGAACGTTCGCAGCTTGTCAAGATCGAGGTGCGGATCGATGGCGCGGAACTCACCCACTACAACGCCGACGGTCTGATCATTGCCACTCCGACCGGATCGACCGCCTATTCGATTTCGGCGGGCGGCCCGGTCCTCATGCCGGACTCCGGGGCTTTTGTCGTCACCCCGATCTGCCCGCACGTGCTGACGAATCGTTCCACCGTGGTGAGCGACCGCTCCGTGATTGAAGCGCAGCTTTTGAGGCCGGAGAAACAGGTTTTCGTCACGGTGGACGGCCAGTCCACCCTGGCCATGCGGGTGGGGGATATCCTGCGCATCGTGAAAAGCGATCGATCGCTGCCCCTGGTCACGCTGCCCGAGCGGTCGTTTCCGGAGGTTTTACGCCAGAAGCTGAAATGGAGCGGCAGTAACGTATGACCCCGATTGCGGACATTCTCCAACCCAGCCAGGTCAATCTTGCTCTGACGGCTGGAAACAAAGGCGATGCCGTGCAGGAAGTGCTGGCCAAACTCAACGGGGATGCGCGGGTGGGGGACTTCGCCGCATTGGGCGGGGCCGTGCTGAGCCGCAACACCCCGGCCATTGCGGAGAACGGATGTGGCATTTGCCTTGCCCATGGAAGAACCGATTCCATCGCCTCGCTGGTCATGGCCGCGGGGCGTTCGCCGGAGGGATTTGCGTGCGCCGATGTTTCCGAGCCGGTCAGGCTGGTCTTCGTGGCGGGCATTCCCGCGGCCTTCAACGCCGAATATCTCCGCATCGTCGGAGCCATCGCGCGCATCTGCCGGGACAAGCACCAGCTCGACCGTCTGCTGGCGGCGAAAACCGCCGGACAGTTCGTGGACCTTCTCGCGGCGGGGGAGCGGAAACTGTAGCGTCCGGACGCCGGGTGGGTGCAGGACAAAAATCTTCCAGGAATCCCCGAAGGGGATCAATCCGACAGCCCAAGGTTGCGAAGAATGAGCTACCTTGGGTATCGACAGGAGAATAGAATCAACCCTGAATGGGTTGCATCGGGCGAGGAACACAACCCATTCAGGGTTG
>CAMASH010000149.1 GCA_945860745.1 Chthoniobacter flavus | reverse complement strand
CCGAGGAGGATGTGGAAGTTTTCCGCGAGGAAGTCCGCACCACCCTGCTGCACGAACTCGGCCACTTCTTCGGCTGGGATGAAGCCGATTTGGAGGAACGCGGGCTCAGCTGACTTGAAGCGGTGTGACAATTTTGTGATCTAGGATTGATTGCCGCATGATTCCTTCCGTAGTCTTCTTCCTTCTTCCTTCGTCGGCCGGGCCGGCGAAGGAGCACCTCCAACGCAAACCTCTAAAAAACACCCATTATGGAACAAATCATCAAGACCCTCAGCGCTCAACTGAACCTGCCCGAATCCGTCGTCCGCACCGGGGTCGGGATTATCCTCAACTTCATCAAACAGAAAGCCGTCGGCACGGAATTTGAGAAATTCGCCGCCCTCATCCCCGGCTCAGCCGGAGCGATGGCCTCGGCCCCTGCTCCCGGTGCGGGAGGCGGAGCCGGCGGATTGCTCGGTGACCTGATCGGCAAAGCCGGTGGACTGCTGGGTGGAAACCTCGGTGGAGCCGCCGAGGCGATCGGTGCTCTCCAGCAAGCGGGTATTCCTCTCGACAAGGCCGTCCCGCTGGCCAGCGGATTTTTCGAACAGGCCAAATCCGTCGCCGGCCCTGAGGCGGTCGAGGCCCTCCTCGGTCAAATCCCCGCCCTCTCATCCTTTCTGGGCGGAAAAGCATAATCTCACCAACCAAACACCAACCACAACACACACGAAATATCATGGGCTTCCTGTCTAGCATCCTCTCCAAAGTCTTCGGCGGTGCCAGCGCCGCAGTCGAATCCGTCAAAGACGCCGTCCTCCCGCACCACCCCCACGCGGCGGAAGTTCCGGCTCCCGCTGAACCAGCCGCTCCGGCCGCGCCTGTGCCTCTCCCGGTCGTTGACGTCACCGCCCTCCTTGACGGCCTCGCCGCCAAGAATGCCGAGAAGCTCGACTGGAAAAAATCCATCGTGGATCTAATGAAGCTTATCGACTTGGACAGCAGCCTCTCCGCCCGCAAAGAGCTGGCCAAGGAACTGCACTACACCGGCGACACCTCCGACTCCGCCGCCATGAATGTCTGGCTGCACAAGGAAGTGATCAAAAAAATCGCCGAGAACGGCGGCCAGGTTCCCGCGGAACTTTTGTCGTAATCCCTTAGAGGGTTTTAAACCATGTCGTAGCCGCCGTCGTGAGACGATGGCCTTGGCCAATAGAGGGATTCTCTCCCTCCACGCCCTCACGGGCGCGGCTACGGCTTTTCTGAAACCTCTTTAAATCAAATCCAAAAACCCGGAGTGGGCCGCCTGGCGGTTCTCTCCGGGTTTTTTTGTTTTCGGGAGACGCCGTCGGGCGTGCTCAGATAGGTCAAGTATAAGTCAAGTTTTCAGTCAAGCAGGGCCTCTCATGATAAGAAAACCGCACTTTCCTGATTTCATACCATCTCTGCCAAATAAATGGACTCAGAACATCGGCAGGATGCCGATGCCACGTGGCATTGGCTTCCAGCCAATGATCCAAACAAATCAGAGAGATGGTATCATACCCTCATCTTCAGGGCACAGAAACCGGGCCTACCGTTCACCCGTGAAGGCCTGGTGCCGCAGCGGCTTTTTCAACGCGTCCGGCGCGGCGTGCTTCCGCTCGGAGAGGCGGGCGAGGCGTTGGGGGGCGCATCTGCTCCTGCCGGCTGAATCCGCTCCGGTTCATCCAATGGTTCCACCGCCAGGGCAATCCCGTCCCAGAGCAGGATTCGAGATTGCAGCGCTGCCACCGCCGCCTGCGTGGCCTCCTGCTCACGGCGCGGGTCTCCCCCGCACAGCAGACTCACCATTTGGCGGCCCATTTCGCCGTGCTCGTCGCCGTCCAGTTCGATGTGCCGGTCCAGGTAGTAACGCAGCCTCGCCAGCTTGCCGGGGAATTGCCGCTCCAGCCCATGCACCAGTTGCGTGAACATCTCCGGAATCAAATCTTCCCGTCCGTAGGTGAAGGCTGCGGCGATTTCATGCGCCCGCCCGCGCTCGATCACCTCAAACGTATGCCGCACGAACGTCCCCACTGCAGCCGGCACACCGGCTTGTTCCAGCGCCGCCGCCACCGGCTGCCCGGACTGGAGCAACCGGATGAAGTGCTCCACCTGCGCCGTGTCCGCTCCGGCCTGGTGCATGGCATCGAGATAAAGCTCGAAGTGGCTCGCCGCCCCGCCTTCTGGCAGCACATCGCTCTCCTCACCCAGCACGATCTCATTCACCAGGCGGCGCACCTGCGCATTGCCCTGCGGCAGCCAGGGCACGCCCGCGCACGTCAGGCGCACCTGGAGCGCCTTCAGCAGCGACATGAAATCCCACACCGCGAACACATGGTGCTCCATGAACACCGCCAGATGTTCCAGCGTCCGCAATCGTCCGTAGAGCCGATGCTCCAGCAGCGCCCGGCGTTCCGCGGCGATGGTCGCGGTCAGGCTCTCTTGAAAGCCCTCGATCTCAGTTCTGTTCGAGTTCATCATAAATCAATGCGGTAATCCCATGTTTTCCCTCAACCCAAGGCACTCGTAAAAAGTAATCATTACAGTGCTCCGGTCAAGGCCTGGTGCAGGGGCGACTTCTTCAGCGCTTCCAGCGTCGCGCTTGCGCAGGAGGGGTAAAAAACTGCGAATTTCTCTTCGTCATCACAAATCATCCCCTCGTGACTGCGGCTTCGCCATCGGACCTTCTCGGCAAGGGCATATACACCGTGCCCGAGGCCTCGCGTCTAAGCCGGGTTTCTCAGCGCCGGATTCGCTATTGGCTCAAGGGAATTCCGTCCGAAGAGATCGCCGAATCCACCGATCGCCGTCTCTGGCAGGGGGAGCTTCGTCCCATGGAAGATAAATTCGCGCTCGGATTTCTCGACCTTCAGGAAGTGCGCTTCATTGATGCCTTTCGCAGGGCCGGCGTCTCCTGGCATTTGTTGCGGGCTGCCCACGGTGTCGCCCGCAAACGTTACGACATCGAGCATCCGTTCTGCACCCGTCATTTTGTCACGGATGGCGGCCAGATCATTGAAGAAATCGCGGCGAAACCCGAGGGGATTGAGTCCGAGGAAGTCGTGCACGGTCAGCGGGTGTTCCCACAGGTCATCCAACCCTTTCTTCGCGAGCTGGAATTCTCCGCCGATGACCAGTTGGTGCGCTGGTGGCCTCTCGGCCCCGACCGGGCGGTCGTGCTTGATCCCCGCCGCCAGTTTGGCCAGCCCATTACCGCCCGCACCGGTGTGGCCACCGAAATTTTACAAGCCGCGGCAAAGGCCGGCCAGAGCATCGAGGAAATCGCCGAGTGGTATGAACTTGAGCCCGACTCCGTGCGGGATGCCATTGCATTCGAGTTGGCCCTCGCCGCGTGAGGTTCTTCGTTGACAATAACGTTTCTCACCGCGTCGCCCGCGCCCTCCCCTGCCTTGTCGACCCGAGGCATTCCGTTACCCATCTCAAGGAGCTTTTCCCTCCCGATACTCCCGACGCGGATTGGATGACCTCTCTGGCGAAACAGAAGGACTGAATCATCCTGTCCGCCGACACGGCCATCAGCCGGAATCCTCACGAGGTCGAAGCTTGGAAACGCGCAGGGCACCCGATCTTTTTTCTCAAATACGCATGGGTTCAGCAAATCTTCTGGGAACAAGCCTCCCGCCTTTGCCATCTCTTCCCGGAAATTCTCAAGCGAGCGGAAAAAGCCCGCCCGGGCGACGCGTTTCGTAATCCCATAGAGCGGTTTTAAACCATTTCGTAGCCGCCGTCGTGAGACGGTGGCCTTCGCCAATGGAGGGATTCTCTCCCTCCACGCCCTCACGGGCGCGGCTACGGCTTTTCTGAAACCCCTTTAAATCAAATCCGAAAACCCGGACCGGGCCGCCTGGCGGTTCTCTCCGGGTTTTGTTGTTTTCGGGAGACGCCGTCACGCACGGAGGGCTACACCCACTCCGCACACAGCAACTCCGCCTGTGCGAGCACGGTCTTCACCGCCTCTTCCTGCAAGTCTGGCGGGTAGCCGTGTTTGTTCAGGATGCGTTTCACCATCACTTTGATCTTGGCGCGGGCGCTTTCGCGCAGGGTCCAATCGATGGTCGCGCTCTTCTTCACCTGGGTGATCAACTCTGCGGCGATGAGTTTCAGTTTGTCGTCACCCATCGCCTTCACCGCTGAGTCGTTCGCCGCGAGGGCGTCGTAGAAGGCGATCTCGTCATCCGTCAGGCCCATATCTTCACCGCGCTTGGTCGCGGCGTCGAGGTCTTTGGCGAGTTTGATCAGCTCTTCGATGACCTGCATCGTGGAGATGGCGCGGTTGTGGTAGGCATTGAGAGTTTTCTTGAGCTTCTCGCTGAAGACCTGGCTCTGCACGAGGTTGCGCTTGGAGCGGACTTTGAGTTCGTCCTTGAGCAGTTTCTCCAGCAGCTCGGCGGCGACGTTCTTGTGCTTGAGGCCGCGCACTTCGGCGAGGAATTGATCGCTGAGGATGCTGATGTCCGGCCTAGACAAGCCGGCGGCAGTGAAGACGTCGATCACCTGGCCTTCGGTGGTGATGGCCTTGCTCACCAGTTGGCGGATGGCAGCGTCGATCTGCTCGGGCGTCTTCCGGTTGGTGCTGCTCTGCTTGTTCAGCGCGGCTTGCAGGGCTTGGAAGAAGCTCACGTCGTCGCGGATCTCCGTGGCTTCATCGCTGGCGGCGCAGAGGGCGAAGGCGCGTGAAAGCTCCGTCACCACCTGCACCCAGCGCTTCTTGCCGTCCTCCTGTTCAAGGATGTGCTCCTGTCCGGCGGGGATGAGCGCGAGGCGCTCGGTGGGTTTGCCGGTGGTCCACTTGTCCCAATTGAAGCCATGCATCAGGTCGCAGGCGATGCCGTGTTTCTCCAGCATCACGGCGATGGCTTGCGCGGTATCAAAGGTCGGATCGCCCTGGCCGCCGCTCTCGGTGTAGGTGACGAGCGCCTTCTTGAGCTGATCGGCGAGGCCAAGGTAATCCACCACCAGCCCGCCGGGCTTGTCGCGGAAGACGCGGTTCACGCGGGCGATGGCCTGCATGAGGCCGTGGCCTTGCATCGGCTTGTCCGCATACATCGTGTGCAGGCAGGGCGCGTCGAAGCCGGTGAGCCACATATCGCGCACGATCACGATGCGGAACGGGTCTTTGCTGTCCTTGAACCGGTTCGCCAGTTTGCGGCGCTTGTCCTTGTTGCGGATGTGCGGCTGCCAGTCGGGGCCGTCGTCGGCGCTGCCGGTCATCACGACTTTCACCACGCAGGCTTTG
>CAMASH010000148.1 GCA_945860745.1 Chthoniobacter flavus | reverse complement strand
GAATGTTGTGGCATTAACGTCCTACACGGCCAACACCGCAACGACCCTGGGCACGTCGAGTCAAGTTGTGGACATGAGCGGGGGAGTCGATACCACCCTGTCTGCGGCCACCACAACGGTCGGAGCTCTGCGTTTTAACAATGCCGCCGCCCGCACCATCACCTTGAACTCAGCGACCACCACTCTTGTGGTCAATGGGGGAATCCTCGTGACCGGCAGTGTTGGAGCGAATGCCTCCACAATTAATGGCGGACTTTTACAGGGCGTGACGGGCCGGGATTTGCTCATCCTGCAAAACAATACCAGCGTCGGTGGGGAGTTGCAGATCGGTTCGACGATTGTCCAGAACACCAACGGCGGTTTTCTCACCAAAAGCGGAGCGGGAGACCTGATTCTGTCTGGAACGAGTTCTTATAGTGGCATCAACTACCTCCACGAAGGCAGAACCACCGTGACCACGGATTCCCTTGCCGGCCAGGCCAAAAATGGCACCTCATCCGCCGCCAGCGCTGTTCTGACCGGAATTGACACAACCGGATTGTGGATTGGTCAACGCGTTACCGGAAGTACGCTGGGGGGATCTAACTATTACATCACCGCCATTAACTCGGGAGCCAATACGGTCACGCTCAACACAGGTGTCACGGTCTCAGCGGGCTCAGTGACTTTTGACATGTCTGCCGGTAGCTCGCTCGGCAGTGGAACAGCCGCGAACGCCGTGCAAATCGGCGCAACGGCCACGTTGCAGATCGGAAACGGCGGAACAACCGGCAACCTCTTAAGCACTCAAGGAGTCGTGAACAACGGCATCCTGAGCCTCAATCGCACTAACGCGTTCACCTACTCAAGTATAACAAGCGGCGCCGGCTCCATCGTGCAAGCGGGCACGGGCACGACCACCCTTGCCGGCACTCACACTTACACGGGAAACACGCTGGTCAATGCCGGTACGCTTCTGGTCAACGGGTCTGTCGCGAGCAGCTTGACTGTCGTCAACAACAACGGTGCTCTTGGCGGATCTGGAACGGTCGCGAGTATTGTCCTGAACCTTGGAGGGGTGGTTACGCCTGGCAACAGCATTGGAACACTCAACACCAACAACGGCGCTCTCGTTTGGAACGGACAGACCAGCGGCACATTCGGTCAAATGAAGTTCGAACTTTCCAATGCGAGCAACTCTTCCGATCTGCTCAATCTCGGACTGGGAGTCTTCGACAAGGGGACCGGAAGCGTATTTTCCTTCGACTTTCTTGGCACGGGCGGCGACGGATTCACCTACACTCTGGTGAACTTCGGCTCGACCGATTTTAGTGTGGGCGACTTAAGTTACACCAACCTCGCCTCCGGATTGAGCGGATCATTTGTGCAAAATGCCAACACCCTTCAATTCGTCACCAATGTCATTCCGGAACCATCCACGGTTTTGTTGGCCGGGATGGGTCTGGCCTTTGTCCTCTGGCGCGGGCGGCGGCGTGTAGCCGTTTAACCGGAAGCGACGGAAGGCGGCGGGATTGACCCCTATTTGCCAAATCTGAAGGAATGTCCGCCGAGCAACAGGAGACTCCATGCTTAAAGGGAAAAGATATGGTAACTGGTACTCCCACGCAGACTTTTGAGTTCCTTACGTTCTTTTGTGGCTAAATTTTCGCCGACGTGTCTGTGATTTGTTCCCCTTGAGCTGATGAACGCGAATTTCTGCCGATGGTCTTGCCGCTCTGCACTGCTTGTGGCTGCGGGAATTCTCCTTTTTTCTGATCAGGCGTTTTCAGCGGAGGAGATGATCGATTTTGAGAGCCTCTCTCCGGAATTTCCCGGTTGGGCTGGAACCATTTCGGATCGGGGAGCTCCGGGCCAATACCGCCCGGCGGCAAAGTGGGACGCGCCCATTGCGTTCGCCTTGGATAGCGTGAAGCCTCATTCAGGCGCGACGTGCTTGAAATGGGAGTTCGCTCAGGATGTTCCGGGTATGGCTACCCTGCGATCGCCCGCTATTCCGGCGGCGGGTCCGGATGGTTCAGTCAGTTTTTTTGTGCGTTCGCAAGGAATCACGGAGGAGGGAATTCTATCATTCGATGAATTGTCCGCGGATGGACAAAAGGTTAAAGGCCGTTGGATGGTAGCACGGATCGTCAACTCCGAAGACTGGCAGGAGGTCAAATGGAGCGGTCCGTTGGATGCTTCTACAGCCTCAATCAGGCTGGCCTTTACGTACAAAGCCATTCCCGCCGGAGCGCAGGTCTGGATTGATGACATTTCAGTTAAGTGAAGCGGAAAAATCCGATGTTCAAAACTCATCTTCCGAGTGGCTTCGCCAAGCAGTCTGACTGTGTTCGTGTGAGCTCGACAGGATGGGCTCTTCTCTTTTGCCGCCAATCCGAAGGAGGAAAAATGATGCGACGACATTCATGCGCAATGTGGATTGCATTCCTATCAGTCTGCTCCCTGGCGGAACGGTTATACTCCGGAAACGGCGCTGCGCCCCTCTCGGCCTGGGATGCAATCGCCGCCGAGGCGGCGGCGGCACCACCGACCGGTTACTCCCATGCCAAGGCTGCCCTGGAGATGCGGCCGATCTGGCAGGCGTATTATCAAAAATTCGCGGACTGGAAACCGCCTGTGCCTCCCGCTCCGCCGGAGGGTAAATTGTCCGGTCTGGTGGGAACACCGACGGAACCGCGTTTTCCCCTGACCGAAAAGGTGTGGCCGGCAAAGCCTGGCGAAGCCTCGGTTTGTCTCTGGGAGGACGACAAACTGGCGGCGGCGAGTTTCAGCATTGACGACAATAACGCTTCCGACGTGCCCTCCTGGGAAGAGATCTCCCGGAAATACGGAGGCCTGAAGATCACGTGGTTCCTGATTTCCGGAAACATCGGCGGGGCCATCGTTCCCGGCCGGATTTCCAGCGCCGGGAAGTGGGAAATGTGGCAGAGACTCCTCGGTGAGGGTTATCAATTCGGATCCCACAGCGTGACGCATGTCGGCAATCCTGTCCTGGAGGATGGCTGGCCCGGGCCGGATTGGGAGTGTGCGGAGTCGAAGGCCCAGCTTGATGCGGGGCTGACCGGACAGCGCACGAAAATTTTCGCCCGTCCCGGTTCGGCCACCAAAGCCTTTAATATGTCGCAGGAATGGCGTCCGAGCATCGAGAAATACTATGCCGCTGCCCGCGGCGGCAGTGGTGTTCCGATCAATAAGGCCAATATGACGGATTACTTTGACATCCGCACCACGGCCAATCCCCTGACCATGGTGAGTGATGAGCCGCAGAAGGATGGCTGGCACCTGGGCGATCTCTTTAAACCGGAAAGCAAATACTATCGCGGCTGGGCCACGGTATTTATTCATAACATCAATGGTGGGCCCGATCTGGAAAATAACCCGAGCCCGACCACGGCGTCGTTCGCCAAGGTTTTTGATTTCTACAACAGCCACCCCGCCGATCTGTGGGTGGGGTTCCTGGCCGATGTGGCTTTGTACGGACAGGAACGCGATACGGCGACCCTCACCACGGACGCCGCCGATCCGGCCCGCATTGTCCTCTCGCTTACCAGCAAAATGGATCCGGCCGTTTTTGATTATCCGCTTACGGTGAAGGTGCGTCTGTTCGATGGATGGAAGAGCGTGGAGGCAACGCAGAATGGTAATGTTGTTCCGGCGGAGTTTCTCATGCACGAGGGTGCGCCTTACGCGTTGGTTAAGGCCGCTCCTGATAAAGGCCAGGTGGTTCTCTCGCCGGGAAGTCCGTGAAGGGCGGTCCGGCCGGAGGATGTTTCTCTTGCGGCAAGCCCTCGCCGTCGGTTGACAACAGTGTGCGATTCCTTGACTCTTCAGCCAGGATTTTTCGCGCCGGTTGGTTTTCCCCTCTCCCCTCCCTTGAACTGCCGATGAACATCGATGAAAGGCCCCGGCCCCGCACCGGGGCGGCCTTCACTCTCTTGGAGCTCCTCTCCGTGGTGGCGATCCTTGGTGTTCTTCTGACTCTTTTGGTGCCCACAGCAAGTCGGGCGATGGAGACGGCAAGGAAGGGGGCCTGCACGGCCAATCTGCGGACGATTGGTTCCGCGGTTCAGCTTATTGTTGCTGACGAAAATGGCAGTTTGCCAGGGGTTGGCAAGCGCACTCCGACTTCCTCGGCAACGTGGCAGGATGTCTTGAACCTCTGGGCCTTCGAAAGCACCGGTCGTGATCCTTTGCAAAGGATCGGGGAAAAGCGGCAGGCAGGAAAAATGTATTGCCCCGCCATGAAGGCCTGGCCGCAAGGGGGGACCCGCTATCCGCGCGCCTATGTGATGAATACCTATGTTCCCGATTACTCGGCGGGCACGATTGCCTCCTATAACGGGATTTACGACTATCAGCCCGGCCGCCGGATGGCGGCGTTTGCCGTTCCTGCCCGCACCGTCCTCATCACCGAATCCGAACGGAACGGTGACTACATTTCTGCGTCAGTGCCCTACGGTCAGATGACCTTGGGAGATGGAGCCGGTGCCCCGGTCTGGGCCTCGCAAAATCTCGACTGGGCCTTCCGCCACGCCAAACAGATCAATGTTCTCTTTCTGGATGGCCATGTGGAGTCCCGTTCGGTTGATACCGCGAAGGAGCTGAACGATCCGAAGTTTTTTAATCCGGCTGTGCAGTAGGTTTGTCAGCCCGGGTCTGCACGGACGCTTAAGAGTACAGGACGTCCTTGCCGGGCTCCATCTCATAATTGAGATCGAGCCGCGCGGTGGTGTTGGGTTCGAGCACATCCTGGACGAATCCCAAATGATTCGGGTCCTCGCGGTAGAGGGCCAGTTTCTCTCTGGTCTCCACTTCGACAGCGACGAAGTACGGCCAGGGCGCACCAGCTTCGAGGCTTTTGCCGCAGCGCAGACCGAGCACGACGGGAATCTTCAGCAGGCGGATGCGGGTCTCGCGCGTCATCCATTCGATTCTCTCCTCATCCACTTCGGGCTTGAGTTTGAAAAGAGCCAAGTGGCTGATCATGACGAGGGAGCGACGGAATTCTCAACCTCTCAACCACCGCCAACGAATCCTGAACTTCGGCTAGTGGCTCCAGTCCAGCGCGCCTTTTTTGACGGCGTAGAGATAGCCGATGAGCAGGATGACGACGAAGCTGAACATGCTCCAGAGGATCTCGGGACCAAAGTGCAAGACGTAGTCCTTGAAGACGACCGCCCACGGATACATGAAGACGATTTCGATATCGAAGAGGATGAAGAGCATGGCCACGAGGTAAAACTTCACACTGAAACGCGGCTGCGGGCCGGCGTCGGGAACTACGCCGCATTCGTAGGACGAATCCTTGTT
>CAMASH010000147.1 GCA_945860745.1 Chthoniobacter flavus | reverse complement strand
GACCGCCGCCGGACGCACCTGATGGCTGCGCTGTTGTTCATGTCGCTCGGCATCCCGATGCTGGCGGCAGGGCAGGATTTTCTCCGGTCCAAGCACGGCGTGAATAACACCTATCTGCGCGGTGATCTGAACGCGCTCGATTACCGGCGCCTCTATCGGCATCTCGGCACGCACGCGTATTTCGCCGACTGGATCGCGTTTCGTCGGAGCGGGACGGGGCGGTTACTCCGCCAAGGCGCGATGCCGAGCGAGGGCTTCTTCCGGTTTTTCCGCGCGTCCGGTTCGCTCGCGTTTGCAGTGATCTACAACGCGGACGGCTCGCAGGGCGCGGAGCGTCTGTTGTTTGCAGTCAACCCCACGCTGGGTGACGTGACGATTCCCGTGGGCGCAGGAGTCGCCGGCGCGGTGGCGGGTGCGTGGGAGCAGTTGGCCGACCACGAACGGTTTTTCGCCTCGGAAGGACATGGGGCAAAGCTGCCGGTCGAACCCGAACTATTCGTGCCAGCGCTCGGCTGTGCGCTGTGGTTGAGCAACGAGTGAGCGTGGGCGGGTGGGATTCGCGTCATGGACCGAGGCGCAACCGAGGCTCAAACCCTAGCCCGTGAAATGCTCACCTGAATACAACCTGAATATGGCCAAGGCAGGAGTCACAGAGCACACGGAGCCCAACCACAGAAGGCACAGAGTAAGACAGCGTGTTTATATTGCGAGGAAACTGGATTTGCGGGGAGAGGGGTTTAAGGAGAGGGGCGTGGTTGGATTTGGATGAAGTAGGGGTAAAAGAGTCGATTTTGAGAGGGCGGCGGGTCCGGATGAGGCGGGGTCTTTGGGTCGGTATCGGAAAGTGGGATACCGCTAGGAAACTGGATTTGCGCCTGACTTCCATCCGTGTCTCACCCTATACGTCACCCCTGCGCATCGACCGCCTTCAGCGGTCCCGATAGGCTTGGCGATAGATGGCGATTAGCGGTGTCAGCGTTTGGGCGGCGGGGCGGCGGCGGCGGGGTGGCGGCTACGAAGCCTTCAGGCTGAGGGCGTTCACTGCGATGGCGGCTATTGCGGGCGTGGCGGTCACGGTTTTTTCTTTTGGCGCACCGCCTTGGCGGGCACATGCTCGCGCGCGACGAAGTCCCCACGTAACAGCTTCGCCAGGGCTTTCGCGTCGACGCGGTCGTTCTTAATCTGCGCGTCAGCGATGATGCGGTTCTTGGCCGGGTGTGAGAGGACGACTTTGGCAACTCCGGGAGTGACTTCCAGCAGGTCGTGAACCGTGCCCCAGTTCCAGCAGGCTTCAATGACCGCTTCGCTCGGCTCGCCCAGCTCTTGGAAGAAGGCGGCGAAGGCTTCCGGCGCGTTGTGGTCGATGCGTTTTTCGAGCAACTTGTGGCCTTGCGCGTTTACCGCGTAGGCCACCGAGTAGCGTTTGTGATGGTCGATTCCAGTATAGATCATAGCAGCGCCAAAGACATCCCCCAACGACCTTCGGCGCGGCTTTTTCCTTAGCTGCTTGTCATGTTACCTGACCCTTTTTGCCTGCTCCTAAAAACGCTTGCTCCTTGACTCCGAGCGATCCGGATGTCATCATCTAATCATCTCCCACGTCGTTAAAATTCCCTCCCAGCGGCAAGCAGCGCCTCGTTTCGCGGCCGACCTCCCCCTTTTTTCCGTCGCAGCCGTTCCCCGCCCCAAGTCTCCAGCATTATCCGTACCCGCCGCCCTCTCAAAATCGACTGATTTACGGCTAACTCATCCAAATCCCACCAAGCCCCTCCTCGTAAGCCCCTACCCCCGCAAATCCAGTTTCTTATCAGCCCCCGCCCAAAAATCGGATTTTGGCCGTGACCGAAAGAAACCACCCGCATTTTGCGCAGGAACGTTTTACGAATGCTGTTTCTTGAGAGCAATGTTGGGCGGTTATTGTGCCCTCCCCCATTCCCCATTTTGTCAGCAACTCCGAAGGCATGCCTCTCGGTGTATGCTTCGTTCCCCGATCGGCCCAACCCCCCAAGCGTCATGAATCGAAAGAAAAACTTACCGTCGCTGATCGCCCTGATCGGCTTGGTGTTCGCGCCTGCGACCCTTCTGGTAGCGCAGGGTGCTCCCTCAACGTCTGAAATAAATACCCTGAGCGTTCTCACCGGCACCGTGAAGAACGCGGCCACCGGCCGCACGCTCGGAGGCGCCCGCGTCCACCTCAAAGGCCCCAACCGCGAAGTCTATACCGACGAGCAGGGTATCTTCCGCTTTCCAAATGTTGTCCCCGGCCAGGTTATGATCGAAGTAACCTACACCGGCCTCGACCCGGTAACCATGGCCGTCGACGTCGTCGCCGGAACCCTCGCCCGACACGATGTGGCCATGACGTCCAATGTTTATACCCTCGGCGAATTCCGGGTGGCAGGTGAGCGTGAAGGCAATGCCCAAGCGATCACCCTCCAGCGCCAGTCGCCGGGAGTAAAGAGCATCGTTTCGGCCGATGCGTTCGGTAATCTCGCCGGCAATCCGGCTGACCTTCTTATCCGCCTCCCAGGAGTCGAAGGCCAGTCCATGGATGGGGACATTCGTTTTGTCCGCATTCGCGGAATGAGCCAGAATCTCAACACTGTCACCGTCAACGGCAACCGCGCCGCCAACGCCGCGTCCGCCGGTTCGAGCCGGGAGTACCAGTTTGAGCACACCAATGCCGACGCAATCGAGCGCATGGAGGTCGTTAAATCTCCGACGCCCGACATGGACGGCGACTCTATTGGCGGCGCAGTCAACCTCGTGACCAAAAGCGCATTCGACAGTTCGCCCGAGCGCCGTATCAGCGGTTCAATCGGCTCGATGTGGCGTCCATGGGATCCTCGTGATTCCGATTACCCGGAGCCCCGCAGCTACTCTCTCAACTACTCGGAAGTTTTCAAAGGGAAGTTCGGCGTAACGATCAATCTTGGTCACCGCGTCGTGCCCTCGATTCTTTCCGAGTCGCAACAGTCCTATCAGCAGCTGCCTAATGGCTCGACCGCTCCGGCCTACCTATATCAAGTCGACTGGCGAGATTCACGCATCACCCGGACCCGCGGTGGCGCCAACATCAAACTTGACTACAAGCTCAACGACGATGTCCGGTTCTTCTTTAATGGCTCAGCCGACCAGAGCAACGAAAAGAAGGAACAGTACCGGGAGCAGTGGCAGACCAACCAATCGGTCGCCAGCCTGGATGCCAATGGGAACTTCACCGGCACGGGCGGGATCGTTCCGGGCTTTACGGAAACCCTCACTCGGATCCGCCCGGTGACGGCCAGCAACGTCACCCTCATCCCGCAGTACCTCAACAAAGTGGCCAAGTCCAACTACCTCCAGTTGGGAGGGGTCCACAAATATGAGATGCTCGACCTCGACTACGACCTCTACCACTCCTACGCCCAAACCGATTACCCTGGTACGCGCGAGATCCAGTTCATCGCGCGCGGCATCGGCTTCGAGGTGGAGAAGCGGGACAACCCCAATTTTCCCTATATTACCCAGACTGCTGGTCCCGATTTGCGCAATATCGCGACGTATAATGAAAACCTCTACAGCAGCACGATCCGCAACGGCAAAGATCGTTACGTCGGCGTGGCGCTTAACGCCACCAAGCGCTTCGATACCGTGGTTCCCTCGTGGATCAAAGTCGGCGGTCGCATTCGCCAACAGGAACGCAACCTGACGGACAACTCCTACCTTGGCACCTATGTTGGACCGGACGGAGTCATGGGGCCCAACCCCGCTACGGGCATTAATGACGACAACCTCGCCCAGTTCGGGCGCGGCTTTGGGGTCCCGGACACCGAGCTCGCGCGCTATGCGGCGCTGCCGTATGCGAACTTCCCCGGCAAAGGTCGCGCGGGCATCGACCCGATCTTTGCCCAGAACCCGCAGTTCTTTAGACCGGACGTCGCTCGCAACACCCAAGTCGCGTTCACTGGAAAGCAAGACTTCGAAGAAACCATCACCGCCGCGTATATCATGGGAAATATCGACCTCGGCAAACTTTCGGTGATGGGTGGCGTTCGCGTCGAAGAGACGGAGGTGGAGGGCACGGGGGCGCTCCAGTACATATCTCCGGAGGAGAAAGCTCGGCGCGCTGCCTGGGTGGGCTCGCTGACGAATGCTGAAATCGAGCGGCGAAACATTGAAGAATACGGCCGCCGCCAGACCGCGACCGGCAAGAATCGCGACGTGTTCCCTGGAGTACACTTTAAGTATACGCCGTTCCGAAATCTTATTACCCGTCTAAGCTACGCCACCAATGTCGGCCGTCCTTCGATCGGTCAGCTCATCCCGCGCACCACGGTGAATGATGATAGTCAGACGATCTCCACCAGCAACCCAAGCCTCAAGCCTCAGAAAGCTGACAACTTTGATCTCAGTACGGAATACTATTTCGAACCCGCTGGGGTCGTCTCCGTGGGCGTTTTCATCAAGGAAATCAATCGCTTTATCTATACGGCAGGGGGGGCAATTGTGGCGCAGGGCTCTGGCAATGGTTTCGATGGCAATTACGCCGGTTACCAGCTCACGACTCAGTATAATGGAGGCTCGGCCCGCGTCCGTGGCATCGAGGTGAACTACAATCAGCAGTTCACGAATCTGCCCGGTTTCTGGAGTGGGTTCGGCGCTTTTGCCACCTACACCCGGATGGATAGCAAAGGTGACTATGAGTCTGGCGGTAATATCCAATCAACGAGCGAAATCCCCGGATTCAACCCGATGACTGCCAACGCCGGTATCTCCTATATCCGGGGCAAGATCACGGTTCGTGTGCAGTACAACTACACGGACCAGTTTCTCAGCTCCTACAACGCGAATCAGTCCCGCTTGTGGTACACGATCCTTCGTCGAACCGTCGACGTGAAGACCATGTACCGCCTGACGCCCAAGATCGATGCCTACCTCGATCTCAACAACATCTTCGACGAGCCGGACTCGGGTTCGAAGTGGTTCAACAATCGTGCCCGGAATATTAAAGAAATGAGCCCGCTCGTTTCCCTCGGCATGAACTTCCGTCTCTAAACCGGCTGCACATAACCAAGCTGAGGCGCAAATCCACCAGGACCCGCGCCTCTCCCCTCGCCCGCCCGTTGACGCCCCCTTCATTCACGGCGGGAAGTCTAGACAGGGCTCGATTGTTGCACGTTGCAGGGGCGAGCCAAAAGGGCCTTGCGCTTTGCGGTTTACGACACGCTGGTGGCGCGCACCCCGGCGCGATCATGGCTCGCAAAACCCCTCCCAGATCCGTATGCGTCCGGCCGGGGACCGTTTATGCAGTTGGTATTTCCGCGGGTAGACTGCGGCGATGGAAACAACTCCGACGGAAATTATTACTCAAGAACGCGTGCGCGACGGCCGA
>CAMASH010000146.1 GCA_945860745.1 Chthoniobacter flavus | reverse complement strand
ATCTCAGCACTGCTAAGCGACCTCACAAAATCCGCGTTTTTCCACCCTCAAACCGGGGCGCAATTGATCTACGAATTGGCCTGATTTTTAGAAAAAATGTGCCAACTCATTTTTCTCAGAGATCAGGATGTCTGAACTTAGTGCCATTCGGGTCACAGCCGAAGTGCGCCCCGTTCCCCCGGAGGCTCCGCGGACTCACCTCTCGGGAGGCGGAAGCCGGTTCGAAATCAGATGGCCAACTTTCTTCCCCCCAGCGCAAGGAAAGCGCTGCGCTGCGCGGGAGTCAGCACTTTGAACAGGGCGGTTCCCTGCGAAATTCTGCGACTGCGCAGCAGTCCCAAGCGGTCCTGGAAGCTGATTTGGCCGTCCTCAAATTGATGATTCACCTTGCCCACATAGGCCAGACCCTTAAGCCGGATGGCTTCGATCGCCTGCTTCTGCTTATCGGTGAGGGCGATTTTGCCCTGAACCGCTGGCGAATAGAGCTTGGTGGCACCGAGGATCTGGTGCTCGACTTCCTGAAGGCGTTTGCGCTGCCCGAGGCTGAGAGCCGAGAGCGCCCGCTTGTTGAATCGCTCGTTCATTCCGACGAGTTCCTTCTCCGCCGCCACCCGTTGCTCCGGGGTGGCTGGCAGGGGGGTGGTCAACTTGCGCACGGCCGACTTGTATTCGTCGCGGAGGGAATCGAGCACGGCCCGCTGGAGGGAATCGAGCTTGAGTTCCGTGCGAACACTATCCAGGCCGAGCAGGACAGGCAACGCGCCGGGATATTCCACCGCAGCCGTGGTGGCCAAAAGCGGCGAGGCGGCCGCGCAGAGAACGAGAGTGAGAACGAGTGAACGCAACATAACGTTAGAGGCTTTTGGCGATGATGCCTTCGAGCTTGACGATGTCCGCCGCAAATTTGCGGATGCCCTCAGCCAGCTTGTCGGTGGCCATGGCTTCCTCGTTGAGGAGCCAGCGGAAGGTTTTTTCGTCCACGACCAGCCGCTCGATGTCCGAGGCCTGGGCCGCCTCGGGGCTCAATTTGCGCACGAGGGGTTCGTCCGAAGTCTGAAGCTTTTCCAACCATTCCGGCCCGATGGTGAGGAGGTCGCAGCCGGCCAGTTCGATGATCTCGCCGGTGTTGCGGAAACTCGCTCCCATGACCTGCGTTTTGTAGCCGAACTTTTTGTAGTAGTTATAAATCTTGTTGACCGACTGCACCCCGGGATCATCCGCCCCGGTGTATTCCTGGCCGGTTGTGGCCTTGTAAAAATCGTAGATGCGCCCCACGAACGGCGAGATCAGGGTCACTCCGGCATCCGCGCAGGCGATGGCCTGGGCCAGCGAAAACATCAGGGTCAGATTGCAATGGATGCCCTCCTTTTCACAGATCCCGGCGGCCTGCGAACCCTCCCAGGTCGAGGCGATCTTGATCAGGATGCGTTCGCGGGGGATGCCGGCTTTCTCATACAGTCCGATCAAATAGCGCGCCTTCTGCAAGGTGCCCTCCACATCGAAAGAGAGGCGGGCGTCCACCTCGGTGGAGACGCGGCCGGGGACGATTTCCAGAATTTTGCGGCCGAAAGCGATGAGCAGATCGTCGATGATTTTTTTCTGCAGGGCCTCACCGCTGAGCGCGGACCCCTTGTTATCGGCGATGGCCTTGGCCAGGAGAGGCTTGTACTCCTCCTGCTGCACGGCCTTGAAGATCAGCGTGGGATTGGTCGTGGCATCCTGCGGGGAATATTTTCTGATCGACTCAAAATCCCCGGTGTCGGCGACAACGGTGGTGAATTTCTTAAGTTGGTCGAGCTGGCTGGTGGCGGAGAGAGTGGCGCTCATCGGTAATTTTCGGTGGAGGCAAGCGTGGCTTCGCAGGGGAGGAAAAGCAACTCCGAATTCATCCGCGCGGGAATGGCAACATCAGCGCTTGCATTTCGCGCGGTAAAAAGCCAACACCCGTTCCCTTCTATGGTTCGCATCGCAATTATCGGCACCGGGGGCATGGGCAACGCCCATGCCCAGGAATACCAAAAAATCAAAAACTGCAAAGTGGTGGCGGTCTGCGACGTCGCTGCCGGCCGGGCCGCCGCCTTTGCGGAGAAGTACAAGGTCAAGCAGCACTACACGAACTTCGCGGATCTGCTCGATGGGGCGGAGATCGACGCCGTTTCCATCGTGACGCCCGACTCCACCCATGCCCAACTCAGCCTGCAGGCCATGGCGGCGGGCAAACACGTGCTGTGCGAGAAACCCCTCGCCACCAATTACCCCGATGCGCTCAAGATGGCCCGCGCCGCCGCGCGCAAAGGAGTCATCAACATGATCAACTTCAGCTACCGGAACTCCTCCGCCATTCAAAAAGCAGCCGCCATCATCGCTTCCGGCGACCTGGGGCAGGTGGTTCATGTTCACGGTTCGTATCTGCAAAGCTGGCTTTCCTCGAAGGTCTGGGGCGATTGGAAGACCACCCCCGCCTGGCTCTGGCGCCTCTCCTCCGCGCACGGCAGCCGCGGTGTGCTCGGCGATGTCGGAGTGCATCTTCTCGACTTCGCCACATTTCCCGTCGGGCCGGCCCGGACCATTGAGGCGAAACTCAGGACGTTCTCCAGCATCAAGGGAAAGCAACTCGGCGGCTACACCCTGGATGCCAACGATTCCGCCGTGATCTCCCTCGAGTTCGCCGGGGGCGCCCTGGCCTCGTTGCACACCTCGCGCTGGGCCACCGGCCAGGCCAACAGCGTCAGCCTTGTCCTTCATGCCGAGCACGGGGCCATCCGCATCGATCTGGACAAAAGCTACACCCGGCTCGAGATCTGCCGCGGAAAAGACGTCGATACCTGTTCCTGGAAAACCCTGGACTGCGGACGCACCCCGTCGATCTATGAACGCTTCGTCCGCAGCATCCGCACCGGGGTCAACGATCAGCCGGATTTCGCCCGCGGCGCCGAGATTCAAAAGCTACTCGACGCGTGCTTCACCTCGGAAGAGACTGGAAAATCCGTCAGGATTTAACCGGTCTGTCAATTCGCCATCCCACCAAGCACCTCGCAAACCATGAAGAACCTTCTTCGCCCCTCCAAGCTCGACGCCGTTCTGGCCAGGAATCTTCCCCAGAGCACACGCCGGGAACTGGCCGTCAATCCCGATGGCGGTTTTTTCGATGCGCGCGATCTGGCCAAAGCCCTGCGGCGGGCTGCCCACGGCGACATCATTTTCCTTCCGGCCGGTGAATACCCCGCCTTCGACCTCCAAAAAAACGTCGAACTGCGCAGCATGCAGGACGGTCCGGTCGTCATCAAGGGAACGGTCAAAGTCCAGGCCGAGTATTGCCTTTTCATCGGTTTGGAACTCCGGTCCGAAGCCGGACGCCCCGCGCTGCAGCTGGAAAAAGGCACGCTGGTTCTTGATGATTGCACGATTAACGGCGGGATCAACGCCGGCGCCCCCGGGAGCAAAGTTCAGCTTTTCCTGAAAAATTGCCTGGCCGGCAATGCGATCGAAGGCGTGGTCCTGACCCACCAGGCCAGCACGGAAATCTCCGCCAGCCGCATTGCCAACTGCCGTGTCGGCCTGGCTCTCAGCGAAGGATCCTCGGCCGCGGTGTATAACAGCCGGGTGGAATCATGCGTCAGCACCGACGAATCCGACCCCGGCATCGGCATTTTCGCCGAGGAATCGAGCGTCTACTGCGAGGGAGCGACCCTCACCGGCAATGGCGTGGGCGTTTATTTAAAAAACAGCGTCGAGGCGCGTCTCCTCGGCTCCCTTTTCAAGGCCAGCGAAACCTCCGCCCTCATTGCCGTCGATGGGGCCGCCGCCAGCCCACTGTATCTGCACTCCTGCGTCATCGATCACCAGGATTCCGCGCGATGTGCCCAGCTCGTGTTTAACGGCGGCACCGCCAATATCGCGCACACCGTGATCAAGCCGGGCTCCACCCCGGCTCTCACCGCCGAGCAAACCCGGCTGGAACTTCTCGACTCCCGCTTTTCCGCCATTGGCGAACCCGCCATTGAGGCCAGATCCTGCCACCTGGCGGGCTCGGGAATTTCCTGCGAATCGGTCGACGCGACCTCTTTCTCCGCCACCACCTGCCAGGGAGCCTTGCGAGACAGCACGTTTGTCGGAAAGCCGCCGGTCGCGCTGAACGATTCTGCGCAGCTTCTTCTCGATTCCTGCGAACTCCGCGACAAGCCGGCGGAAAGCCCCCTCCCGGCTTCCGCGGCGATCACCACGATTGAAGGAGTGATCAACCGGATCAAGAAATTCGTCGGTCAGGAATCGGTCCGCAACGACTTGGAACGCATCCTGCGCCTCGCGCACGCCGGGCAGCAAAGAAAGCTTCAGGGCCTGCCCGTTCCCGAACAGAGTTTTCACAGCATCTTTATGGGCCCCCCCGGCACGGGCAAACTCACCGCGGCCCACATGCTGGCCGAGGGGCTCCACGCTTTCGGCGTGGTCGCCAGCCCGAAGGTCACGGAAATCCCGTTTGATGCGGAAAGCGGTGCCCCGGCCAGGGAAAATCCCCCCGAACGCCAGGGCAGCGGGGTCGTCTTTCTGCGGGCCCGCGAGGCAACCAATTCCGCCTCCGGTTTGGAAGCGGCCCAGAAACTTCTGGAAGACCTCGTAGCCGGTTCGCGGGATGTGGTCGTGCTGGAAGGCGAACGCGATGAACTCCGCCGGCTCCTGCGTTCCAACCCCATCCTGGACCGCGCCTTCCGCAAAACACTGCACTTCACCAGCTTCGGCCCGGTCGAACTCGCGACCCACTTTGTCCGGCTGTGTGAGTTTGACCGCATTCCGGTCAGTGACGAAACGACCCGCGCCATCCTTCTGGCCGTGCACCTGTATTGCGAAAGAAAAGACAAACGGTTCGCCAACACCAAGGGCATGGACATGCTCTACGAAGCCTCGCGCCGCCGCTATCTGGAGCGCTGCAGTCTGGCCAATCGGGTGGACCTGAAACTGGAAGCCCGCGACCTTGATGTTCCGGCGGACAAAGCCCTGCGCAACGCCATCGAACGCTGTCCCGCCTTTATCACCTTTTGCCCGGCCTGCTCGAAGGAAAACCCCTGGCTGGCCGGATTGGATAAACAATGCGTTTGCCTGCACTGCGACTCCGTCTACACGGCGAGCTGGGGAATCTGGAAAGATTCCACCACCTACCGGCGCACGAAAGAATCGCTCACCCGTCCCGTTGAGACGGGCGCGGTGACGCTCCGGGCCAATCTCCCCGCGCGTTAAGCGGTCCGGGCAGCGGGTTCTGGAGCGGTTAAAAAAATGTCGTAGCCGCCGTCGTGACTGCCAGTCCTGCTGAGGAGGACGTCTCCTCACGGCGAAGCCTCGCTCGCAGATCCCGATACCATCGGGATAAACGGTGGCCGCCGCCCTTCAATTGCATCTCTCCCTCCACGCCCTCACG
>CAMASH010000145.1 GCA_945860745.1 Chthoniobacter flavus | reverse complement strand
GTGAGCAGGAGATCCACCCGCCGGAGGGTGAGGGGAGGGTGAAGAAAGATGTCCGTCGCACCGGAGTGTGCCCTGATCGGGCCGGGAGGCTGGCTCTCCAGCACCCGGGCGGAGGTCGTTCCCACGGCCAGCACGCGGGCGGCGGCGTTGATGGCGCGGGCGGTTTCCTCCGAAATCGCGTACCGTTCCTCGTGCATGCGGTGATCCTCGATGCGTTCGGCTTTGACCGGCATGAAGGTGCCGACGCCGACGTGAAGGGTGAGGAAAGCATGGGGGATCCTGGCCAGGCCCTCCGGGGTGAAATGCAATCCCGCGGTGGGCGCGGCAACGGAACCCGCCGCCTCGGCGTAAACGGTCTGATAGCGTACGGCGTCCTCCGCGTCGGCCCCGCGCTTGAAGTACGGCGGGATGGGGATGGCGCCGAAGCGGTCCAGATCCGGTTCGGATTCAAACTCCAAAGCGCGTTCCCCGTCGGGAAAAATTTCCCGCACGACCGCGTGGGTGCCGGCCACGGCGCACGAGTCGCCCACGCGCATTTTGCGGCCGGGTTTGACCAGGCATTTCCAGCGCCGGTTGCCGAGGGGCTCGAGCAGGAGCATTTCGATCCGTTCGTCGTGGGAGAAAAGCCGGGCTTTGATGACCTTGGAATTGTTGAGCACGGCCAGGTCGCCGGGTTGGAGATAGCCGGGCAGGTCGCGAAAATGGCGGTGTTCGATCACGCCACGGGCGCGATCGACCACCATCATGCGCGAGGCGTCGCGTTCGGGCAGCGGACGGCTGGCAATGAGCGCCTGGGGCAGGTCAAAATCATAATCGGAGACGAGATGGCTCAAGGCGGGAAGGATTCTTTAACCACGAATGTCCACGAACCGGCACAAATAAAGAGGTGGCGAGGGACCCTCTCCCTGAGTGTTCATTAGTGTCAATGAGTGGTTTTTCTCAGCCTTTAACCCGCGTGAAGGCGCAGCGCTGGGCGGCGGCGCCGACGAGTTCGGCCACGCGTTTTTTCAAGCGGCGGGCCCGGCTGAGCAGGATACCGGCCAGGATGAGATAGGGAATCCAGAGCCAGAGGTCGCTGCCGGGCACGAAAAACTGCCGGTAGGCCAGGATGCAAAGCAACACGAGATTGACCAGAAACGTGGTCGCGACCATGTGGGTGTCGAGTTTGATGCGGGTCAGGCACTTCGGGCCGCCATGGTATTCGGTCACGCTGCGCAGTTTGATGCCCCACCAGAAACTGCCGAAAATCTGCACGTCCCAGCTCTTCCAGCCGGTGTCGGTCGAATAATTCCATCCCTCGGTTTCCAGGGCCTGAATGATTTCGGGCAGGAGGCGTTCGCGGCCCTGACCGTTTTCGGTCCAGAAATTCAGTCGCGAAATGCTGCCGCGCTGGGGGGTGAAGTTTTCCTCGTGCGAGGCAATAACGGCGGGCGGGGTGCGCTTGAACTTCAGCCAAGTGTAGTAGCGGGCCCATCCGCGCACCAGCGGCTGGGTGAGGGCCAGCAGCGTGACGAGAAGCCGCGCCCGGATGGTGTCGTGCTTGGGCTCGAGCTTGGCGTGGATCATGAATGAGAGAGCCACGAGAAACGTCCCGCCGAACATGAGATACGGCACAATGCGCAAAACCGGCAACGGGATCGAGAGGGCGAAGACAAACGCCGTGAGCACGACCCACTCGATGCTGCTCAGGTAGGCCGCAATGTCGGATTGCGGCGTGGGGTAGATCGACTGGAAAAGCCCCTCGCCGAAGACGCCGTGATAAATGACCGGGCGATTGACCAGCCAGGTGAAGCGCGGGGCACCATAGATCTGGCCTTTCCATTTGGCCGTGCCGGTCGGGCCGAAAAAGACGAGGTGTTTGAAGCGCAGGAGCGACTCCGCCTCGCCGTAGCCTTCCTGCTGTTTGCGGAAGGCATCAAGGGTGAAGCGGCGGTAATGCCAGACAATGGCGGAGGGACTGAACGCGATGATTTGTCCCTCCTGCTGCAAGCGCCAGCAGAAATCCACGTCGTCGCCGGCTTTGCGGTATTCGGGGTCGAAGCCGCCGACTTTTTCGAAGGCCCATTTGAAAAACGCCATGTTGCAGCCGGGAATGTGTTCGGCCACCACGTCGGTGAGCAAGACGTGGCTGGGTCCGCCGGGCGCGGCCGATACGCAGGCCTGGATCCAGTTTTCCGCCGGCGGGGAAATGTTCGGTCCCCCGACTCCGGCATAGTCGCCGCTGATGAGCGTGCCGACCAGAAAGTACAGCCAGTCCGGGTCCGCCATGCAATCGCTGTCGGTGTAGGCGATGACCTCGCCCTTGGCCGCGTAGCCGCCGACATTGCGGGCAAAACTGAGGCCCTTGTTTTCCTGGCGGATGGTGACGATCCACGGATGCTTCGCCGCGATCTCCGGGGTGTTGTCCTTCGACCCGTCGTCCACCAGGATCACCTCGTAGTCGGGATAATCGAGTTGCTTGAGCGATTCCAGGCAGCGGTCGAGAGTCTTGGCGCCGTTGTAGGAGCAGACAATCACCGAAACCTTCGGGTAGCGCGTCAGCGCCACCTTGCGGATCATCGGACTCTCGTCGGCAAAAAGTTCCTGCACCGTGTGGTAGGCTTTTTTCGGCTGACGATCGATCGTGGTCAGCCCGAAGGCCCAATCGGTGATGTCCACCCCGTTGCACCACCACTCGTCCGTCCAGGTGTAAATGAACGTGCCGGCCAATCCGCCCCGCACCACGCTCTCGACGTGCCATTTGAGCATTTCGGCCTGCTCCTCCTCGGGGTGGCGCAGGGTGTCCATGCCGAACTCGCCCATGATGAGCGGACGGTCCTCCGCGAGGTTTTGCAAACGTGCGAGGTACCGGTCGAAATCCTCCTGCCGGTGCAGATAGACGTTGAAGGTGTAGAAATCCATGTTCGACGGCAGCAGGTATTCCGTCGGCGGATAGCTGGCATAGGAAAACAGCACATCGTCATCGGCATCGCGTCCGAGATTGATCATGTTCTCGACGAACTCCGTGACGCGCCGCACGCCATACCAGCGCACCATCGTGCTGGAGATTTCGTTGGCCACGAGGTAGCCCATCAGGGCGGAGTGTCCGGCGTTGGCCTTCACGTCCGCGTACACCTTGTCGAAAATTTCCCGCCGGCGTTTTCCGGAATCGAGGAAGTCCACATTCTGTCCCCACCAGAGCGTCACCATCACGCGGATGCCGTTCTCCTTGGCCAGATCAAGGAACCATTTGGGCGGAGCGTGGTAAATGCGGACGGCGTTAAACCCGACCTGGCGCATCATGGCCAGGTCGCGCGCGGCTTTTTCCGGCGGGCCGACGTAGAACATGTCCGCGTCCGGCTTGAAGGTGCCGTAAGTGACGCCTTTCAAGAAAAATTTCTGACTGCCCTCGAAGAAGAACTTTGCGCGAGTGCGCACCCGGTGATTCACGGCGCAACGGCTACGGGAACGGAAGGGGAATGTCGAATGCCGAATGACGGAGCACGGAATCCGCTCACAAACTGGAACCGATCATTTTCCTCAGGCGCAGCATGCCGCGGCGGATGCGGGCCTTCACCGTGCCGAGGGGCTTGTGCAGGCGGTCGGCGATTTCCTGCTGGGTCAGGCCGCCGAAATAGACCATTTCGATCACCTCGCGCTGTTCCTTGTTGAGCTTGAGCACGGCGCTGCGCACGAGGCGGCCCTTTTCCGCATGGTCGAGATCCTCAAAGGGTTCGCGTTCCGTGGAGGTGTCGTCCCCGGCGGTTTCCTTTTGCACCTCATCCTGCAAACGATACTTCCGGTGCAAAGAGCGCAGGCGGTCGATGGCCTTGTTGCGCGTCATGGTGATGGCCCAGGTCAGCGGCTTGCCCCGCGAGGGGTCATAGAGGGGAGCCTTTTCCCACAGCATGAAAAAGACCTCCTGCGCCACATCCTCCGCATCGCTCTCACTGGCCAGCACGCGCAGGGCGGTGGAATAAATCAGGGCCGAGAAGCGGTGGTAAAAAGTGTCAAAACTGACCCGGTCGCCCATGCCGATTTTCCGGATGAGTTCCACCACCTCAGCGATGTTCTCGGTGTCTTCCAAAGCGCCTTTAGGTTTAGCTCCGGGATGGCCATTTGTCATGCGCTTTTGCGTTTCTTAATAACCCGCCGCCTGCAAAGCATCGACGGCCACCCGCGCGGTTTCCGCGATGTCTTCGCTGGTGTGGGCCAGGGAAAGGAATCCGGCTTCGAACTGCGAGGGGGCGAAATAGACCCCGCCCTCCAGACACGCGTGGAAAAACCGGCCGAAGGCCGCCCGGTCACTGCGTTGGGCGTCGGCCAGATTGCGCACCGGGCCTTCGCAGAAGTAGAGGCAGAACATCGAGCCGATGCGGTGGAAGGTGAGGGGTTTTCCGGCGATGGCGGAACGGACCCGATCTTCGAATTCCGCGCCAATGTCCTCCAAATGCGACCAGCCGCCGCGTTGGATGAGTTCGCGCAACTGGGCCAGCCCCGCCGCCATGGCCACGGGATTTCCCGAAAGCGTTCCCGCCTGGTACACCGGCCCATCGGGCGAGAGGTGGTCCATGATGTCGGCGCGTCCGCCGAAGGCCCCGACGGGGAGCCCTCCGCCGATGACCTTGCCCATGGCGGTGAGGTCGGGCGTGATGCCATAGATTTCCTGCGCTCCGCCCGGGGCGAGACGGAAGCCGGTCATGACCTCGTCGAAAATGAGCAGCGTGGATTCGCGGTCGCACAGGGCGCGCAGTTCTTCGAGGAAGCCGGGTTCGGGCAAATAGAGTCCGGCATTGGCCGGGACGGGTTCGAGAATGAGGCCGGCGATTTCGCCGGGGTTGGCGGCAAAGGCGCGGCGCACGGCGTCGATGTCATTGAAGGGCACCGTGATGGTGAGGTCGGCCAGCGCCGCCGGGACGCCCGCGCTGTCGGGCTGGCCATGGGTGAGCGCCCCGCTGCCGGCCTTGACCAGCAGGGAGTCCACGTGTCCGTGATAACAGCCCTCGAATTTCAAAATTTTATCGCGTCCGGTGAAGCCGCGGGCCAGCCGCACGCAGCTCATGGTGGCTTCGGTGCCGCTGTTGACCATGCGGACTTTTTGCACGGAGGGCACCAGTTCGCAGAGGGTGCGGGCCATCTCGACTTCGAGCGGATTGGGAATGCCGAAGCTCAGCCCACGCGAGGCGGTGCCGCAGACGGCGGCGATCACCACGTCGGGGGCATGACCGAGAATGGCCGGTCCCCAAGTGCCAACGTAGTCGATGAGTTCGCGTCCCTCCACGGTGGTGATGCGCGATCCCGCGGCAGAGGAAACAAAAAACGGCTCGCCGCCCACGCCGCGAAAGGCGCGGACCGGGGAATTGACGCCGCCGGGGATATATTGGCGGGCGTCTTGGAAGAGATCGCGGGAAGTCATGACGGGACTGTAGCGGCGGTCTGGGACCGTCGCACGAAGTTTTGGAAGTTGGCGACGGTCCCA
>CAMASH010000144.1 GCA_945860745.1 Chthoniobacter flavus | reverse complement strand
CTCCCAGCGAATTCGTGATCACCGCCGTTCCGCCCGAGGATGTCCCGTTGAAAGTCAATGCGCCAAGGCTGCCGGAAGTAATGATGGCACTGCCCGCGGTAGCCGCATCCTTGAAGGCCGTGAACCCGCCCAGGCTGTTTTTTATTGTCGCATTCGCCGCCGAGGAACTTCCGCTGAACGTGGTGCTGCCCCCGGTATTATTGAAAACTGTGTTTGTGCCTGCTGTAGCCGCGCCGCTGAAATTGATTTTTCCCGTCAGGGTGGCATTGAAAGTCTGAGTGTTGGTGGAGGAATTGGTGATGCCTCCGCCCGTGATATTGAAGGTGAAGGCCACCTCATTGAAAGTGAAGGCGGGCGCATTGGAAAGGAACCGAATGTCTCCAATCGAGGTCGCGCCACTCGTAAATCCGATGGTCGTCTTGCCATTGTTACTGTTCGAGAATACGGACGTGCCCGAAGCGGATGGCACGGTATTGGAACTCCAATTGCTTGCGGAATTCCACGAACCACCGAATAGGGCTCCCCCGTCCCAGGTTCGGACGTCAGCAAAGGACGCCCCCGCCAGCAGCAACGAGCCGACCGCAGCGAATTGAAAAGTTTTTACCACCACCGTGGCCCAATGCGTTTTCATAAAATTTTTTCTCACGACAATCCTTTGAATCAAATGGTTGCGACTTGCGCCTTTTTAAGAGCCTGTCTGAAAAGCCGCCCGGGGATGCGAGAACCGGAGTGCCCGCGGAGCTCTAAGCCAAAGGCGAATTAATTCCTCCGTTTTTCATGAGGTCCGCTTTTTCAGACCGCCTCTAAGAGCGGGAAAAGAAACCGCGTGTCAAGCGCCGCCAGAAAGGCAACTGGTTGTTTTTTAGGGCGCAATAATGTCCCATCGCGTGACCATGGCGGTCGCAGTTCATTTGTAGGAATCCGCCTCAGAACCTTTCCGCTCCGTTTTTGGCTGGGAAAGTTAGCCCGTCGTCAGACGTATCTCTTGGCCGGGCGCAGCCATTCTTATCGTCTGAGGAGATTTTGGCTTCGCGTGCGTGCTTGGGCCGGACTTGGGAGCTGTAAAGAAATAAAGGGGAAGTTCCCCCGATCCAAGTGGTCTGCGCCAGAGCGGAGGTGGCGAGGGCCGGCGCGAGGAGGGGGATAAAACGTGTCAGTTTCATAGATGAGCAAGGATCAACAAGAGCAAAGCTGCCGGCTTCTGCTTATCCTCACCATTTGGCGGACATTTCTGCGCCTGGCCCCTTCCTGCCGTCTCCTCTATCCGTGTCCACCCGTGGTGAAATTTACCCGCGCAGTTCCTTCTAAGGAATTGCCAATGCGGGAAAAAGCCCGCAAAGCTTGGACCTTCCATGATCCACGCCATGCTGGTCGTTTTCGGATTGGGCATCGTCTATTTTCTCGCGGCGATTCCCACCGGCGTGGCCATGCACTTGCATCCGGTCACCGCCGCGGTTTGTGCGTGGACAGGCTACACCGCGATTGCCGCCGCCATGCTGGCCCCCGGCGAACCGGCCCGGCGCTGGCTGGCGGCGAAATTCAAAGTATCCCCCCAGCCGAACCCGGAAAAACTCTTCTGGAGGGCCTGGCTGCGCTGGGGCCTGCCGGGGCTCGGACTGCTGGCTCCCGTGACCTGCGGTCCGTATTTTGCCGCATTGATCGCCCTGGCGCTGGGGGAAAAACCGCGGCGGCTGATATTCTGGATCGCCTTGGGCGCCATCCCCTGGTGCATCCTCTTCGCGGTGCTGGCCGCGACGGGAAACAGCCTAATGAAAAGATAAACCATGCGCCCGTTTCCCGAAAAATGCCTCGCGGCCATGATCGCCGTCCGCGCGCTGCCCGGGGCACCGCGTTACGACGGCGACGACCGGGCCATTGTCCGGGAGGCCTTGTCCGACCTCGACCACGACATCGCCGCGGGAGTCGACGCCATCGTGCTGGAGAACAGCCACGACCTGCCCTACATCAAGCCGCCCCTGCCGGCCCAAGCCGTCGCATTGATGACCCGGATCGCGCGCGCGGTGCGCCAACGGTTCGACGGTCCCGTCGGCATCCAGATGCTGGAAGCCGCCAACGAAACCGCCTTGGAAATCGCCCTTGCCGCCGGCCTCGATTTCCTGCGGGTGGAAGGTTATGTCTTCGCCCACATCGGCGGCGCGGGGTTGATTGAGGGTTGCGCGGGAAAACTTCTCCGCCAGCGCAAGAAACTCGGCGGCGAACACATCAAAATTTTCGGGGACGTCAAAAAGAAGCACTGCTCGCACGCGCTCACCGGTGATCTCGACATCACCGATGTGGTCAAACAGTCGGAGTTTTTCCTGGTGGACGGCGTGATCGTGACCGGCCCGCGCACCGGCGAATCGCCCGACCTCGGCGAACTCAAGCGCGTGAAAAAGACCGCCCGGGTTCCCGTCCTGATCGGATCCGGCCTGACCCCGGCCAACATCGCATCCTATTTGCCGCTGGCCGATATTTTCATCGTCGGGTCCACCCTGCGCGAGGGCGGGAATTTTCTGGGCAAGCTTGATCCGGCGCGACTGGCGAAATTCGTGCGGGCCTTTCGCAAGAATTGAACTTCCGGCGAAAGATTTCAAAAATCACCCGGCCTTGGATTCCTCCCAGAACGCCCCAAAGACCGGAGGAATCTCACGGATCATGCCGCGCAAACTGAGTCCCTCCTGCTGCAAGGCCGCGTCAAGTTGCTCCTCGGAGTCGGAGGGGGCGGCCAGCAGTCTTTCCAGAACCGGACGGTGCTGCGCGAAGCGGTGCCGGTAGGGATGGCGTTCGTCCGTCCAATGACGGACAAGACGCTGGCGCAACCGGGGAATCTTCCACAACATGCGCCCGTATTCCCAACGGGCCAAATCGTGATAGTTAGGGTATTTGTCCCTCATAACAATCCGATCTCACCAGCCCAGGCGGCGTGTTTGCGGTCACGGGGTTCATTACGGCGAAGTTTGGGGGCCAGCAGGTCAGCCGGATGAGGGACTGTAACCTCCAGATTCCCGTAGGTTTTCTGTGAAGATCGGGCGGTCCAATCCGGCGGAAGTTCCCCCAAAACCGTTGAGGGCATGAGATTCACATGCCAGCCGTGCTGCAATTCAAATTCGCTGCCAATGAGCGCCTCATAGCAAAGTTCCGCCACCGCATCGCTTGCGGTCACCGGATCCACATCCATGCTGTTTTCCGGAAGGACGACTTCCTTGCCGGACTGAGCGGCATGCCAGAGCAACCCCCCGCTCCCGATGAGGATCAAGGAGGAACCAGCCGGAAGTCTGGCCCCCCAATCCTTCAGCCAATCCTCAACCTGGGAGGGATGGCGCAGTTCTTTCTTTGGCATGGCGAAAACTCTATCGGCAATCCTCACACCACTCAAACCAACTCTTGCCTGATGGCCTCACGGCTTGCGGTAAAACCGGAGGGCCTCGATGCCGCTGCCGAATTCCCTCAACGGATAGACGCCCTTCTCCCCTCCCCGGCCCGGATCGCGAATGAGATAATCGTATCCCTGCTTGCCGCTGATGACCACGAAGTGCGTGATGCCATTCGGATAGCGCAGCCGCGCGATGACCGGATTGCCCTCCAGGAGATTCCGATCGATCAAAAAATACGAAGGCTTATCCTCGTAGTGCGGCAGGAGCCTGGCGGTGAAGGCGGGATCAAACTCCGCCGCCTTCTCCCAATAAATCCAGCCCTCCGGGGTGTAGCCGCCCGGGAGCGCGGTGAGAAAGGCGTTCAATCGCCCGGGGTCCACATCCACGCCATAACCTGCCAGCGTCATGGCCGCGGAGGCCACCGCGCAACCCTCGGCCCCCAGCGTGCCGGGCGTGGAAGCCAGGGCATCCGCAGTCCAGCGCGGATCGGCTTGGGAAAACTGCGGCCCATAAAGTTCCGTGCGCCCCGGAAAATAGAGTCCGCCGGAAGCGGCGATGGGCCTTTTCGCCGTCCATTCCGTCGTCCACCAGCCACCCCAGGCCAGCAGCCCGAGAAGAGCGAGCAAAAGAAGTGAAAAAATCCGCCTTGCGGTCATAAGATGAAATGGAATGACAAATTCCGAGTGACGAAATAATGACCCGCCTTCCACTGACAAACAAGCCTTCGGGCCACTGGCCCTTTTCGGCCTGGCCGCCTTCCTTCGTCCTCCGTCATTTGGCATTCGTCATTTGCCTCCTCCTGCCAGCCGCCACGGTTTTGGCCGACAGCAATCAGATCGTGCTCGAACAAATCCAGACCATGCCCGCAGGCGGCGGTTACGCCACGACCCTTAAAGCCCATGCCGGGCTGGCTTCCTCCGTCCAGGCCAGGGAAACCGTTGCCATCGATCCCACCCGGGCCATGCCCGGCTATTGCTCCGGCGCGACCTATCTGGTCTTTCTCAAAACCCTGGAGGCGCTGCAAAACCGCGGCGAAGTCCCCATTCCGCCGGCAACCTGGCAGGCCCTGATTCCCCGCCTGCGGCCCGATGGGAAAGACACGCTGCCCGACGGAGAGAGCGTCTGGGGCCGCTGGAATGCCAATGGTCCCGGCACGGCGCGGCTTTTTTATGAACTCGGTCTGGGTCGCAACTTCACCGGGTTTTCCGAGGCCAAGCCGGGCGACTTTCTGAAAATTTTCCGGACCGACGCCGTGGGCAGAAAGGAAACCGGCCATTCCGTGATTTTTCTCGGCACGGAAACCGTGGACGGCGTCGAACAGGTCCGCTTTTGGTCCAGCAATCACCCGGATGGCTTCGGCGAAAAATCGGTGCCCCGGGAAAAAATTGCCCGCGCCATTTTTTCCCGGCTGGAACATCCGGAGAAAATCCATTCGTGGAAAAAACTCCCGTTCCGCGACGGGTATCTCGCCCGTCTGCTGAAAACCGAATCCAGCTTCGCCGAGGCCAGGAAGATGTCGGGCCTCCCCTGATTTGACTCCCGGCCGTGATTTAGCTCGCGCTGAAGGCCGCCGGCTGAGATTCCCACAGCGCAATGTCCGCTCCCATTAAAATTCTCTTTGTCTGCGGCAAAAACAAAAGACGAAGCCCCACGGCCGCAAAAGTCTTCGCGAACGACCGCCGAATGTCCGTGCGGTCCGCCGGGTTGGGCGAAGCAAGCAGAAGCAAAGTCACCGACTCCGACTTGCTCTGGGCGGATTTGGTTTTGGTCATGCAGCGCAAGTATGCCAGACGCATCCAGGTCACCTTCAACCATCTGGATTCCCTTCCTCCCATGGAGTCCCTGGATATTGGAGATGACTACACATTTATGGACCCTGAGCTGATTGCGGTGCTCCGGACTTCGGTGGATACAGCGATCGAAAATTACCACCTCGAGCGGGAAAACGCCGGCGAACCGAACCCTTAAGTCGCTGGAAATAAATAAAGGGAGCAACCTCGCTTGTTCTTTGGGCCTCTGGCGGCGTTGGTTATCCCCCGTGCACCCTGGCTCTCTCCTTCGTCGAGTCTCAGTCACAGAGTGCTTGGGCTCTGCTCCTTCGTCGCGCCTGGCCA
>CAMASH010000143.1 GCA_945860745.1 Chthoniobacter flavus | reverse complement strand
TTAAGTAGCACTTCTCACTTGAGACCACAAAACATACATCCGAACCGGCCAGTCCACCTAACCCCTACCCGTCGTCACGCCGGATGCTTGGTCGCTTCGCTCCCGGCATCCGTCGCGCCGACGGTCCGGGGCAGGTGACTGGGGACGTTGGGCGCAGAAGTATTGCGTCAAGCGCGAAATCCGATACCCTTTTCGTGTGCCCACATCACTCCGAATCGGACCATATCGGTTCTTTTTCTACGCGAACGACCGCGATGAACCCGCGCACGCTCATGTTCAACGCGAACGGAATACTGCAAAATTCTGGATCGATCCGGTCCGCATCGAGCGGAGTGGACGTTTTCGGGCACATGAACTGCTTGAATTGCAGAGGATTATACGGAAGAATAAGACTATACTACTGAAAGCTTGGCATGAATACTTTAACGCTTGAACCACCATCGGTCTGCATTCAGGACATCAAGGTCACCAGCTCCGCCCTGACGATTGAACTGTCTGATGGACGATCCATATCCGCTCCCCTCGTTTGGTATCCTCGACTTCTCAACGCATCCACGAAAGAACGAAATCATTGGGAGTTGATTGGCGAGGGGCATGGAATTCACTGGCCAGATCTCGACGAAGATTTGAGCATGGAGGGAATCACCCAGGGACGACCCTCCTACGAGTCGCAGAAATCCTTCCAGCGATGGCTCGCCGACAGGAAGAAAAAAGGCCTAACGAGCCGATGGACCTAATCCCCATGCCTTCGGCACTTCTGGCGCGTCGCCTGCGGAGCAGGCTTGGGTGCCAGAAGCAAGTGGGGATACCTGACGGCGGACGTTCGCAGAAAATATAGCTTGCGTGACGTAGCACATTGAGACTACATTCGGGCATGCCAGTCAAAGAATCATACGTCCGTGCCAGAGTAGACAACCGCCTCAAGCGGGATTCCGAGGTGATCCTGCATGAGCTCGGCCTGACCACAACCGATGCCATCAGAATATTCCTGCATCAGGTCCGCCGCCACAAGGGGCTCCCGTTTGATCTCCGACTAAAGGAGGACAACTCAGACGTCCTGTTGCCGGTTGCCATTCGTCAGTCGGCGCTTGATTCCGTGTATGACGACTGAACCAGGGCAGGTGTATCTGGTTGACCTTGGTATGGCTGCCAAGACGCGGCCCATGCTGGTTGTTTCCCGGCGCGATGATGATGCGCCTCGCGCTCTTGCGATTTGCGCGCCGATTACGACGTCCACCCGGGACAGCGAGTATGAGGTCCCCATTGGAAAGCCGAAGTTTCTGCACGAGCCGAGCTACGTGAATGTGCAGGGCATGCAAGCCATACAGCATCATGAACTCAAGCGCATGATTGGACGATTGCCTGATAAGGATCTTCACGCTGTCATGGGAGCCATCAAATGGCTGTTTGATATCGACGCCAAAAAATAATGCGAACAGGGCGATGGGCAAGAAAATATTCCCCTGCAACGTTGCGTGTGGTATGGTGAGACATGCCGACAGTTCTGTGTATCGGGTCATTCCGATTTCACTTTTACACCGACGAGGGCCATGAGCCCCGCATATCCATATCCGGACACCAGACGGAGACTGCAAATTCTGGCTGGAACCATCCATTTTTCTGGCAAGCAACCGAGGCGTGAGACCGCACGACCTGCGCCAGATCGAGCGCCTCATTTTCGAAAACCAACAACAACTCAGAAAAGCATATTATGACCGCCATACTCGCTGATGCACCGATTTCCTTGGAGCCGGCCGCTGTCCGTGCTTGGACCGAAGGAAGAACAATATTTATCGAACTCCATGATGGCCGATTTGTCGGCTTTCCCGCTGACCGTTTTACCCGACTGGCTGCTGCCACGGATGAGCAACTGATGGACGTAGCCGTGGAAGTGAACGGATTTGCTCTTCGATGGGAAGAATTGGATGAGGACATCACAGTCCCAGGAATTCTTGCCGGTCGCTTCGAGCTTCCTCCAAAATGAATCTGCCAACAAGCTCGTCCAGTTAATCGCTGGCCGTCGGGAGTTTCGATGAACACCAATTTGACATTCCACCGCTCAGGCACAGGGCCTGCTGGCAGAAGAGCAGGCCGGGTGCCTTCGCTCTCAGCCTCTGCGATCCACCCGCCACGCCAGCCAGCGATACCTGACGAGGGACGTTGGCAGGAGAAAAATGTGCCCTTGCCATCCGCAGAGTTCATTGGTATTCTCCCATCATTCACATGCGCGTAGAAGATATTGCAGATGAGGCTCTTGCGCTTCCTAGTGAAGCGAGAGCATTGCTTGCTGACCGCCTTGTAGAGAGTCTGGACTCCGCAGAGGACGGATATATCCACAATTTCTGGGTCGCCGAAGCAAACCGCCGACTGCAAGAACTGCGATCCGGACAAACAACCGGAATTCCCGGAGAAGAAGCCGTCGCTAGACTCCGGCAAAAATATACAGAATGAAATTTGAGTTCCACCGCTCAGGCACAGGGCCTGCTGGCAGAAGAGCAGGCCGAGTGCCTTCGCTCCCGATGCCTGCGATCCACCCCGCCCCGCCAGCCAGCGATACCTGACGAGGGACGTTCGAAAAAGAAATATGACCACTCATAGTAACACCTATATTGGCTTCTGGAAGCGCACCCTGGCATCGATCATTGACGCCATTCTGCTGTCGTTTGTGCTGTTTCCTTTATTGATCGGCATTTATGGCTGGGGCTACTTTGATCCAAATGTGAAGGGTTTTGTTGCCGGGCCCGCCGACCTCGTTATCTCGTGGATTGTTCCAATTTTTATCATTATTGGTTTCTGGGTTTGGAGGCAGGCGACACCGGGGAAGATGGTCATTCATTCCAAGATCGTTGATGCCACAACAGGAGAAAACCCAACAATAAAGCAATGGATTATCAGATACATAGGATATTTTGTGTCGTTCATCCCTCTTTGCCTTGGATATATTTGGATAGCATTTGATAAGCGGAAGCAAGGATGGCACGACAAGATGGCCGGAACCATTGTCATCCACAAAAGCGATCAATCAAAACAAGTCGAACGGTAAAGGGTGTCGCGCAATTTTTATTCTGTAAAAGTTGAGAGTTAGTTTTTGGGCAGGTCAGCAGGTTTTATGTTGAGATAGATTTTTCCGGTGAGCCACTCTTCGCTGATTTCGCAGAGGAGGGCGGAGATGAGGCGGAGCAGAGAGGCCTCGTTTGGAAAGAGGGAAGCGACGCGGGTTCTGCGTTTGAGTTCCTGATTGACGCGTTCGATGGCGTTGCTTGTGCGCATGCGGCACTGGGGGGCGGTCGGGAGGGAGAAGACCGCGAGGCCTTGAGGAATATTCGCCTCCATCCAGGCGGTGAGCTTTGGGGCCGATTTGGAGTAGAGATCCACCAGAGTTTTGAGGCGGGCTTGGGCGGAGGCGAGATCCTGAGAGTTGAAGAGGGAGCGGATGTCGGCGGCCACGCTGGAGCGCATGTCGAACCGCGGGACGTAAGCCTGGGCGTTCTGTTGGAGATGGAAGTTGCCAGAGGACAGAGGGGAAAACGGCCGCACGGGCAGCGGAGAGGCCGCAATGGGCATCGCTGACGATGAAGGTGAGGCCATGGAGGCCGCGTGCTTGAAGGGAAGCGAGGAATGAGCGCCCGTGGACTTCGGCCTCGCTGAGGGCGACACTGACGCCGAGGACAGAACGCTTCCCATCCTGCCCGATCCCGATGGCGATGAGAACGGCGCAATCCAGGAGTTGCCCGCCTTGGCGGACCTTTTCATATCTGGCGTCCAGGATCATGTCGGGATAGCTTCCCAGAGGGCGATCCCGCCAGGATTGGAGTTCGACATCAAGCTTGACGGCGCAGGCGCTGACCTGGGTGGAACTGACGGAATGGCCGCAGAGTTCCTCGACGATTTTGGTGACTTTGCGGGTGGAGACGCCTTGGACATACATTTGCCGTCGCTGCGCTCCGCCCTTCGGGCTGCCTGCGGCAGGCTATCTCCCTGCGGTCGGTTCGGCCAGAGCGAGCAGGAGGGGGCCGACACGGAGGGTGAGGGTTTTGGGTTTGAATCCATTGGCTCGCCCCAGGCGCTCCTCGCACCGCTCGTAGGGGCGGGCTTGCAGGACGGCGGAGCGTTCCTGGACCCTGGCCTCGTTGACGAGCAGGTGCAGGACCTCGGCAAAACCGGAGGAACATTCAGTGGTGAGGAGTTGCAAAACGGTTGTCCGAAGTTCCGTGTCATTTCGGTTGGTCCTGTGTGTGTTTTTGTTGGATGTGTTTGTCGCACCCCAACAGGAAACCACACTGGCCAGCCCCCGGCGAACTTCGCGCAAGCCCCTTCCGGGGCCGGCTGCGCTCCGCTCGCCTTCGCCCGCCGCCGCCGGAAGGGGCGCTCAGATCGCGAAGAACCCAATTACAGAACAAACTTTACACCGGCTGGCGGCGGGCGATCCCGCACATCGAATCGCCGAAGCAGGAGAGCCCCGACACGATCGCCAGGCACTCGACGGTGAGCGAACGGTTCTGCCTGCCGAGGATTTCGCCAATGAGCCGACGCACGATGTCCCAGAGCGCCTCGTCGGTCAGGCTGTCGCCGGATGGCGGTTCCGGGTCGATGGTGTCTGCACTTTCGAAATTGTCGGAAGCGAACAGGGATTCAGCAATGTCCACGGTCAGGCCGCCGTGGGAGACCGGCTGGTCGTTCAGGCATGGGGTGGCCAAGCCTTTGGCGGCAAGCCGGGCGCGCTCCTCGCGAGAAAGGCCTGCGACCCATCTCGTCGGCCTCCTTGATCCAAGCTTTGAGCATCGGAGTAGTTTTGTTTCGTGAGAAGAACATCGGAAATTATTTGCCGGTGTCGATTCGCCAGAAGATTACGCCTTGGGTGCCAAGGCCTTGATCTCGTTGAGTTGCCTTTCAAAAATCACCGTCTGCTCCAGCCCCCCTTCGAGATCCTCGGCATCGATGCGTCTCTTGATCGCGTCCATCACCGGAAAGAAATGTTGCATCACGGGGGAGTCGGGACCGAGCAAGCTCATGCACTGCATCAACAGAACGGAGACGGCTTCGTGAGCCTTGTCATCGTCCTGATCAGTCAGGGCGGCCTTCAGGATGCCAATCGTTTCGAGCAAGACGTCCAGCGTCTGCATCATGGTCTGGTTGTGTGAATTCATGTAGTGAGGGTCTCCTTATGTGTTGATACTTTTACCGCTGGGCGATGTGACAAGCAGCTGGATTTCTTCGAGATCAGTTGTCATGTGAACATTGTGGCAAAGGGGGTGGGACAACCGCGGGGGCAGGCCTGAAGTTTTATTCCCCACTTTTGAGGCGGTCGGCATTGCGGCTGACCAGACCGGCTTCCTGATAGCGCCTTTGAGCGGCCTCGATGTCGTAGGAAACTCTCCGATACCAGACCACTTGCCGATCCGGGTCATAAATGACATAGCAAGCGCGTGGGTTATCGTCGCGGGGTTGTCCGACGCTGCCGACATTCACCAGATAGCGTGAGCCTTTGTAGAGGTTGATGGGATCATTTCCGGGAGTTGT
>CAMASH010000142.1 GCA_945860745.1 Chthoniobacter flavus | reverse complement strand
GCTCATCACGATAGATCGCTTCTAAACGATCTCCACGGTCCATCACATGGTAAATCGCTCCCTCATACTCGACCCGAGATTTTCTTGGCACACCACTGTTCTAACCAATCCGTCAGAGATGTCAATGTTGAAGAACTGACCCCTTTTTCACACGGATCACGTCTTTTTCTCCAACCCCGGCCAACACCCACTCCGTTTTCCTAACCAATCCGTCAGAGATGTCAATGTTGAAGAACTGACCCCTTTTTCCTTTTTATGTTGAAGAACTGACCCCTTTTTTTTGATGTTCGAGAGAATCGCGTTGTGACGTTCCTACTGGATCGGCGTAAGCGTCACGCGCCTGAGGTCCACGGGCTTCCAGCCTTCCTTAACAGCGCGGATCCCGAAAGAGGCTACCCCTGCGGGCAAATCGATAATCCCCAAGTCAAAGCTTTTCCACGCGAGCTTGCCTGCAGGGGCAACTTCAGTTTCAGGGTTGGGTGGTCCGTTAGGGTTGGTCAGCCTCAATTTGACCGGCTGTTCACCGGCCACTTCGGCGCTAACCTTCCATTTGCTGACTTTCTTGGACTCAACGGAGTATTCCAATCTGAACCTCGGATTGTTCCAGTCGGTCCAGTAAGCCTCCTCGCCTTGTCCCTCCATGCGCAGGTTCGCCTCTCTGAAGCCGACGCAATCCGCTTCGTTGGCACTGAGGGTAAGTGGCTTTTGTGGATCAGCCAGCGGCAGCGAATTTCCGCTGATGGTGAGCGGATCTTTGAACACCAAAGAGGCCACCGAGATATCTTCGTGGGTGGGCTGCCCGGGAAGTGTGACCACCAAACCCTCGGCAGTCGGTTCGCTCTGAAGCGGGGCGCCGCCTTTGAGCAGGCGCCCCGATATGGGCTGGTTGGAGAGGCCCGGCAGGAGAATCCTGCCGTCTGAAGGCCATTCCCAGACGTGGAGATAGAGAGTCGCGCCACCTTTGTCGTCGACCTTCTTTGTGATCCGGCCCCACGGAAGCTGGCGCACGTATGGACTGGCCTCGGTTCCATAAATGGCCTCCCCATAATCGGCCATCCAACGACCCATGGCTTTGAGACGGTCAATGCTCGGCTGCGGGATTTCCCCTTCCTTGGTCGGCCCGACATTCAGCAGGTAGTTGCCCCCTTTGCTGGAGATATCGGAGAGTTGACGCAGCAGTAGCCCCACGCTCTTCCAGCCATGGTCAAAAGATTTATACCCCCAACTGTCGTTCATTGTCATACAGACCTCGAACATTTTGCCAGGCTTTACGCGCTCAGGAATGGACTGTTCCGGAGTGTCCATGTCCCCTGGGAACCCGCCACCGAGCCGGTTGTTTCTGATCATGTTCGGGGCTTTCTCCTTGAGTAACTCGGCAAATGGCCTGGCCCGCTCGCCGTTCATCCACGCTGGCGTGTCCCACCAAAGGAGATCAGGCTGATACCGCTCCAGGATTTCTCCGACTTGAGGCAGTGACACGTTCCTGAGGTAATCGTCGAAATTTGTCTTCTGGGCAGGATCCCAGAGACCCTCCCCCTCTTTTTGGCCCCAGATCGAACCTCCGTTTGCCCAATCTTGTGCCTGGGAGTAATAAACACCGAACCTGAGTCCGTTGGCCCGGACCGCTTCAGCCAAGGGCGCAATCAGGTCGCGTTTGGCAGCCGAAACTTTGACCGCGTTCCAATCGCTGGCCTCGGAATCAAAGAGCGCAAACCCGTCATGATGTTTCGAGGTGATGACCACATACTTCATTCCCGCTTCCTTGGCCAAGTCCGCCCATGCCTTGGGATCGTATTTTGATGCGGTGAACTCCCTGGCTAATTCCTTATACTCGGCGATGGGGATCTTGGCATCGCGCATGACAAATTCTACAAAGGTTGAGAGCTTTTTACCTTTCCATTCACCGGCGTGAACCGAGTAAACGCCCCAGTGGATAAAGAGTCCGAAGCGTGCCTCGCGAAACCACCGGGTCTCGAGTTCGCGCCCGGCTGTTTCGTTTGCGATAGGCGACGCGTTGGGGAGCTTTTCGGCCTTGGCGGGATCGGGGATCGGGACGCTTGTGCCTGAAACAGGAGACTCCGAAGTGGAATTCTCCGGGGCGGCCGGATTCGCGGATTGGGCGCCAGGAAGGGAACTCGCCAGCATAAGCGTTGAGAGAAGGAGAACGGATATTTTCATGGTTGGGATACTTGGTTGATTAGCGGCGGCAGCGAGCAGCAGGAGAACAGTGAGTGCAATGGCGCGGAACTTGATAGTCAGGAGGCGGAAGAGGGATTGGGGAGCAGATGGCGGGAATGGAGCAATATCTAGTTATTTGAAATCCGTCCACAGACGAGCGGAAGTCAAACATTTTTTAATGTAATGTCGGCGACGAAAAGGGCCGCGCCGGGACGCGAAATTGCTATCCCGCCGAGAAATCGCGCTGCCGATTTTTCAAAGTCCCGCGCTTACGCGCGGATTTGGGCGGCAAGGTGCGCCCTGGCAGCTTGCATTTTCAGCCCACCCCCTCGCCGAATCCGCCATTTTGTGGTCCAGTCCGGATGGCACGGTGAGGCAGCGCGCGAGGGATCCCGGGAGACGGTTGTTCATGAAGATTTGTTCGGTGCGGTTGGTCCCGGGGAGATTCGTTATCCTAAACCATAAAACGGCGATTGAAATCTGAAGACAAAGAAAATTCACCACGGATCACACGGATTGGCACGGATGGAATATGGCAAACAAACGGCAGATCGGCTTGGCCTGATTTTTCCAGCATTGCCTTTGTTTTTATCTGTGTAAATCCGTGATATCCGTGGTTCCAAAATGATAGCGCTGGCTTTGCCGGGCTAACTCGCGGGCAGCGACGCCAGGATTGCAGCCAGAGAGGCCTTGGCACCGCAGATGACCGAGTCGCTGGCGCCGTAGTAGATCGAGACTTCATCGCCGTCGACGAGGTGGCCGTTGGTGAAGACGACGTTGCCGAAGAAGCCGGTTTGCTCATAGTTGGCAACGGGCTCCATGATGGGATCGATGGAACGGGCCAGCACCCGGGTCGGGTCCTTGGCATCCAAGAGCAACGCGCCGAGACAATAGCGGCTTTTGGCATCCGCTCCGTGATAGATGGCCAGCCAACCGCGGTCGGTCAGGATCGGCGCCGCACCGGCCCCGATGCGTTCACTATCCCACTGCCCAGCGCGGGTGGTGGCCAGGCACTGGTGGCCGCCCCAATGGAGCAGGTCCGGCGACGAACTGATCCAGATGAAGTTCCCGCCGATCCCGAGCCCGCTCGGGCGCTGGAAGGCCCGGTATTTGCCCCCGACTCTTTCGGGAAACAAAGCACAGTCCTTGTTGTGAGGGGGAAAGATGATGCCGTGTCGCGTGTACGATTGCCAATCGGTCGTGGATATCAGACCGACGCCGACACCGAATTCCGAAACGGCGGTGTAGGTCAGCCAGTAGCGACCGTCGATGAATTCCACCCGGCAATCCTCGATGCCGAAGGACTCGTGGTCCCCGGTGCCCAGCAGGGTGGGCTTGTCTTCGACGGTAAACCGCACGCCGTCAGTGCTCCACGCGAGCCGCAGATGCGAAAGTGTGGTGAGGTAGCCGCGTCCATTGTATTCGAAGATCCGCGGGTCGGTGAACTTCAGGCCGGGATCGTCCTGGCGGATCCGCAGGATGCGAATGCCGCCGTCACTGGTTGGATCGAGCACCGGCGTGCTGACCTAGCCTTCTTCCGGGCGGGGACGTTCGGCGACGCGCAGGAGCAAGCCGATCTTGCCTTGGAAACGGAACACCCCCGGGTTGAGCAGGCACTCGACAACCATATCGGACCGGCTGGGGCGCACATCGGCAGGTTGCAGCAGGGGATTCTCCGGGAAGCGTTGGACGAGTTCTTTCATTTTTTCAACGACGTATCCATTTTCTTCAGCTGCATAATTTTCCAAATATCATCAACCGGTGTGGGACATGCGAAGGAATCGTCGGTCGAATGCCCGTGTTACGCGAGGTTGGGATTTGCTGAGCACGGCGACTTGTCAGACTTGCTATTGATAGTGGCATTAAATCCTCAAGATTTTCTTGTGGAAAGAAACAAGTGTGGTGTAAAAAAGCTTGTGAGATGAAAATTCTCCCAAGCTTCCTGTCTGGCCACCGGCTCTTACAACGGCCTTCACGCAAAAGCAATTCCCTGGCAATCACGAAATGGGCAAAACGCAACGAGTGCGACTTTCCGTCTGGCTGGTAGGTTCGGCCGTATTGTTGGTGTGCATCGCTGCTTTCGTGCTGAGCGGCGGGACGCCACCAAACGATATCAGACGCACCCCGGCAACGGATCCAGCACAAACCGGAACAGCGGGCATTTCCGGAACTGACCGGCCGGATCCATTAATAAAGCGTCGTTTGCGGGCAGCCGTGGACGCGAATGAGCCTCCCGGCGCTCCCGGTCCCAGCGACGAGAATGAAAGATGGAAGTGGCTCGAGAGCCTACAGGCCTGGGGGATGAAGAACCCGCTTATCGCCAGCAGGTGGGCGATCGAAAGCCTTTCCCCGGAGGAATGTTGGAGTTTCTTGGGATTGACCGGAGGCATTGCCTTTCAACTTGGCGCAAAAAATATGCAGGAGGGGCTGTCCCTCTTCGAGAACTTGAAGAAGTGGGACGGACAAAAATTCGATGCAGGGTGGGAGGATGGGGAGACGATGTATACCGCGCTGATGGCGAAATTCGCGGCGGGAGCGGTGGCCAGCGATCCGGCCAAAGCGATCGAATTGGCGAGAGAGTTTGGCAGCCTCAACGAACTTGCCGGACACTGGGCCAAATTGGATCCTCAACAGGCCACCCAATGGGCGCGCAGCCTCACGGACGCTGCGGAACTCTATGCGGTTGTGAAGTCGATCACCTCGTCTCTAGTCAACAATGGCCGCCGTGACGACATGATCGATTGGGTCAATTCCCTGGTCGAAATCCCCACCGCCTACGACCAAGCAGTGACTGCGATGCTAGGGCAGTTACCCCAAGATGAGCTCGGCCCCATGTTGAAAGCGCTGCTACCTGAACCTCCATCTGACGTCCCCATGGCTCTGTCGTTGATTCGCGGGATCAGAGAAAACAGCTATGCGAAAGGCGTTATTCGTGGCGAACTCCTCCAACAGCTTGCCGGCGGCTTGGGCGAAGCGTGGCTGAAAAATGCCAGTGTTAGATCAGCGCTCGATAGCGCGATTGCTACCGCCGCGCAAACAATGCCGCGCCGTGATGCGGTCAATTACCTGGTAACAGGAGGTGGCGGAATCATTCCTCAAGATAAAGTTGGGACATGGTCCCCTGCTTGGATCGCATGGGCCCAGGAGAGCCCGTCCAACGCGGGCGAATGGCTCGCCGAATACGCGACCGATGGCAAACGAACGGATGTTTTTCAGGCCCTCAGCAAAACCGCAACGCAAGAGACTGTGGCGTCTGGTATGGGGCAATACTATTTTGCAGTCGTGCTCGACAATCAGGGCGATTTTCGGCTCACACTCAATGACAGGAGCAATCAGCGGTTGGTGCAGCAATCAACCTACGCCAACGGACAATGGAACCCTCCGCTCCCGCAGGATT
>CAMASH010000141.1 GCA_945860745.1 Chthoniobacter flavus | reverse complement strand
GCGATGGTTGTCTTTGCAATGCCTTCATGGGGCCCCCCTATCCGAACGATCCGTTTTTCGACGGGATCGAAGAAGCCCTGCTGGCCTGTGCGAGGGAGGGCGATCCGGTTTCCGCCACCGGGCCGCGTTTCCTCACCGCCGATGCGACCGGCCGGGACTTGGAGAAAATCCTGACCCGTCGATCTCTCCCGTAGCGTGGGACGATGAGGCCGCGATTGCCGCGGCGCGGGGCGGGATTGGGTCGCGCTGAGGAAAAAGCGCGGGCCATTCCTCTCTGGACAAAATCCTGGGTCACGTTCCCGGTGTGATGGCTTTCAATCCGACGGCGAGCGCCAGTTTGCGTTGGCGGAGGTCAAAGGTCAGAAAGCTCCGGTGCTGGAGTTCGAGGGCGCAGGCGACCTGAAGGATATCCCGTGTTCGCGTGCCGAGCTGCGGGGAATATTCCCGGGCAAGCTCCGCCGCCCGGTTCAAGGTCGCTCTCCAGAGCACGTCGGCCTGCCGGTAACGGCCCGCGGCAAAATCCTCATCCAGGGAGGCCAGTGCGTCCCGGCCGGCGATGGGGGAAAGATCGCCCCGCCAGACCGCCAGGCCGAGGGCGTTGATCAATTCCATCCGGCTGTGATGCGTGACCGCCAGGGCCCCGGGGTTTCGGGTCCGCCACGCGCACATGGCGGCAGATTCCGGTTCGCGGAGATAGAGCTTGAGCAGTGCGCCGGGATCGGCGTAGGGCGGCTTAGCGGCTTCCGCGGTTTTCTTCATGCAGGGCGCTTGCTCTGGCCTTACTCAGGGGCCGGGGCTGATGTTCGGCCAGGCGGGCCAGGTAGTTTTTCTTCGGCGGGGAACCCGCCGGGGGAGGGGTATAAAGCGTCAAAAGATATTTTGGCTCCCCGTAATCCGAAACGATGACAGAGCCCTCGGTTTCCAAAAGGTGTTTCACTTTTGGAAAAGCGCCCCGGAGTTCGCGAATGGTGACGGTGGCTGGCATAGTGTGACACAGTATTGAGTCACACTTTTCGGCGGTCAAGCGGGGATGCGGCTCTGGCGGGGTTTTGCCATGCCCGCCTTCGGCTTGAACCTCAGGTCGTTCCAAGTGAAGCGTCCATCCGGTGGCCGGGGAAACCCCATCGCGCCGGGAGTTGCTGCGTTTTGGCGGCGACGACCTCATGATTTTCGGCTGGATAGGCGCCGCCGCCCGCGCCGGGAGAACTTGATTTTTGCCATTTCCGGTCTGTCCCTTTTCACGGCGGGAAAGTTTCCCTTGCCAGTTCGGGATTTTCCGCTAGTTTTCCACCCCTTTCCCATGCCTAAGAAGACTCCTCGCAATAAAACGCGCAAATCCGCCGCCAAGCGTTTCAAGATCACCGGCACCGGCAAGATCCTGCGCTCGCGTGCGGGTCGTCGCCATTTGCTGGAATGCAAATCGTCGAAGAGCAAGCGCAAGCTCGGCAAGGCTGCCGTCGTCAAACCCAGCGACGTAGCCCGGGTCATGGCCTGCCTGCCCTTCGGTTAGAAACACATCTTGATCCGCCGGACTTCCCTGAATTTTTTCGGGGATCACGGAACTGGTGAGTCCACGGATCTTAACAAAAAACAGCCGGTTCCAAGGAGCCCCGCGCCGCAAGGTGACGGGGATGTAAGACATGCCACGTGCAACCAACTCGCCCGCCAGCCGCAAACGCCGCAAACGGGTCATCGACGCCTCCAAAGGCTACCGCGGACGCCGCTCCAAGCTCTTTCGTTATGCGAAAGATGCGCAGATGAAGGCCAAATACTGGGCCTATCGCGACCGCAAAACCCGCAAACGCAATTTCCGTGCGCTCTGGATCGTGCGTCTCAACGCCGCCGTCCGCGCCCTCGGCATCAGCTACAACCGCTTTATTGAAGGCCTCAAGGTCGCCGGCATCACGCTTGACCGCAAGGTCATGTCCGATCTGGCTGTGACGGACGAGGCGACGTTCAAACAGATCGTCGATCAGGCCAAGGCGGCTTACGAGTCGAAGGCCAAGGAAACGGCCACGGCGGCCTAGGTTGCCATTGGTAGGGACGCGTGAATCACGCGTCCGTCGAAGGACGGCTGGGGTCAGCCGTCCCTACCAGTCTCTTCCATGGAAGACCGGATCGCATCCCTGCAAACGGTGGCGGTGGCGGCCATTGTGGCTGTGGCTGCCCGCAAAGAGCTCGACGCCGCGCGCGTCGCCTATCTGGGAAAAAGCGGGGAGATCACCCGTCTGAGCGAGGCCATGCGCGAGGTGGCGAAGGAGGATCGTCCGCGCATTGGCAAATTGCTGAACGAACTGCGTCAGGCGGTCAACGCTGCGTTGGAGGCCAAGGAGCAAACCCTGGCCGCCGCGGCGGATTCCGCCGCCCTGGCCACGCTCGACATCACCCTGCCGGGCACGCCACGCGAAACAGGCTCGATTCATCCGCTGACCCGGCTTCTCGACCAGACGGTGCGCATTTTCCGCCGCATGGGATTTGTCCTGGCTGACGGACCCGACATCGAAACGGAGTGGCATTGTTTTGACGCGCTCAACACGCCGGCCGATCACCCGGCGCGCAATGAGCAGGACACCTTCTATCTGCCCGACGGACGCCTGCTGCGGACGCATACTTCCACCGTGCAGGTGCGGACGATGGAATCGCAGATTCCGCCTGTGCGCATCATCGCGCCAGGGGCGGCCTATCGACGCGACGAAGTGGACGCGACGCATCTGGCCCAGTTCAATCAGATGGAGGGCCTCTATGTGGACCGCGAAGTCTCCGTGGCGGATTTGAAGGGGACGCTGGAGTTTTTCTTCCGGGAACTCTTCGGACCGGAAACGCAGATGCGGTTCCGTCCGCATTTTTTTCCGTTCACCGAACCGAGTTACGAGATCGACATTCGCGCCCGGGCGCTGGGCGGCAAATGGATGGAGTTGGCCGGCTGCGGCATGGTGGATCCGGCGGTGTTTGAGCAGATCTGCCAGAAGCGCGGCGACCGTGTTTACGACCCGGATCAAGTGACGGGCTTTGCCTTCGGCTTCGGCCTTGACCGCCTGGCCATGAATCTCACCCACATTTCGGACATCCGCATGCTGGTGGAAAATGATCTGCGGTTCTTGCAACAATTTCCGGCATGAAAGTATCCCTGAACTGGCTTCGGGAATTCGTCGAGTTGCCGGCTGATGTGCCGGAACTGGTCGATTTGCTCACGCTCGCCGGCGTGGAGGTCGAAAATGTGCTGACCCTGGGCGTGGCCATTCCCAAGGTCGTTGTGGCGCAGATTCTGGAGTCCAGCCAACATCCCAATGCCGACCGCCTCAGCGTTTGCAAAGTCGATGATGGCTCGGGTCTGCCGCGGCAGATTGTTTGCGGGGCCAAGAATTACCAGGTCGGAGACAAGGTTCCGCTGGCGCTGCCCGGTGCGGTGCTGCCGGGGGATTTTAAAATCAAAGTCGGCAAGCTGCGCGGAGTCGAGAGCGAGGGCATGTTGTGCAGCGCGGAGGAACTTGGATTACCCAAGGGTGCGGATGGCCTCTTGATTCTCCCGGAAGACGCCCCGGTGGGTTCGCCGTTTTCGGATCTTTTTCCCGGCGACACCGTGCTTGATTTGGAGATCACGCCGAACCGGGCGGATTTGCTCAGCCACATCGGCATCGCGCGCGAAGTGGCGGCCCTGACCGGACGCGAACTGCGCCTTCCGCCGCCCTCGCCGACAGTGGGGGACTATAGGGGACCGGTCAGCGTCGAGGCGCCGGAATCTCCGCTTTACACCGTTCTGGCCATTGCCGGGGTCAAGGTCGGCCCGAGCCCGGACTGGTTGAAGCGGAAACTGGAAGCGGTCGGTCTGCGCGCAATCCACAACGTGGTCGATGTGACGAATTTTGTCATGCTGGAAACGGGCCAGCCGCTGCATGCCTTCGACGCAGACAAGCTGGACGGCGAAATCCGCGTGCGCATGGCCCACGAAGGAGAGGAATTCCTCGCCCTTGATGATCGGACCTACAAGCTGGCTCCGACGGATGTCGTCATTGCCGACGCCAAAGGTGCCCTCGCTCTGGCTGGCGTGATGGGCGGAAAAACCAGCGGAGTGACAGCGGAAACGCGCAATATCCTTTTGGAAAGCGCCTGCTTCGAGGCGGTGGAAATCCGGCGAACCTCGCGCACGCTGGGGTTGAGCAGTGATTCAAGTTATCGGTTTGAGCGCGGCGTGGATTCTGCAGGTGTGATCACCGCCTCCCAGCGCGCCGCGGCTTTGCTTGCCGAACTGGCGGGGGGAACGCCCGGCCATTTCCGAGTGGGCATGGGGGAGGGGTCAATTTTCGGTTTCAATCCGGAGGCATTGCAAATCGATAATGCCGCGCCTGTTTTCCGCCGCACAGTTCCCTTGCGATTCGAACGCGTCGCCGCCTTGCTGGGCACGGACCTTCCCGCGCCAAGGGTGGAGGAAATTTTGTCCGGCTTCGGTTTGCGCAAAACCGAGACGGGGTGGGACATTCCCTCGTTCCGTCAGGATCTGACCCGCGAAGTGGATCTGATCGAGGAAATCGCGCGGGTCATCGGAATGGAAAAAATTCCCGGCCGCATTGTGGCGGCTCCGGCCCTTCCCGGCGAAGCGGACGCGGTTTACGATTTTCAAATCGCGCTGCGGCAAAAGCTGGCCGCCCAGGGTTTGAGCGAGGCCCGCACCAGCACATTGGTTTCCGAAGCGATGCTTTGGCAGGAAACTCCCGCGATTCGTTTGCGTAATCCGCTGGGTGAGGATCAGGCGTTTTTGCGCACGAGCTTGCTCCCCGGATTGCTCTCTGCGCTGGAGCGGAATATCCGGCAGGGGGCGAAGAGCATCGGGCTTTACGAAATCGGGCGGACATTTCAAACGTCCGGTGATGAGGAGTCCGGCACGCTGGCGGTTGTTTTGCACGGGCTGACTTCTCCCGGCGGATGGCGCGGTGAGAAAGTTCGCGCCTGGGACTGGCATGATGCGCAAGGGATCTTCGAGACGCTGGTTCCGGCGGATTTGAGGTTTCAAAAAATTGACGCGAAGCCGCCGCTGGCTTTGGCGGCGGAAGCGTTGGTTAACGGACGGCCCGTTGGCGTGATCGGTCAGTTGTCCCCCTCGGCCGCAAGGGCCTTCGATGCGACAGGACCGGTCCTGACCCTGGAGATATCCATTGCCGCACTGCGCGAGCTTGGCGGCCGGCGCGATTTTCAAGAGATTCCGAAGTTTCCCGTTGTGACCCGCGACATGGCGCTGGTGTGTCCCTTGCCACTGGCCTATGCGGATATTGAAAATGTCCTGCGCGAGGCGAAGGAAGACTTGCTGGCGACCGTCGAACCCTTTGATGTTTTCACCGATGCCTCGGGCGAAAAATTACCGGCGGACCGCAAATCCATTGCGATCTCCTTGACATTCCGCGCGGTGGGGAGGACGCTCACCAGCGAGGAAGTGAACGCCGCCTGTGAGCGATTGAAGCAAGGGCTGAAAGCGAAGCTGGCCGTTGATTTCCGCGAATAGTTCTCTCATCAATTTTCGTTCGCCTGATTGAAAAAGGCGGACAAACGATTTGCCCTGCGGTGTTCGCGATTACACGCCGCAAACTCCCGGACCGATAAATAAATATCATCCCGGAGGCTTGTCCGAAGGGCGCAATGGCATGCCTTCACTGGAAGTCAGCGCGTTCTTCGGTGGTCATCCACTCTCATCTGAGGGAACGGGATATGCGCCGAAACGGCATTGCGGGGCAAAATTTTTCACGGCCTGTTTCTTCGCGAAGCAGGCCGTTTCGTTTGTCACGAAGGGTGCGGGACAAATTTCTGAGGGATCTCCCGATCGGCGTTTTTTGGGAACATGTAAGCTTCTGTGCCACAACGTGGCTGCATCCCGCAGCCCAAGGTTGCAAAGCTACCTTGGGTAGATAGCAAACCATACACCAACCCTG
>CAMASH010000140.1 GCA_945860745.1 Chthoniobacter flavus | reverse complement strand
GACCGCGTCGGCTGGCTGGAGGTTTACCGGCAATGAACCGCCGCGGCTACACCTTGATCGAAGTGCTGATCGCGGCCTCCATCGTGGCCGCAGGCATCGCGGCCGCCTCGGTTCTGGCCCTGACCATGACCACCCAGGAGGAATCCAATGCCCTGGCCGCGCGCGCTTTGAACATGCAGGAACAAGCGGGGCGCCTGTATCAATTGGGGCTCGATCCCGACACGATCACGAACATCATCCCGCCTGAGCCCAATGTGAGGTCCCTCACCTTCACCACCGGGACCACCAGCCCGTCGGGGGTCAATATGGAGATTGCCACAAACTCCGTGGTCTTTCATACAGGAAGGGGGGCCAACGCCAGCACAACGGTCAGCCGGACCAATACCCTGGTCGTGGTGCGACCGGCCACGCGGTAACGCCTTCAGCGCACTTCCCTCTTCCGGTTATGCTTAAGAATGTCACCCTGACCAACATTTACACCGCGAAGTCGTTTCAAGTCGTGGTGGATACCGACGACGACGCCAAGGCCGTGCTGGGTTCGGGCAAGGCTCCCAACGAGACCGCGGTCGTGCATGATATTGTCGGGTTGGACGAAGCCATCCACCGTCTGACGGGCAAAAAACCGTCCAATGACGAAATGGCCTCCCTTTTCGCCGGACTGGCCCGCTGCCTGGAGCGCAACATCTCCACCATCAAGAGCCTGGAGCTCATGGCCAGCCGCCTCAAGACCCCGCGTTATCGCGGGGCGGTGGCGGAAATCTCCCAGCATATCCTCAATGGCGACAAACTCAGCGATTGCTTTGCCATGCACCCGGATTTGTTTTCCGACGATGTGGTGGCCTTGCTCAAGGCCGGGGAGGAATCGGGACAGATTCACGAGATTTTCCGTCAGATCGCCCATGCCAAACGCAAGTCGCAGCGGGTCCTGAAGAAACTCAAGGCCGGTCTCATTTACCCGGCGATCGTGCTCTTTCTCGCCGTCGTCGTCACCATCGTGATGAGCTTCACCCTCGTGCCCGCCATCTCGAAGCTCTATGGCGCGATGAATGCCAAGCTGCCGGTGCCCACCATCATCATGATGAAGTTTTCCGACATCCTTCTGCAGCAGCCCTACCTGGCCGCCATTCCCATCGTCGGACTGATGGTTTTTTTCAAATATGCCGGACGCCTTTATCGCATCCCCCGGGTGCAGATCGCCCTGACCCGGATGCCCACGGTGGGGAACATCATCCGCAAGTCCGCCGCCATGGTCAGCTTTCGCTGTCTGGCCATGCTCCTGCAGGCCAACGTCCGCATCGTCGTCGCTTTGGAAATTGCGGCGAAGAGTTCCAACCACGTGGAGTTTGAAAACTTTTTCCTCTCCGTGCGGGACCATGTCCACGATGGCCTCTCCCTGCCCGAGAGTTTTCTCATGGAATCCCACCGGCTCGGTCCCGATGGACGCACCACGGCGGCGGTGGTCCAGATGGCGGGTGAGACCGGCGGCATCAATGAAATGCTCGACGAGATTGCCTTGGATTATGAGGAAGATCTCGACCTGATCGCCGGTCAGATCGACAAGATTCTCGAGCCCATCATGCTGGTCATCATGGGGTTGATTGTCGGGTTTCTGGTTTACGCCATCTACGGCCCGATCTTCAACCTGAGCAAAGTGATTCTGCCCAAGAAAGCGGGCGGCGCGGTGCCGGTGGCCCGGCCGGTCGGCTCGTGAGATTTTTCACGGCCACCGTCTATTCCAAGGCGCTGGCCATCTTCCTGGCGGCTTCCCTGCTGCTCCTTGGCGCGGTGATCGCGCTGACCCAGTTGATTATTTTCCGGGAATTCAATCTGACGGAGCAGAGGGAGATGAAGGCCATGTTGCAACGGTTTGCCACCGTGCTGGCCCGCGAGTCGAAACCGCTTGAAGTCACCGTGGGGGAATGGGCCGGTTCACCATCGGCGGCCAGATTCTCCCCGGACCAGACGCCGGAGACCGATCTGGGAACGATCACCCCGGCCATCCTGCAGGAACTCAACATCGACTTTCTTTCCCTTTTTGACGAAGGGGGAAAGCCGGCCCGGCTGGTCTGCCGGCCCGCGGCCGCCGGGGACAAGCGGCCCACCCCGGAACGCATCAGCCGCGCCCTGGAAACGGTGACGGCGAACACGGGAAATCGGACGGGCTATCTCCTGCTGGGCGAACAACTTTGCTCCGTGGCGGTTTTCCCGGTCGAGTTTGCCTGGCCGGAGGGTGCCCGGGGAACGCTGGTGGGAGGAAAACTTTTGGGCCGCGATACCTGGGGATTTTTAGAGGGCCTTTTCTCCGCCACGATCAAATTCCACACTTTCAAAAGCACCCGGGTGAGCGAAGTCACCGGCCGGGACATCGTGGATTTGCTGAACTCCCAGGAGATTGTCATCGAAGCGGAGGACAGCAGTCAGATCACCGGACACCGCTTGATCCAAGGCCTGGATGGCAGCCCGCTCGGTTATGTCAGCATTTCCCAGCCGCGTCCTTTGCGCGAGCAGGGTCTCCGGGCCATTCAGATTTTCCTCACCGGAATCTGTCTGGCCGGCGGTGCCCTTGTGCTGGTGGTCTGGGCTCTGCTGGACCGCACCATTCTGGCCCGCATCAAGGACCTGACCAACAAACTGGATGCCGAGAAACGTTCCGGTCGGCTGCCGGTGCGGCTGGATTTCAAAGGCGCGGATGAACTGGGGGCCCTGGCCAGAAGCATCGAGGGACTGGCGGTCCTTCTGCAAAGCACGCAATCCCGGTACCGCGCCGTGGTGGAGGATCAGACGGAAATAATCTGCCGTTTCGATGCGGAGGAAAAACTGTCGTTTTCCAATCAGGTCTTCGCCCGCAGGTTCGGGCTGGGGGAATCCTTTCCGGCCGGTCAGGCGCTGGGAGAAATTCTTCCGCCCAAGGCGGCCGCCGATCTGACCGCCCGCTTCGGGCAATTGTCCCGGGAGAAGCCGCTGGCGACTTACACCCACGAAATGGATTTTTCCGACGGAACGAGGCTCTGGTTCCGCAGCACCTTGCGAAAGAATTTTTCCCCCGAGGGGGTTTCTCAGGGCGGGCAGTGGGTGGCCGCCGATATCACGGCTCAGATTGAAGCCCAGAAACAAATGCTCGAAGCGGAACGCCGTTTCCGCCGCCTTTTTGAGACAGCATCCGATGGCATCCTGCTGGTTGAGAGGGAAAGCCTGCTCATTTCGGACGTCAATCCGGGTCTTTGTCGCATGATGATGCTGGCGGGTTCGGAGGTGCTCGGGGCTCCCTTCGATCAATTGGCAGTCTTCGCGCCCTGCCTTGACATCGTGAACTACTATCGCCGGGCAGACGCCTCCGTGGGTCACCGGGCGCCTTTCCGCAACGAATGCCGCCTGGAGCGCGCCGATGGTTCCGCGCTTTTCATCGAGTTGCGGTGCTCGGGTTACGACATGGCGGGCGGGCGATTTATCCAGCTCAATTTCCGCAACATCAGCGAGCGGGTCTCCGGGGAACGGGAGTTGCGCAAGCTCTCGGCCAAGCTTCTGCGCCTCCAGGATGAAGAGCGCCGCCGCATTGCCCGCGAGTTGCACGATTCCACCGCGCAGAATCTTTCTGCCTTGGAAATGAACATGAGTCTGCTCGAGCCCATGCTGGCAAAATCGCATCCCAAGGCCGCGCAGATTGTGGCCGAGACCCGGCAGATTGCGGGGGAATGTTCGCGCGAACTGCGCAACATTTCCTACTTGTTGCACCCCCCGCTGATCGACGAAGTGGGTCTGGTCTTTGCCATCAAGTGGTTCACCGATGGCTTTGCCAAACGGACCGGCATCGCCGCCACGGTGAATATCGAGGGGGATTTTCCCCGCCTCGAAAGCGACGTCGAAATGCCCCTCTTCCGCGTGGTGCAGGAAGCCATGACCAATATCTACCGCCACTCCGGGGCCGATCACGCCTGGGTGACGCTGCAGCGCGAAGGACGGTTCGTGAATCTCGAGATCCGCGACAACGGCCACGGCTTTGAAGGGGAGACTTTGATTGATGAGGAGGGTGCCGCCGTTGCGCCGGAAATCCGGCCTGGCGTCGGACTGGCCGGCATGCGTGAGCGGTTGGCGAATCTCGGCGGGAAGCTGGACATCGAAAATTCCCCGCTCGGCGTCACCCTCAATGTCCGACTGACCCTCGGGGAGACCAAAGACTTTGGGGAAAAGCCGGAAGAAAAGGCCTTCTAACCGCGGATTACGCGGATGGCGCGGATGGCACGGATAAAAAACCTCCCCTCCGCCCGATCCGCGTAATCCACGGTAAAAAAATCTTCGTTTCGCTTGGTCTTTTTGACAGGCTTCCGGTGCGTTATGTCAGCCAAGCTTATCAAGATCGTCATCGCGGATGATCACGAAATCGTCCGCCAGGGCGTGAAGAATCTCGTCGCTAACGAGCCCGATATGGAGATTTGCGGCGAGGCAACCATCGGCCGCGATGCCGTGGACCTCGTGACGAAGATCAAGCCCGACATTGCCATTCTGGACATCAGCATGCCCGGACTGAACGGGATCGAAGCGGCGCGGCAGATTTTGAAGGCCCAGCCCAAGACCAAAATCCTCATGTTCACCATGCATGAGGTCGAGCAGCTTGTGCATGAGGTCTTCAATGCGGGGGCGCATGGCTATCTGCTGAAATCCGATGCCGGCCGGCACTTGGTGACTGCTATCCGCACGGTGGCCTCCGGATCGCATTACTTCAGCTCCAAGCTTTCGGAAGTCATCTTGGAAGGGTTCCGGAAAAAAGACGTTCCCCGCCCTCCCCCGGACGGCCAGCAAAAACCCAGCGGGCGCGAACGGGAAATCATCCAGCTTTTGGCCGAAGGGAAGAGCAACAAGGAAGTTGCGGCCACGCTCGGCATCAGCGTCAAGACCGCCGAAACGCACCGCGCCGCCGTCATGCGCAAGTTGGGACTGCATTCCATCAGCGAATTGGTGCGATATGCCATCCGCAACCACATCATCGAACCCTGAGGGGCGCATCTCCCGAAGTTGCAAAATGGCGGCGAAGCCGCCCCGACACCGCGGGGCGGCTCCCGCGGGCCCAAAGGGTGGAAGGAGCCTTGATTTTGGAGCCACGGCGCGGTGTCGCCGTGTGCGTCCCGATCCGCGCCAAGCGCGCTCACGGCCGGTTGTGGCAACTTTCGGAGATGCGCCCCCCGATGAGCTTCACGCAACGTTGCGCAGATTCCCTACAGGGTTCCCCCCGTTCGATTTACGCATTCCCTTAATTTGCCTGTCACAGGATCGACCGGCATAATGGCCATGTTATGAAGTATAAATCCAAACTGTCCGGCCAGCACGGCTTCAGCCTTGTTGAGCTCCTCGTTGTCATCGCTGTCATCGCTATCATTGCGGCCATTGCGATTCCCAACATCGCCAACATCACCACGCAAGCGCGGTACTCGAAGGACCAGCGCAATGCCCAGAATATCGCCTCGGTGGCCTCGGCGGCCAAAGCGGCGGGCGCGACCAACAGCTTGCAAAGCCCGGCCAACGCCATTGCCGCGCTGGAGACAGGAATTACTGTCGTCAACGGGGGTCAGACCATGACCTTCGGGATTTCGCGGCTTTCCACCACCGACGAGCTGGGAGCCATCCAACATCTCACCAACAATGCGACAGCGGGTGGAGCGGTTGTCTACGCGCCGTCGACTAACACCTACTGACACCAGGGGCCGGATCTCATCCGCCTTCCACTTTCAAGGCAGGAGGTCATTTGATCTCCTGCCTTCTTTTTTGCCCCTTCCGCCCGGGCTGCGAGGGCCCGCATCCCTCCACTTCGCGGCGTCACGGGCTCAAGAATTACGCGACGTTGCGCGGATTTCCTACAGGTTTCCCCCCGTTCGATTTACGTATTCCCTCAATTTGCCTGTCGCAGGATCGGCCGGCATACTGTCCGTGTTATGAAAAATAAATCCCCATTGTCCGGCCAGCACGGCTTCAGCCTTGTTGAGCTCCTCGTTGTCATCGCGGTCATCGCTATCATTGCGGCCATTGCGATTCCCAACATCGCCAACATCACCACGCAAGCGC
>CAMASH010000139.1 GCA_945860745.1 Chthoniobacter flavus | reverse complement strand
AATCGTGTGCGGCGCCTTGCAGGCATTCGAGCTTTTCCAAGGTGAGATCACCGGAGGTGAGGGTGCCGGTTTTGTCGAGGGCGACGACCTGGACTCCGGCCAGGGTTTCGATGGCGGCCCCGCCGCGGAAGAGGATGCCGCGCCGCGCGCCGCTGGCGATGGCGGAGAGGATCGAGGACGGCACGGAGAGGACGAGGGCGCAGGGCGAAGCCACGACAAGGAGGGTCATGGTGCGGTAGAACGCGCTGGGGGTTCCGGGCAGGGAGAGGAACGGGGGAAGTTTGAAAGCCAACCACCAGACGAAAAACATCACGGCGCAGATCGCCAGGACGGCCCAGGTGTAGCCGGTGCCGAATTTGTCGGTGAATTTCTGCGAGGGGGCCTTCATGCCCTGGGCGTCCTGGATGAGGGTGATGATTTTTTGCAGGGCGCTCTCGCTGGCCTTGCGCAGGACCCTGCCCTCGATGGCACCCCAGAGATTCATGGTGCCGGCCAGGGCGGTGTCGCCGGGTTGTTTGGGCACGGGGCGGGATTCGCCGGTGAGGCTGGATTCGTCGCAGTCGGTCGCGCCCTTGACCACCTCGAGGTCGGCGGGAATTTGTTCGCCGGCGGTGAGGAGGAGGATCATGCCGGGCAGGAGATCCTCGACGGGAATGGTTTCCTCCCGGCCGGAACGCAGGACGCGGGCGGTTTTCGGGGCTTCGCGGAAGAGGGCGCTGATGGCCTTCTTGGTCCGTCCCATGGCGTAATGTTCCATGGCCCCGGAGGCGGAGAAGAGGAAGAGGAGGAGGGCTCCTTCGCGCCACGCGCCGATGGAGGCCGCGCCGATGGCCACCGCCAGCATGAGAAAATGCACGTCGAGCTGGGCCTTGCGCACGCGCTCCCAGGCGTCCTTGGCGGCGTCCCAGCCACCGCATAGATAGGCCGCCAGGTAGAGGCCGATCGAGGCGGTTTCGTTTTTGAAGAGGGATTCGGCGGTGATGCCGAGCAGGCCAAAGACCAGGCAGCCTCCGGCGAGCAGGGCCATGGTTTTCCATTCGTCATCGTCAGGACCATCGGCAGCGAAGGGCTTGTGTTCGCGCGGAGCGTATTTGGGCCACTTCAGGGCGACCCAACGCCAAAAGGAGATTGCCGTCGAACAGGTTTGTTTTTCGATAAGGGTGCTGCCGTGGATGGTCTTCAAGACCACCCGCTGGCCTTGGATCTGACCGGAGGGTTTCTCTCCGCAGACGGCGCAATTTCCTTCGGAATTAAGCTGACCGCACTCTTCCTCGCCCTCGCTGACGGCTTGGGAAACGCGCCCGGCCAGACGATCATTTTCGTCGCCACCGAGCGTGGCGATGGAGAGTTTTTTTTCGTGCGCGCTCAAGGCCACGGCTTCCAGGCGCGGCTCTTCGGCGAGGATCTTGGAGACCTCGCGAATGACGCAATTTTTGGAATCCCGCTTCATGTCCTCCAGCCTAAGCTTCCGTGGCGATGGAACAACCCCGGATCGCTGCGCGGGTTCAAATGAGACCGGGGCTCAAACTCAGCGGCTGGCCAGCCGGTACTTTTTGGCGAAGCGCCAGGACGGCGGCAGCACGGGAATGAGTGCGGGCAGAACGGCATCCAACACCGCCAGGCCCAGGCGGGTGGCGGGCGTGCTGGGGAGTCCGAGCTTTTCGCGCAGGGGCGAGGGCAGAAACTCGCGCGCGGCCAAGCCGGAGAGCGGCCAGAGCGCGCGCAGCAGGGCGGGCCTGCGCGGATAAGCGATGGACCGCGCCAACTCCGCGCTGATGGGCAGACTGCCGAGCAGATCCCCTTCCAGCATTCCGTGGTAGTAGTCGGTGAACTCGCTCCAATTCCGGGGTCCATGACTAACGGGCAGCCCGAAGAAAACTCCGAACACCCGCATGTCGCGATAGAACGATTCGCAGGCGGAAGCCGGCAACGGCGCCACGAATCGCCCGAACATTTCGATGCTGAGTTGAACGAGTGTCGCCACCACCCACATTTGTGCGTCGGGCGAAAAAGCCGAATACCGCTGCGGCGTTTCGCCCTGCACGCGGGCATGGGTGGCCCGCACACGTGCGGCCATGGCTTCCCCTTCGGACCGGGGGGCAAAGGTGATGGTGTAAACGGCATCGAGGGTGCGACGGAGACGCCCGAGCGAGTCGTTGCGGAAATCGCTGTGCGCCGCCACGCCGAGCGCGACTTGCGGGTGGGCAACTTGCAAAATGGCGGCGGCGGGTCCCCCGAGGAGCAGGACCTGTTCGCGGGTGATGCGCCAGATGGCGGAATCCGATGGAAATACGGAGGCATTTTGCGCTACAGCTGTGGGACTGATGAATATTCCACTGCTTGCGCCCTTTGAAGAATCCGATTGGGAGTCCGTTGCCACCGCCTTTGAGCATGCGCCATCGCTCGCTCTGGGCCAAGCCTGGAGGGAAAAGCCCGAGGAGAACTTTCGTCCCGGCACGGTGCGGATCGGGTGGCAGCCTGATGCGCTGGTGATCCTGGCCCACTTGCAGGACGATGCTCTTTTCACCGCGGCCACGGGGGACAACCAACTTCTGTGGAGCCTGGGTGATGTCTTCGAGATTTTTCTGCGTGATCTGGAACGCGAGGAGTATCTGGAACTCCACATCACGCCGAAGGGCCATCGCCTGCAGCTTCGTTTTCCGGGCAGTCAAGCGATCCAGGATCTGCGCAGTGGCCAGAACACATTGAAGGACTACATGATTGACGCGCCGATTTTTGATTTCTCCATCCGCACGGTGTCCGGGGGTTGGGCCATCCGGGCGCGCGTTCCCCTGGCCTCGCTGGGAATCCCGGGCGAACGGAAAAGCGGAATGGCGCTTCTGGCCTCGTTCGGCCGGTATGACTACGCCGATGAGAAATCGCCGCCGGTGCTTTCCTCCACCTCCGCGCACGAGGAATTGAACTACCATCGGCAGCAGGAGTGGACGCGTTTGGACCTGGTGTGAAAATCTACGGTGCTTGCCGTTGAGGCTCCTTTTCCTTCGGAACCAGCACGAAGACCGAGGACACCGCGGCGGGAATGGCGAGCGGGCGGCCGGTTTGACCATGCACGAAAACCCAAACCGTTTCGCCCCGCGCCAGGATTTCGTCACGGCGGACGATGAGATATTTCCTCAGCGAACTCGACCGCCGCAAAGTGGAAACCCAGGTGAGAACGGTGAGCCGGTCGTCCTCGCGGGCGGAGCGGAGGAATTCCACGTGATGACTGCGCACGACCCAGGTCGCGCCGGCCGCCTTCGTCGCTTCCGTGCATCCCGCGGCCTCGGCGTGGGAGATGGCGGCCTGCTGCATCCAACGGACATATTCGACATTATTGGCGTGGCCGTTGGCGTCGATGGCCGCGGATTCCACCGTGAGGGCGAAGCGGTGGATCATGCCAGCGAGGCCAGAGCGTCGCGGTAGCCGGGGAAAACCGGCTGCCATCCCGTCGCACGCAATTTCGCATTGCTGACCCGTTTGCTGGTCCAGCCGCGCTTGCGATCGAGGTCCGGTTCGCCGGCCGGGGGGAGGGGCTGATGAAAATGTTCCGCCAGCCAGCCATAGACTTCCCGTTGAGTCGCGGGCGTATTGTCGCTCACATTGTAGATTCCGGTCGCCGTGCGGGTGGTGAAAAGATGCCTGATGGCGCGGGCGGCATCGTCGCGGTGAATCTGGTTGATCCAGCGCGCGCCGTCGCCTTCGATGACGGCTTCGCCGGCCAGAAACTTCCGCCGGAGCACGGAGCGTCCGGGGCCGTAAATGCCGGAGAGCCGCGCCACGTAGCCGCCGGAGGCCAGGGCCACGCCCTCGGCCTCGCGCAGGATTTTCCCGGTGGCCCGATCCGGTTTTGTCTCACTGGTTTCGTCCACCCGGGAACCATCGGTCTGCGCATAGACGGACGTGCTGCCGGTGAAAAGCGTCCGCCGGGGCTGGAAGGCGGTGAGGACATTGAGCAGGCCCTCGAGATAAACCGCACGATAGGCCTCCTCGCCGCCGCGGCCCGAACTCGCGCAATGCACGAGAGCGTCCGCCCCGCGCCAGGACGCATCCGTGGTGACCTCGCGCGTGATGTCCATCGCGCGCACTTCATAGGGTTTGCCGGACAAACGGGCCGCCGATTCCGCGCGGGCACACAGGCCGAGAACATCCCAGCCGTCCGCCGAAAAAAAATCGGCTGCGGCCTCCCCGAGGAAACCGCAGCCGACGATAATGACCCTAGGCAAGGAGCTTAGGAAAGGTTCAGTTGAAAACGAATTTTCATCTTTGCGCGCTTGGCATTATTTTTGGCTTTGCGGCGTGATTTTTGAGTGGGTGTCTCGAAGGCGCGTAATCTGCGCACTTCATCGAGGATGCCCTCGGAATCGAGCTTCGATTTCAGGCGCTTGAGGGCGCGATCAATCGGCTCACCTTTACGAACGAGTACTTCCGGCATGTTTGTCACCTACTTTCATTTTTAAAAAGGAGTCGATACCATAGAGACTTTTCCGGCTTTCGTCAAATCCCCAGTTTTTGAGATTTCCCTTCCCGGCAAAACCCTCTAGAAAGCCTGGTTCCCGCATGAAAAAGGTCCGCCTTCCCCGGTCTCTCGCCCTCGTTATCGGTTTGGTCAGCGCCATGTCCCCTCTCCCGGCCGAAGAAATTCGGGATGAGCTCAGTGACGCCCAGCTTGCGCTGATTAAAAAAGGGAGCCAAATCGTTCTTACCGAGGATGTTGACGGCAAACCCTGGCCGCGCGTGACGATCTACGCCGTGGTCAATGCCAGTCCGGAGGAAGTGGCGGCGGTTTTCTTCGACTACGAAGACAACAAGTCGTTTGTGCCCAATGTTTTAAAGTCAGATATCTCCAAGAAGATCACGGCCTGTACCGCGGAGGTCGACTTTGGGGTGAATGTGCCCATTTTGCCGGACGAATTCTACACCGTGCGCAACACCATCAAAATGCTTTCTCCCGAACACTATCGTTTCGACTGGAAACTGGTGCGGGCTGTGCACACCAAAGACAGCGTGGGCAGCTTCTGCCTGGAACCTCTCGAAGGCAGAACCCTCATCCGTTATCAAAATCTCGTCACCCCCGGCTCCAGCATGGCCGGGCTGCTGCGCAAAACGGCCATCTCCCAGATGAAGGACGCCGCCACCGCCATCGCCACCCGGACGGAAAAGCTGAAAACCGCAAATCCCGCGCAGTTGAACAATCAGGTCGAGGCCCTGCGCGCTGCGATCAAGGCGGGATAAGCGGGCCACGCTGTCCGCCTTTTTTCTTTCCATCAGCCACAGTCTAAACCAAGGTTCCGATCCGCCACCCCCCCCCCCGCCGGCCATCGCGGTGCGCATTGATGAAATCCAAATCGAAAACCCCGATACCGCACGCGGTAACGGAACGCAGGGTCGACAATCCCGGGCAAAATCGTGGGAAATCGCTTCTTGCCCAGACGGGGCGGACCGACGACCTCCTCCAGAAGGAAATCCACAACCTCCTGGCGGCCATCGACCAACATGCCCCTGTCGCCATCACCGATAACCAAGGGAAAATCACCTTCGTAAACGACAAGTTCTGCGCGATCTCGAAGTATTCGCGCGGCGAGCTGATCGGACAGGACCACCGCATCATTAATTCGGGTTTTCATCCGAAAAAATTCATGGGCGAGCTGTGGCAGACGATCAAGCAGGGGAAGGTCTGGAAAGGGGCAATCAAAAACCGCGCCAAGGATGGTTCTTTCTTCTGGATGGACACGACGATCGTGCCGTTCCTCGACGGCAGGGGAAAGCCCCTTCAATACGTGGCCATCCGCACCGACATCACGGCCCTTAAGACCCATGAGCATGAAATCGTCCGTCTTAGCCGCCTCCATGCCGCGCTCGGCCAGATCAATCGAATTATCGCCCGGACGCCGGCCCGCAGCAAGTTGTTCGACAAAGTCTGCCAGGCACTCGTCAAGCAGGGCGGATTCCGGATGGCCTGGATCGGATGGCCCGATGCGAAAACCCGTCTGCTGGAACCCGTGGCCATACGGGGGGATGACAGCGGGTATCTGAGCACGATTAGCCCGCAAAAATCACAGCGGGGAAGGAAAGAACGGGATCGCGTCGGAAAATTCCGAAAAGTTTGTCAATGGATGGGCTGACACGGCGTTGGCCGGGGCTTTTTGCGATCTGGGGGCAAATTCTCTCATTCGAGCCGGATTTTCAGC
>CAMASH010000138.1 GCA_945860745.1 Chthoniobacter flavus | reverse complement strand
AAAACTGGAGCCGCGCCCGTGAGGGCGTGGAGGGAGAGACTCAATTGAAGGGCGGCGGCCACCGTTTATCCCGATGGTATCGGGATCTGCGAGCGAGGCTTCGCCGTGAGGAGACGTCCTCCTCAGCAGGACTGGCAGTCACGACGGCGGCTACGACATTTTTTTAACCGCTCTAATGAAAGTCGTGGGACCGCGGCGCGGAGAGTTCGCGATAATGGAGCGCCTCGATGCTCTGCGCTTTCAGCAACCGGGAATCTCCCGTGTTCTGCATCACGCCGCTGATTTTTAGGAACGATTCCTGGGTCACAACCAGACGATGCTTTTCGAAGAGCGCCGGGGCGACAATGGCATTGGAAACGCCGGTCTCGTCCTCCAGGCTGATAAAGACGTTGCCCTTGGCCGTGCCCGGCCGTTGCCGGCAAATCACCAGCCCGGCCATGACGGCGCGTTCGCCGTTGCGCAAAGCCGACAGATCGCTGGCGCGCTTTATACCCGCAAGCTCCGCGCGGATCAGGGCCATGGGATGCGGGCCGGTGGTCACGCCCGTGCCGGCGAAATCCGCGTCCAGGCGCTCGCAGGGATTCATCATGGCCAGGGGCGCGGAAGCCTGCCTGCTGTGGAGTGGAAGCGAGGCGATTTCGTCGGCGGGTTGCGCGACTTTCCACAAGCCATCGCGGCGATGATCCACCAGGCCATTGAGAGCGCCGGTCGAGGCCAGGGTGCGGAGAATGTCTTTGGCCGGGGCCACGCGCAGACGAAAGTCATCGAGCGAGGCAAAAGGCCGCCGGGTGCGTTCCTCCTCAATGCGGCGGCCGGTCGCAGCATCCATGCCCCTGATCAGTCGTAAACCGAGACGGATCGAATCGTCATCGCCCACGGTGCAATCGTAGGCCGACGTGATCACCGAGGCCGGCCGGACCCGCAGACCCCGCGCCTTGGCGTCACGAATGAGGGTATGGGGGGAATAAAATCCCATGGGCTGGTTGTTGAGCAGGCCGACGTAAAATTCCTGCGGACGATGCACCTTGAGATAGCAGGAGGCATAGGCGATGAGGGCAAAACTGATGGCGTGGGATTCGGGAAATCCGTAAACCGCAAACGACTGCACGGCCTGCAGGATCGCCTGGGCTGCGGCGGGTTTGACGCCGTTTTTTTTCATTCCCTCCCCGAGCTTCACACCCACTTTGGCCATGCGTTCCTCGGAACGGTGGAAGCTGAGGGCCCGGCGCAATTCCTCCGCCTCGGACCCGCTGAAATCGGCCATGACCATGGCAATCTTGAGCAACTGTTCCTGGAAAAGCGGAACCCCCAGCGTGCGTTCCAACACCGGCTTTAAGCGGTCGTCGAAGTAGGTGACTTCCTCCAGGCCCTGCCGCCGGCTGAGATAAGGATGCACCATTTTGCCTTGGATGGGCCCGGGACGAATGATGGCCACCTCGATGCAGACATCATAAAAACAGCGGGGTTTCAGCCGCGGGAGGGTGGCCATTTGCGCGCGCGATTCGACCTGGAATGTGCCGATGGTGTCGGCCGCACACATCAGATCGTAAGTGGGTTCATCGTCCTTGGGGATCTGCGCCAGGTCCACCGGCCGTCCGCGCTGCCGGCATAGTTCCAGCGCATCCTGCAAAACCGCCATCATGCCCAAGCCCAGAAAATCGACTTTGATGATACCCAGATCTTCGCAGTCGTCCTTGTCCCACTGACAGACCACCCGCCCGGGCATGGCGGCATTTTCCAAGGGCACGACCGAGGACAGTTCCCCCTGGCAGATGACCATGCCGCCCGAGTGCTGGCCCAGATGACGGGGCAGGCCGTACATTTTTTGGTACAGTCCGATGGCCACGGCGCCGCGGCGGTGATCGCCGGCAACTCCCGCCTGTTTCAACTGGGCCGGCAGGTCGAGCGTGTGCGGGAAGTCGCCACTGGCATAAAGACTGGAAAAGCGATCCATCACATCGGGGGGAAAGTTCAGCGCCTTGCCGATTTCCCGCATCGCGCTCTTGCCCCGATAGGTGATGACGTTGGCCGTCATGGCGGCCCCGTGGCGGCCATAGCGCCGATAGACTTCCTGAATCACCCGCTCGCGGCGGTCACCGCTGGGCAGGTCGAGGTCAATATCCGGCCACTTCTTGCAGCCCTCGCTGAGGAAACGTTCGAACAAGAGCTTGCAGCCGATGGGGTCGCAGGCGGTGATGCCGAGGCTGTAACAAACCGCCGAGTTGGCGGCGGACCCGCGTCCTTGCATGAGGATTTTTTCCTCCCGGCAAAACTGCACAATGTCCCAGACAATGAGAAAATAGCCGCTGAATCCCAGCTTGGCGATGAGGGTCAATTCGCGTTCGAGTTGGGCCTTCACCTCTGCGGTGATGGTGCCATAACGCTGTCGCGCGCCCTCGAAAGTCTGCTTTCTGAGCCAGGAATCCATCGACTCCCCTTCGGGAACGGTGAAGCGGGGAAACTCGTAGCCCAGGTTGGTCAGAGAAAACTCCACCCGCCCGGCAATGCGGGCCGTGTTGGCAACGGCCTCCGGTAAATCCGCGAAGAGCCGGGTCATTTCCGCGCCGGTTTTCAAACACCGTTCCGCATTGGCCGCGAGCAATTGTCCGGCTTGATCGAGGTGGGTGTGATGGCGGGCGCAGGTGAAAACATCGAGCACTCCTCTTGCCGCCTTCTCGTGGTAGGTCACGCCGTTGGTGGCCACGAGCGGCAGTCCCAGGGCCCGGGCCGCATGGACAATTTTTTGGTTCAGCCGCTCCTCCCCGCGCAGCAGATGCCGTTGAATTTCCAGAAACACGTGGCCCGGACCGAAGGCGGCCACCAGTCGTTCCAGCCGCCGGCCGGTCCCCTCCCCGCTTTGGAAAACTCCCTCCGCATCCCCGGTCAGCGCGATCAATCCACCGGCAAATTCCGGCAGATCGTTCCAGCGAACCGGGGCCTCCGTTTTGGTGCCGCGAAGTTTGGCGGTGGTGATGAGTTGGCAGAGGTTGCGATAGCCGCCGCGGGTTTCCACGATGACGGGCAGCACGCAGCCGTCCTCCATGGTGAGTTCCGCTCCGACAATGGCCTGGAGACCCGTCTCCCGCGCGGCGGCATGCAGCCGGGCCGTGCCGTAGAGACCATCGCGATCGAGCAAGGCCAGGCCGGGCAATTGCAGTTCCGCCGCGCGGCGGGCCAGCATTTCCGGCTGGGAAGATCCGCGCAAAAAGCTGAACGCGCTGCGGGCGTGGAGTTCAACATAGTTCATACGCGCCCTCCACTTTCCACTCCGCGCCGACCCGCGACAGACGCACCATGACCCCGCCATCCAGCTCGACATCCCACTCTTCCGTGCGCCAGGCGTGTTGGTCCCACCAGTCGCCCGAAAGCCGGAAAGGACCCGCAGTTTCAATCACCGCGCCCTGGGCAAAATGCGAGTGGACCGACACCGGAACGCCCTCTTTGGTTTCCACCCGGACCAAAACCGGCGGCCGGCAGCGCCGCAGGGGAATGCCGCAGGGCGGATCTTCGCGCAAAACGCCTGCATTTTGCGGAAACATCGGATCCAGCGCGTAGGCATCCGGGCGAAACGTATCGAGCTTGCGCGGAACGCCCACGCTGTCCTCCCCCAAGAGCGCCTTCAAGCGGGCCAGCGTTTCGCCGAAACCATTCACATCGCGCAGGGCGGTTTCAAATAACCCGAGCTGATTGCCATTTTGTTCACCGGGTTCGATTTCCAGCCGCAGTCCGACGGGGCGTTGTTCCAGCCGCAGGGAAGCCAGGTGCGTATCGAGAATGCGGTACAACACCTCCAGATCAGAGGTCGGGGCGGGAATGGTAAAGGCACGTTCGTACCTGCTGCCATCGTCGAGAGGGATAGCCAACCGCAGACAGCGGGCCACGCGATGCCCCGCTTTCAACCGCGCGGTCAGGCTGCCCAGAAAGCGCCGGAGCAGAAACAACAACGGTTCCGTCGTTTCCACGTGATGTTCAAAGTCGAACGCCTCGGCGTATTTCACCCCGGGCCGGATGAGACGGAGAGGGCGTTTGGTGCGGCCCGAGACCTTCTGCAACACGGCGGCGGCTTCCGCTCCCAGGCGTTCGATGGTTTCGGCCCGGGGCAGGGCCAGCAACTGGCCGATGGTGGCAATGCCCCAGTCGTGCAAAGTCCGGGCGGTGGGCTCGTCCAGTTCCAGCGCACCAACCGGCAGAGAAGCGGCAAAGGCGCTGGCGTCGTAAATGACGGCCACAGGCGCGGCCCCTTTCGCGGCCAGAATCGCCAGATCCGGAGTGGGTGCGAAGGCCACCACCACCCGCAGTTTTTCCGTCGCAAATCGCGCGACCACCTCATCGCCCAAGCCATGCCAGGAAGGCGGCTTGGGCCGCCTCCGCAAATCCGCCACCCCCAGGCCGGGCGCGGTCGCCTCGACGTCCGCCGAAAGGCCGAGGGCCCCATCGAGAAGAATCTGCTGCAGCGCCTCCTCCTGCGCCGGGGATCGCGGCAAAAGCTGAACCTGCCTGTCGCGGGCCATGGCCTGGGCCGGGGTGAGCCCGGGATGGATTTTTTTCGCCGCGGCCGCCGCGTTGACTTCAAGAATCAATCCGTTGGCGCAATCGTCCACCACCGCCGCCGGACCCGTGCCATCGCGCCAGCGCAAAGCGGCGGCCAGACGAAACTGCGGGAGCAAAAGGCAGGCAAACATGACCGCTCACGCCGTTTTTCTTATTGGTTCCACGCAAGCGGCTTCGCCCCGCTCGAAGATCTGCAACCCGAGCTGCTCGACCAATTCCGACCGCTCGCTGAGCCGCGCGGTAAGGTTTCCGGCGCGCTGCACCGCAATGCGAGTGGCCGCGCCTTCCACCAGCGGCTTGGAGGACAGAACGACCAACGCTGTTTCGCTTTCCTCGACCAGGCGATGAAACCGATGCCAGGTGCTGGCGGGAACTTTGCCCAGCTCCCGCACCCCCTGCAAATCCAGCACCAGAAAAGGCAGGTTGCCATCGCGGATCAGAAAATCCACCGCCTGCACCGCCCGCTTCGGCTCGGGGCACAGGACCCAGAGAAGCCGGTTCAACTGACTGGTGGGCCAGTCGGCCGGATGAAAGGATTGCGAGGCGTCCACCAACCCGATTTGGAAGCCTTCCCGCACCGCGCTTTCCAGCAGGGCGGCCAGCAACACCTGCGCTCCGGAAGAACTCCCGGTCACTTCCGTGACCGCACCGGTCAGGAGTCCTCCACTTGCCGCGTCGATGGCACGGCAGCCAATGGGGCGACGACGACCCGGCCGGACCGCCCGGCGGGGAAATTTTTCCTCCACCAACGCCCGCAGCGAATCGAGACGGCCCGGCATTTCCCCGGAATCCTTCATGGCCGGGCCGTGCGAATGAGGCCGCGGAAAATCCCCTGGATCATCAATTCCTCCACCGGAATCAACTCGGGGTATTGGGGATTTTCCGCCTGGAGAACGGGTTTGCCACGCCGCATCACATAGCGTTTCAGCGTCGTCTCCCCATCGATCAGGGCGGCCACAATGTCGCCTGGCACGGGGGAGCCTCCCCCTTGCAGAATAACCAGGTCCCCATCGTGGATCCCCGCTCCGACCATGGAATCCCCCCGCACGCGCAGGGCAAAGGCCCGTCCGGTCCGCGCCAAACCAAACAGGGCGGCGTCCAACGGCAGGGATTCTTCCGGCCGGGCCTCCGCCGCCGTCGCTGTGGGAAAACCGGCGGCAATGACCCCCAGGAGCGGGACGTTGATCAGATCGGCCGATCTGGAAAAATCCGCCAGCCGGATGTTGCGGGCGGTTCCGGCTTGCCGGCGGATGCTGCCTTTGCGCTCCAAGGCCTGCAAATGATCAGAAACTGTGGCCGGTGAACTGAAGGAAAACTCCTTCTGAATCTCGGCCACGGTCGGGGTCACCCCCTGTTCCGCTTGATGCCGGCGAATGAATTGCAGAATTTCATTTTGGCGGGTCGTGAGCATACCGTATATTTATACGGTCCTTCCGATCTGGCAACCCTGCAAGTGACCTGAAGGAAGGAAAAAATCCGCGATCTGCGACCACTCGCCTACCGTTTCCTTCGTCCTCAACCCTCTCGTGTAAAATGGGGAAATCGGTCAAAGGTTATCCGACAGGGTGCATCTAAACCTCAAAGGGAAAATGGGATTTAAGGAGCTGTAAATAAATAAAGGTGGCCAGATGGCGCAGGAGTTTTGGCCTCTGGCAAGGCGCGACGAAGGAG
>CAMASH010000137.1 GCA_945860745.1 Chthoniobacter flavus | reverse complement strand
GAAGGCTTTTTCTCTGGTTGAAGTCACGATAGCCATGGGTGTGATGGCCTTTGCAGCGATCACGATCATGGCGTTGATTCCGAATGGCCTGACCGCTGCCTCGCGATCGTCCCATACAACGGTAGCCGCCCGCCTTGCCGCGGAGGTGCGGTCGGAGATTCAGCAGGTTGGTCTGGCCTCTTTTCCCACGAATACGACATATTTTGATGTGGATGGAAAGATCCTCCCCAACAGCACAGGGGCGGTCTACGACGTTTACCGAAGCGTGGAGGATTGCACCTTGCCCGGGGCGGGCGCAGCCTCCTTTAAAAAAGTCATTGTGCAAGTGGTGAAAAACCCGGGACGACTTGCCTTGTCAGCCGATGCTTCCACCGGGCTCGTGACACTGCCGCCCGGCATGGATGAGCGCACCTTCCAGTTTCATGTCCTGCCATAGACCATGTCCCTTCCATGCAGCGGGGCCGGCTGCTTTAGGCGCTCGAAGCCGGAAAGCGACTCCGGCTTTTTCCATGATCGAGCTGCTTGTTTCTATGGCGGTATTAAGTGTGCTGGTGGTGCTTGCGGCTTCGCTCATAGGAGCCATCCAAAATGTCTGGAGGCTCAGCTCTGCCCGCACCGAGCAGTTTCGCTCCTCGCGCCAGGCGCTCGAGACGGTCACCGCGCGCCTATCCCAAGGGACTCTGAATCCTTATTGGAGCCTCGACAGCACAACCAATCCCACACGCTACGAGCGCCAGTCCGAACTCCGTTTCCTCGCCGGTCCCGCCATCTCCACGATTGGATCCACATTGGGCACCGGAACAATTGCTCCTGGCTCAGCCATTTTTTTCCAGGCCCCCACAGGCTATTTTTCCTCAAACTCCACGGACTCCAACCTCAACGCCTCCCTGAATACTTGGGGCTACTTCGTGGAGTATGGCCCGGACAGCTACCGCCCGCCATTCATCAGCAGTTCGATTATTCCCACAAGAAACCGCTTCCGCCTTATGGAGTTCATTGAGCCCTCCGATAACCTCAGCGTCTTCTCAAAAACATCCGGAAATTCCACTTACGCTGGAAAAGACTGGTTCACCTCACCATTGGGGGCCGCCGGAAATCGCCGCGTGCTGGCCGAGAACATCGTGGCTTTTGTCGCTCTTCCCAGGCTTTCCTCCACCGAGGATGCCACAGGAACAGCGCTTTCAAGCAACTACACCTACGACTCTACCGCAAGTAACTCGACAGCAATACTCAACCCAAAACACCAACTCCCGCCTATCGTGGATATTGCCGTTGTCGCCATCAGCGAAAGCACTGCAAACCGAATCACATGGGGAAGCACCCCTCCGGATTTCGGCACAAGCCAATTATTTCAAAACGCCGCCAACATGGATGCCGACTTGGAAACCCTGCGTTCAAACATCGAAAAAAAGAATCTCTCCGCCCGCGTCTTCCGCACATCCGTCCCGATCTCCGCCGCCCGCTGGAGCACAGAGCAAAAAAACTGAAATCCATGCCTCTCTCACCCAACCGCCCGCATTTGAGCCAGTCTGCCAAAACGCCTTATGATGCCTAAAGACCCACTTCAGACCTCTGTGGTGACAGTCCCGTCCCGGTTTTCGTCCCGGCGTGGCGTGGCCTTGATTGTCGTTTTATCACTTGTCGCAGTAATGGCGATGCTCGCCGTAGTCTTTTTCTCATCGACGACCGCGGAAAGCCAATCGAGCCAGACCCAATCCTCCGCCCAGAGCGCCCAGCAACTCGCCTCCTCCGCCGCCCAGATGGTGATGGCGCAAATCAAGACGGCAGGAAACCAGACCGCAGCGGGGAACAGCACCGTCACTTGGACCTCCCAACCCGGTCTGCTTCGCACCTTCACGCCGACCGGCGCCTCGACGGTTTACAAGCTCTACTCCGCCACCGACATGGTGACAGGCAACTTTTCCGAGACCGACGACGCACCTCCAACGACTTGGAAATCTTCCCCTGCGATTTACGGCGATCTCAATGCCCCCGTTACACGGGCAGGAAACTCGACCTCTCTGGCATACCCGATTGCAGACCCCTCGGTGGCGGCAGTCAGCCTGACTTCAAACCTCACGGCCAGCGGGACAACCGCTGTTCCAGGCTTTACCATAAACGGCACCGCACCGGGATACTCAGGCAGCAATCCCACGCCCACCAACAACCCGCTGCCCATGCCCGTGCGCTGGCTTTATGTCCTGAAAAACGGCCAACTCACCACGCCATCCAGCGGCGATGCGAGCGGCAATGTGACCTTCACCGCCACCGACCCCCAACCCTCCACCGCCAACCCCGTCGTCGGACGCATCGCCTTCTGGGCGGATGACGAGACCTCCAAGGTGAATATCAATACGGCGGGGTATGCTAAAAATGACGAATCGTATTGGACATATTGGGACGCTCCCAACCTGCCGACCAAGGATGAATTCCTAAAACTCAATGTCCAGCCATGGACCAACGAGTTCCTCCGCTATCCTGGCCACCCTGCCACCACAGGGCTCAATCTGGTTTTTGAAGGCGTCTCCCTAACCGCCAACCAGACCGCCAGCCTCACTCCGCGCTATAACGATGGCGGCACTCTGGGAGGCACGAATACGGCCGACTCCGGCAATAACACAGCGCTGGCAATCAAAACGGCCCGACTTTTCCCCACGGTGGACGAGATGTTTTACAACCCGACGCGAGGCGCGGCGGCAACCGGGATATCTTCTGATATCCTCGAAGCGCGCCGTTTCTTCCTTACCGCCACGAGTCGGGCTCCGGAAACCACACTCTTGGACACTCCCAAAGTGACTCTCTGGCCGGTCTGGCAGAACGCGGCCACTCGCACCGCGACTGACAAACTCATCGCCTTTTGCTCCACGATCGGCAACGGCACAAGCGGGCAGCCTTTTTACTTTGTGCGCGCCAATGCCTCCCGCACCGATGAACTTACAGCCATTGCTCAAAACTCCGAACTCTACTCCTATCTCCAGACTCTGACCAGCCGCAGCCTGCCGGGCGTGGGAACGACAAGCTTCGAAACCAAATACGCCTCGGAGCCCGTCTCCCGCGATCAGATCCTGACTTCCTTCTACGACGCCATCCGGTTGACAAATCTTTGGGACAAAAGGACCGGTTCTGTGGCTTATACAAACGCCAATATGGGTTGGGTGAACTATACCCTCGGGCCCAACAACACCTTCTCGCTGGGCAGGAACCCGACTCTTCAAGAAGTGAATGTCATTTTTTTCAACCAAGGTAACATCACCACTGTACCGCCAGCTGATCCACCGATCCCAGCCCACCGCGCTTTTCTTTTCTTCTCACTCAATGTCCCGACGGCGGGGAGTGTTCCACCCGGCCAAAATTTCCGGATGAGAGTCACCGGACTTGGAAACTTAACCGCGAACGGCACACCAATTTTTACTAACAATGTTTGGGAAAATTCGGCTGATACCACTGGGGTAGTAAAGGCGCAAGTATCGGCTGGCTTGGGTGGACGAATCCCGGCTTGGATCAACTCGGCGAGCAGCGGCGCAGCCAGCAGCTCCACACTGACCATGAAGGTAGATGGTATCCCGTTGAATACAGGCAATCAAGCCTTCATGGGAAACCTCACCGCAGTAACCAATACTAGCACGTCAAATAGCACCTCATTTATCTTTGGAGGCGGCCCCCTGACAATCGAACTCTTTGCGCCGGCGGGCAACAGCACCACGGCTTACCAAACATTCAACGTCAATCTTCCCAGCGCTACGGTGGAGGTGCCTAAACTTTCTTACGTTGATGTTACTCCCGCTCCTCCCGCTCCTCCCCTTCCTAATGTTAGAGTTTCTCCCATTCCACTTACTACTCGCTTTGCAAGCGAAATGGCCATGACACACAGCTATGAACAGGGTAGCCTGTATAATGCAGCAGGTCAATTCGACACCATTCTTGGTGTTGCGACGAGTGATGGCGACATGAGAGGACGCGCCATCCGGCAGAGTTTTTCCACGGTGGATTTCAGAGAAAATGCAGCCTACCAAACCACGACATCAAGCAAGAGGGTTGCCTCGACCCTTGCTGCTAATGCGGTTACGACCGCGCAGATCATGGATGGTCGAGTGGGCAGACTCGTCCAGAGTTTCACCAAATACGGGACGAGCGCCGCAGTGCCTTATATTCCCTCCGGCGTCGTTGTGAGCGCATTCGATGCTGCAGGCAATTGGCAGCAACAAACGGTGGCAGGTGAGGCCGTGGCTGGAGATTGGGACAATGGAATCGGGGGTCAACGCGACGGGAGCTTTTCTCCAAAACCAGATGAAGGTATGAGGACACAAGATCTGGCAGGTACGGGGCCTCTGACTAGCCATAATTACTTCGCAGCTTATCCGCGTTTTGCCAATGTCATATCTGGCCTTTTCACACCCAACCGCCAAGTCCCTTCTGCGGCAATTTACGGGAACCTGCCCACTGGGCGCTGGAGAACTTTGCTATTTCGCCCTGCGAGAGCATGGCACATGGGAGGGGCCAACCATTTCGGTGCAACCAGCCCGGCGGATATGTATCTCCTCGACCTGTTCCACATGCCGATCGTCGAACCGTATGCGATCAGCGAGCCATTTTCGACGGCCGGAAAGATCAACATGAACTCTCAGATGGTTCCTTTCTCAAGCTATGTGACTCGTGAGACAGCACTGCATGCCCTCCTGGCCTCGACCCGTCTCACAGCTTATAACTCAGTAGAGAATGTAAGCGGCTCCGTGGCAACGGGCGGCTTGGGCAACACCGCAGGCGGAAACGAGCCGGATGTTGCCACGAGATTTCCTCTCAAAATTAACGAGACGCTGAAAGGCTTTCGTGAGCGATACGATGGCACGGATGGCGCAGGAAGGCGGGTTTTTGTATCTCCAGCCGAAATCTGCAGCCTTGATCTTGTGCCAGACACCTCTGCCTCGAATGCCGCGCTATTTGGCTACGGCACGATCACCAAAGCGAACCTGGCAAGTTTCTGGGCCGAAAATGTCACCACCGGCGACAACTCCCGGGAGCGACCCTACGCTCACCTTCTGCCTCGTCTCACGACGAAATCAAACAGCTACACGGTGCATGTCACCGCCCAAGCACTGGCCCCCGGACCCGGTGCGACAGGGTGGCAGGAAGGCAGGGGCAAAATTCTCTCCGAATGGCGCGGTGCCTACACCATCGAGCGGTATGTCGATCCCAACGACTCACGTTTCACAGGCGCCGGTGCCCCGGACTTCCTTTCCGGCACCCAACCGGTCGGCCCCTATTACAAGTTCCGAATTCTTGGTGCCAGGAGGTTCAACCCGTGAAAAGATGTTCCGCTTTCTCCTTGATCGAGCTTTTGGTGGTGATGGCCATCATCGTCATCCTGATGGCCGCCGCCGTGCCCGCACTAAACAGCGTGCTGGAAGGCGGACGCCTCACACAGGCCACGACCCTGATCGTCAATCAGTTCACGCTCGCAAAACAGAACGCCACTACTGAGAACAAAAATATCACCCTGCGCGTCATCCGCAAAGACACCTCCTCCCCCTACGACCGCATCCAACTGGTCCGTCTGGATTCCGCAGGCAATGCCACTCCCATGCTCCGCGTCGCCACACTGCCCACACAGACCGCCATCGCCAGCGACCCAAGCCTCAGCTCCATCATGGGCATTGCCGAATCAGCAGCGGACCCCACGAAGGATCCCTCCATTCCAGGATTGGAGACATCCTATCGCTACGTCCAATTCACCTTCCGTCCGCGCGGCAGCCTGGAAACCTTCCGTACGCCCGACAACCTGGGACTGAATATCGAGGACAACTGGTTCGCTACCGTGGTCTTCGCGAGGCACGCTTCGGACTCCTCCCCCCCCGCCAACTTCGCCACCATCCAGATCGATCCGGTCAATGGCGGCGTGCAAGTTTATCGGCCCTGACCATCTCCGCACAGAAACTTTCCAAAGCCTCACAACAAAATTTACGCCAGCAAACTATGCCAGCACACACTGCCGCCTCACCCCACAAGCCAAACAGTTTTGCCCGAGGGAAACTCGTTCGTCTGGTGTGCATGATCACAATCGCCGCCCTGTCGTCGGCTTCTGCCGATGAGGTCGTGGAGCCCGGAGACAATCTATCTGCGGCAATCACAAAAGTTCAACCCGGGGATGCTTTGGTTCTCGAGCCGGGAGTTTATTATCAGAGAATCACCCTTGAGGATGTCGCGGGCACGGCGGAGTCTCCGATCACGATCAAGGCCCGGAAACCCGGGTCGGTGACGATCAATGGTGCGAAGGCCGGAACCGGCACGGAAAAGC
>CAMASH010000136.1 GCA_945860745.1 Chthoniobacter flavus | reverse complement strand
CGGAGTTGCTCCGGGGCAATCACCGGATTGAAGGTGGTGCCGGGATTGGTCAGACTCTTGTCGATGGATGGGGATTTATTGACGGACTCCTCAGGCCGGGGCGGCGCGGGCGGATTGGCCTCCGCCAGAATGGTGGCCTGCATATCCGGCGGAGGGGTGTTCTGCTTGATGAGGACCACGCCGCCAAGCACGGCCACGAGGATCAGGTGAAGGACAAGGGAGACGGTGAAAAAACGCGACTGGGCCAGCCGGTCGCGAACTGTCGCCAGGCAATGCTGGAGGGGCATAAATCCTTTTTACCGCAGGAAGGGCGCGGCGACGAGAAGAATGCGGGCCCGCGAAACACGCGAAAAGACGCGAAAGGAAGAAGGTGAAGATTCGGCGGCATTGAAAGGAATCTCTCCTCTCCCCTTTTTCGCGTCTTTTCGCGTGTTTCGCGGGCGGCTAAACCAACCCCAACTTCATCCGGCCTTCCTCACTGATCATGGACTGGCTCCACGGCGGATCCCAGACGAGTTCGACCTCGGCGTCGGCCACGCCTTCGATCGCGAGGATTTTCTGCCGGGCGTCAGCCGCAATGGCCGGACCCATCCCGCAGCCGGGGGCGGTGAGGGTCATTTTTACCAATACCGATTTTTCGCCGGGGGCTTTTTCCTCCACTTTGCAATCGTAGATGAGGCCGAGGTCCACCACGTTGACGGGAATCTCGGGGTCGAAAACGCTCTTGAGTTGCGACCAGACGGCGTCCTCCGTCGGGCCGGAGATTTTTTTGACGGACTGCGCTTTCTCCGCTTCGGGGTCGAGGCCCAGGGCGTCGATGTCCTTGAGGTCAACGCGGGCCAACCCACCCGGCGTAGCCACGGTGTAGGTGCCGCCGAGCGATTGGGTGATGACGACATTCATGCCCGCGGGCAGCGTCAGCGGACTGCCGCTGGGAATCTGGATGGCGTCGCAGTCCCGGGAGAGGGTGATTTCGCGGTGATCGTTCATAACGGAGTTTGCATTTTGATTTTCAAGCCGGTGGGTGTGGACATTTGCTCAAGCAGCGTGGGGGCAGAGGCTGGGGCCTCGGAGGCGGGTTCGCCGGAAAGAGCATTCTTCAAGGCCCCCTCGACGAGCTGGGCGCAATGAATTTTCATGGGCGGAAGGGCCCCGAGCGGAGCGGCCAGTTCCCCGCCCGTGAGGGCAATGGCCTCCGCGGAGGTCTTGCCGCGGATCAGTTCGGTCGCGACGCTGGCCACAGCGATGGCGGTCTGGCAGCCGAAGGTCTGAAAGGTGGCTTTATCAATGACCCTGCGGCCGTTTTCCTCCTTGAACTTCACCCACATCCGCAGCATGTCGCCGCAGCTTTCGCTGCCGACCGTGCCGACGGCATCGGCGTCGGACATCTCGCCAATGTTCTGCGGATTCTGGATCGCCGCCTGGATCCTGTCCTCGAGATCGTCGCTCATTCCAGGGTGTACCTCGGTAGCGAGGGGTCGATCTCGACGCTCCAGGCGTCGATGCCGCCGCGCAGACATTTGACGTTGGGGAAACCGTGACCGGAAAAATAGGCCGCGGCATCGAGCGAGCGGGAGCCGTTGTGGTCGAGCAGGAGGAGCCGGCGGTCCTTCGGCCAGGTGGAGAGCGTTTCCTGCATGAGCTGCTGATTGAAATGCCGGGAGCCTGCGATATGAACGGCCTCGAATTCCTCGCGCGTGCGGATGTCAAAAAGGCCGTCGGCGCCGCGGTCGAGAAGCTCCTTTAGCTCCGCAGGGCTGAGCCACATCCGTTCATCCTGTTCATGGGCGGTGCGGACGTTTTCCAGGACCTCGTCAGGATCGAGACCGCCATTGCGCTGGCAAACCCCGGCCAGCGTCTCGTCGGGGCGGAACCCGCAACTGGAGCATCCGCCAATGTGATATTTGCGGAAAAGCGCACGCTGGGCTCCCGGATAGGCCTCAAGCAATCCGGCCATGGTGATCTCTGCGGTGGCTGTCATTTCCATCAGACTATCGATTCGCGGGGCGAATTCAACTCTGGGCTCGCGGAGATCGCGAGGGCTCCTATGATGCCGGGATGAAATTTCGCGCCTTGCGGGAAGCCCGCTGGATCCTGGGCCTTCTGGCCGCCTGCTGGGTGGCCACGTTTGCGCTTTTCCCTCTCCTGTCCCTGGTGGTCGCGGGCATGATGCTTTTTTCGCTGTATTTTTTCCGCGATCCGGAGCGCGAGCCCCCGGCGGACGAATCCCTGGCCGTCTCGCCGGCCGATGGCGTGGTGGTGGAAGTGAGCGAGGTGGAGGAAACGGAATTCCTCAACGGCCGCGTCAGGCGGGTCGGGATCTTCCTCTCGGTCTTCGATGTGCATATCAACCGCGCGCCCATTGCCGGGGACATCACCCACTCGGAACCCTTCACCGGCCGTTTCCTCGATGCCCGCAACCCGGACTCCTCCAAGCTCAACGCCCGCCGCACCTGGGTTTTCCAGGGCCCGCAGGCCACCGTGGTGGTGCGGCAGATCACCGGAGCCATCGCCCGCCGCATTTGCGCGTGGCTGCAGGTGGGCGACTCCGCCGCGCGGGGTGAACGCTTCGGCATGATCCGCTTCGGTTCCCGCACGGAAGCGGATTTCCCGATCGATGCGGAAATCCTGGTGAAAATCGGGGACCGGGTGCAGGGCGGACAGACGCCCATGGCACGGCTATCCGTCAAAAAACCATGAGCCCGCAGGACGAGCCGAAGATTTACCTCCTGCCGAATCTCATGACGGCGGGGAATCTTTTTTGCGGATTCGCCGCCATGCGCAGCATCATCGAGGCGGCTTTGGTTATTCAACAGGGTCTGTCCGCGGTGGAGTTGTACCATCAGGCCCTGCTCTTCATTCTGGGGGCCTGCGTGTTCGACCTGCTGGATGGGCGGCTGGCGCGCTTGGGCGGAAAGGAAAGCCCCTTCGGGCGGGAATTCGATTCGCTGGCCGATGTGGTGTCCTTCGGCATTGCCCCGGCCATGTTGGTTTATCAGATCGTGCTGCGCGACTTTGCCCGGGCCGGCTGGTTGATCGCCTTCGTCTATCTTCTTTGCGGCGTGCTGCGTCTGGCCCGGTTCAACTGCTACGCCATCGCCAAGAGCGACAAGCCGACGAACGAGTTCATCGGATTCCCCATCCCGGCGGCCGCCGGAGTGATCGCTTCGCTCACGCTGTTCATGCTCTGGATGGAGGAGGGCTCGAAGGAAATCGGGGCCTGGAAATTCGCCCTGGCCGGGTTGATGCTCTTTCTCTCGTTCATGATGTTCAGCCACGTGCGTTACCCGAGCTTCAAGGGATTGGGCTGGCGGACGCAAAGATCGCTCCCGCGGTTTCTGCTCATCATTGTCATCATTCTCGTCGGCGCGATGTTCTACCAATGGGTGCCGGCCCTGCTGTTTGTCAGTTTTCTCATTTACGGCTTCGTCCGCCCCTTCATTTCCAAGGCCATCCGGCATGAGATCGAAGATGAGGACGAGGACGAGGAAGCCGCCGAGTCTCCGGAGGAAAAGGAGTCTTAGAAAAAGATCGGGATGATCAAAATGGCAACGATATTGACCACCTTGATCATGGGATTGATGGCGGGACCGCTGGTGTCCTTGTAGGGATCGCCCACCGTGTCCCCGGTGACCGAGGCTTTGTGCGCTTCGGATCCCTTGCCGCCGAAATTTCCTTCTTCGATGTACTTCTTGGCGTTGTCCCACGCGCCGCCGCTGGAGGTCATGGAAATGCCCATGAAGAGACCGGTGACGATGCTGCCCATCAGAACGCCGCCCAAAATGACCATGCCGCCAGGCAGAGCCGCCACCGCCACCACCGCCACCACGGGCAGCAACGCCGGAACGATCATTTCCTTGAGCGCAGCCTTGGTCACAATGTCCACGCAGGCTCCGTATTCCGGCGTTTCTGCGCCGGTGAGGATACCGGGGTGCAGCGCGAGCTGACGGCGAACCTCATTGACCACGGCACCGGCCGCACGTCCAACCGCGTTCATGCTGAAGGCGGAAAACAAGTAGGGCAGCAGTCCGCCGATGAAGAGTCCGATGACGATTTGGGGATCCTTGAGGGAAAAGGCGAGCAGAGTGTCGATTTGCGCCTCGGTCAAATGACGCACCACTTCCAGATGGTGCTTCAGATCCACGTAATACGAACCAAAAAGCACAACCGCCGCCAGACCCGCACTGGCAATGGCGTAACCCTTGGTCACAGCCTTCATGGTGTTGCCCACGGCGTCGAGATCGTCCGTGATGGCGCGGACTTCCTTGGGCAGGCCGCTCATCACCGCAATGCCGCCGGCGTTGTCCGTGATGGGTCCGAACGCGTCGAGGGAAATGATGATGCCCGACAGGGAGAGCATCGACATCACCGCCACGGCGATGCCATAGAGCCCGGCCGCGCTGTAACTGAGCCAGATCGAAGCGGCAATGCACAGGACCGGCAGCGCCGTGGCCTGGAGACCAACGCCGATGCCGGCGATGATGTTCGTGGCGTGACCGGTCACGCTGGCCTGCGCGATTTTCCGCACGGGGGAAAAGGCCGTTGAGGTGTAGTAGTTCGTGATCAAGACCGCCGCGCCGGTCATGACCAGACCGATGATGGCTGCAAAATAGATGCCGCCTGCGGAATAAACCGCCTCTGCTCCGGTCAAGACGTCAGTAACTTTCAGGCCGCCCTGAAAAAGAATGTTGGTCACCGGCCAGAAGGCTAACGCCGCCAGGAGCGCGCTGATCAACACGCCGCCCATGAGCGCATTGGCCGGCTTCGCGCCGGAAAGATTGACGAAAAGAATGCCGATGACCGATGCAATGATGGCCAGGCCACCGAGAATAAATGGATAGACCACGGCCACGCCGGACACGCCACCCGCCGTCAGCGCAGCCACAAGAATCGTGCCGATCAAAGCCACCGCATAAGTTTCAAAAACATCCGCCGCCATCCCGGCGCAGTCGCCCACGTTGTCGCCCACGTTGTCCGCAATGGTGGCCGGGTTGCGCGGGTCGTCTTCATCGAGATTCGATTCCACCTTGCCGACCAGGTCCGCTCCGACATCCGCCGCCTTGGTGTAAATGCCACCGCCCAGCCGGGCGAACACCGAAATCAACGAGGCCCCCAGGGCCACGCCGACGAGACTGGCCACGGCCTTCTCCGGATTAAACCTCGACATGACCAGCCAAAAAATCCCAACGGAGAGAAGAGCCAGTCCGACCACCAACAGTCCCGTGACCGCGCCGCCATTGAACGCCGCCTGCAGGGCTTTCTTCCGGCTCTCGGTCGCTCCCTGCGCGGTGCGGACATTGGCCACCACCGCCACCCGCATTCCGATGTAGCCGGCCACCAGGGAGCAAACCGCCCCCAGCAGGAAGCCGAGCGAGGTGGGCAAATCGCGCAGAAAAGTGAGCAAACCAAAAATGACCACGGAGATCACCACGATGGTCGCGATCTGCCGGTTGAGATAAGCCTTGGCCCCTTCCTGGATCGCTCCCGCAATCTGTCGCATGCGCTCGTTCCCGGCCGGAGCGCGCAGAATGAGACGGATTAAATAGAGCGCCGCGATCAGCCCGAAACCGGCACAGAGCAACGACAATGGAATTCCTTGGGAGAGTAAAAAATGGGAGGACACGGGATAGATTTAGGTGAGGGGGCCGAGATATTAGGCAAACTTCTTTTGGAAGCAATGACGATTTCCGGGAAAGTTCCGGGCGGAAAGACCGCAACCCCGGACTCAGCCGGCGGCCACCAGCGAGAGAATGGCCTTCTGCGCATGCAGCCGGTTTTCGGCTTGCCGGAAAATCGTGTCCGCATGCTCCTCCAAAACCGCCTCGGTGATCTCCCTCCCGCGGTAGGCCGGCAGGCAATGCATCACCAGGGCGCCCGGAGCTGCCTGCAGCAATTTCGCATTGATTTGATAACTTTGAAATTGCGCCTCGCGGAACGCCTTCTCCTCCTCCTTGCCCATGCTCACCCACACATCGGTGTAGAGCACATCCGCCCCCGCCGCCGCCTCGGCCGGGTCCGTCGTCACCACGATGTTGCCGCCGCTCCGCGCCACCAGATCGGCCGGCGGCTGAAACCGCGATGGCGCGCCAATCCGCAGCTCGAATCCCCACCGTGCCGCCGCCCAGATCCAGGACCGCGCCATGTTGCAATCCCCGTCCCCGATAAAAGCGATCCGCAGCTTGTCGAGATCCCGCCCTGCCTCGCGGATGCTGAACAAATCCGCCAGCACCTGGCACGGATGCTCCTCGTCCGTCAGCGCATTGATGGTGGAGATGCCGCTGAACTCGGCAAAGACCTCCACGTCGCTTTGCGCAAACGTGCGGATCACCGCCCCGTGCAACATCCGCCCCATGACCCGGGCGGTGTCCTTGATCGGTTCGCCCCGTCCAAGCTGGATATCGTCC
>CAMASH010000135.1 GCA_945860745.1 Chthoniobacter flavus | reverse complement strand
CATGCTGGTCTGATAAAGAGAGATTCAGGCAAGATGCCCGAATCGGCGGGCGGGACGCCCACCCTACCCAGCAAACTCCCGGAGCAAGATTCACTCCAGCGTCTCGCACACTGCCGTCCAGAGACCCGGACCGAAATGCTCCTTCACCCGCTCGGCCAGACTCTCCCCGGAGGCCCCGGCCTGGAGCACGGCGAACATGGTGGAGCCGGAACCCGACATGGCCGCGACCCGGACCCCGGGTTGCTCCAGCAACCAGCGCTTCATCACGGGCAGGACCAGGAATTTCTCAAAGACCGGACGCTCCAGCGAGTTGAACACCTTCACCCAGCCGAGATCCTGCTCCTTTTCGAAACCGCCCGGCAGCTCACGCGCGGCAGCCCAGTGTTTGTAGGCCCACGGCGTTTCCACCCCGAAGGACGGCTTGATGAGCAGCAGGGGCAGTTTTTCCGGCAGCTCGCAGGGCTCAATGATCTCGCCGCGTCCGCGGCACCAGGCGGGATTGCGGCGGATGAAAAACGGCACGTCCGAACCCAGATGCGCGGCCAGGCGCTGGAGTTCGGTCACGCCCAGACGCGTCTCGAAAATCGCATCCAGCGCGATGAGCACGGAGGCGGCGTCGCTGCTGCCCCCGCCCAGGCCCGCGCCCAGGGGGATGCGTTTTTGAATGTCGATGCGGGCGGCGAATTTCCGTCCGGTCTGACGCGAGAATTCCTGCGCGGCCCGCGCGGCCAGATTGTTCTCGCCCAGCGGCACATCGGGGTTGTCGCAAAAAACGCGCACCGTCCGCCCGAGCGAAATCTCCACCGTGATCTCGTCGGACAGTGTGACCGGCACCATGAGCGTTTCGATGTCGTGAAAGCCATCGGCCCGCTGGCCAAGGATGCGCAGATGCAAATTGACTTTGGCGGGCGCGGGGAGCTTCATGGCGCGCGCATCCTGAGCAAATGACTCCACCGGCTAAAGAAAAAATCATCGTCGCCCTCGACGTCCCGGACGCCGCCGCCGCCGGCAAGCTCGCCACCGCCCTCGGCGACGCCGCCGTCTGGGTCAAAATCGGACTCCAGCTTTTCACCGCCGAAGGACCCGACATCGTCCGCACTATGAAGGATCGCGGCTACAAGGTTTTCCTCGACCTGAAATTCCACGACATCCCGAACACCGCGCGGGCAGCCGTCCATTCCGCCGGGAAACTCGGCGCCGACATGACAACGATCCACCTCTCCGGCGGTCAGCGCATGATCCGCGAGGCGGTCGAAGCCGCAGCGGATTCCCCCTTGCTCGTGCTGGGCGTGACCGTCCTGACCAGTTTCAATGAAGCGGAGTTGCGCGGCATCGGCGTGAACAAAACTCCCGCCGAACAAGTGGAAAATCTGGTGGCCCTGGGCACGAGCGTCGGACTGCGCGGCGTGGTGTGCAGCCCGCACGAAATCTCCATCCTGCGGGCACGCTTCGGCCGCGAACTGACGATTGTCACTCCCGGGGTGCGTCCCGCCGGGGCGGCCGCCAACGATCAGCAACGCGTGATGACACCGGGAGACGCCATCAAAGCCGGAGCGAGTTATCTCGTGATCGGACGTCCCATCACCGGCGCGGCGTCTCCGCGTGAGGCCTTGCTTCGCATTGCGGACGCGATGGAGGGAAACGCGTCGTCGTTTCCTTGAGTTTCATGGGCAATGACGAAACCTTGCCCGCCATTTCAGTCGCGGAAATTCGTGAAATTCAGTCCGACGCCAAAATCCCCGGCCCTCAGGGCGGCAATGACTTGCTGCAAGTCGTCCCGCTTGGTTCCGGTCACTCGCACCTGGCGGTCCTGCAGGGCCGACTGAACTTTCAGACCGAGGGCCTTGACGGCTTTGCTGATCTCCTTGGCCTTGTCGCCTTCGAGGCCCTGTTTGATGGCGAGTTCCTGACGCGAATGCCCGAGCGGGGAAATGTCGGGGTCCTTTTGATCGACGTTGCGCAGGTCGATGCCGCGCTTGGCCAGTTTGGCGATGGTGATTTCGCGGAGGCCTTTGAGCCGGGCCCCGTCATCGACCGAGAGCAGGATGGAGCCGGTCTTGACGTCGAGCTCAATGGCGGCCTTGACGCCTTTGAAATCGAATCGCGAGACCAGTTCGCGCTGAGCGGCATCCACCGCGTTCTTGACCTCCATGCGGTCAACTTCGGAGACAACGTCAAACGAGGGCATGACCGATTTTACGACTTTCCCCCGCCGAGACGGAAGAACTTTTCCGCGGTGCGCGTGGTTTGCGCGGCAATGTCCTCGAGGCTCTGACCCCGCACTTCGCCGACTTTGTCGGCCACGAGCCGGGTGTGGGCGGGCTCACAACGCTGGCCGCGAAAAGGCGCCGGGGCCAGATAGGGACAGTCGGTCTCGACCATGAAATCGTCCGCGCCAATGGCCGCGACGGTCTCGCGCACCAGGGCAGCGTTCTTGAAGGTGACGATGCCGGTGAAGGAAACCAGGTGGCCGAGGGCTATGATCTCCGCGGCCTGATCCGGGCGGTTGCCAAAGCAATGAAACACGGCGCGAACTTTGCCGGTGTAGGATTTCAAAATATCCACCGTGTCATCCCAGGCATCGCGTTGATGAATGACGACGTTGAGTCCGAGTTCGGCCGCCAGATCGAGATGAACATTGAAGGCCTCCGCCTGGGCGTTGCGATAGGCCCCGTCCATGACCGAGGCCTCGATATCCTGCACCACCTCGGCCTGCAAAGCGGACATGGCGGGTGAGGATTGGGCGGCTTCTTCGCTGGGGAGGTGATGATAATCGAGACCGGTTTCGCCGATGGCCGCGACCTTCGGATGCCGGGCCAGCTCGCGCAGGGCCGGCAGAAAGTCGCCGGGCTCATCCTGCACATTGGTCGGATGGACCCCGACCACGGCGAAAACATTGGGATGCTTTTCCGCCAACGCCACGGCGCGGCGACTGCTCTCGATCCCGGTGCCAATGGTGATGATCCGGGTCACCCCGGCCCCGGTGGCGCCGGCAATGACGGCGTCAAGGTCAGCGGCAAAGTCTGGATAGTCGAGGTGGGCGTGGGTGTCGATGAGCATGAGTTTAAAGTTTAAAGTTTATAAGTCTTAAGTAAAGAGGGCCCGTGAAGGAGACTTAAAACTTAATTCTTACAAACTTAAAACTCCTCCTCACCACTGCACCACCGAACTCGCATAAGTGAGCCCTCCGCCAAAAACGACCATGAGGATGTAATCCCCTTGCTTAAAACGGCCGGTGCGGTTGGCCTCGTCGAGGGCGATGGCCACGGCGGCGGCGGAGGTGTTGCCGTAGCGGTCGAGGTTGATCTGGAATTTGGAGAGCGGGAGATTCAGACGCTCGGCCAGGGCCTCGATGATGCGCAGGTTGGCCTGATGCGGGATGATACAGGTCAGATCCTCGATCGTGAGGCCGCTTTGTTCGAGCGCCTTGTTGGCCGCGGCCAGCATGGAAGTGACCGCCTGCTTGAAGGTTTCGCGCCCGTTCATATGCAGGGTGTTCAGGCGCTGCTCGAAGTTTTCCTTGGTGACCGGCAGGGCACAGCCGCCGCCCGGCATGTGGAGGATGTCGCCGTAGTTCCCATCGCTACCCATGAAGGTGGTGATGACGCCATGCGATCCGGCACGGTAACGCAGGATGGCCGCGCCGGCCCCGTCGCCGAAAAGCACGCAGGTGTTGCGGTCCTGCCAGTTGACGATGGAGCTGAGCTTGTCGGCCCCGATAACCAGGATGGTATTGCAGGTGTGATTGCTGATGAATTGCTGGGCCACCTCGATGCCGTAAAGAAACCCCGAGCAAGCCGCGGAGATGTCGAAGCAGGCCGCTTTTCTGGCCCCCAGCAAACGCTGCACATGACAGGCGGTGGAGGGAAAAAAGGTGTCCGGCGTGACGGTGGCGAGAATGATCAGGTCAATGTCCTCCGCCGTGATGCCGGCTTGTTCCATGGCCCGCTCGGCGGCCCGGGCCGCCATGTGGCTGGTGTGCTCGCCCTCGGCGGCGATGCGGCGCTCCCGGATGCCGGTGCGGCTGGTGATCCATTCCTCGTTGGTGTCCACCATCTTTTCCAGATCCGCATTGGTGATGATTTTCTCCGGCACATAGCTGCCCGTGCCGATGATGGAGACCGTTCGTGCAGGCTGGCGGGTCTTAGTGCGCGGCAATTTTTTCATGGGAACTTTCGATGGCCTCAACGATGCGGGCATTGACCTTCTGGGTGACGAACTCGCGCGCGACCCGGATGGCATTTTTGATGGCCAGCGGCGAGGAATTGCCGTGGGCTTTGATGCAGATCCCGTTCACGCCCAGGAGCGGGCTGCCGCCGTATTCGTCGGTGCTGGTTTGCTTCTTAATGGAGAGAAACGCGCCTTGGGCCAGCCAGGCACCGAGCAGGCGGATGGGCGACTTTTTCAACTCACCCTTGATCCAGCCGGACATCGACTTGGCCAGTCCCTCGATGGTCTTCAAAACGATGTTGCCGACAAACCCATCGCAGACCACCACATCAAGCGGATTGCTGAAGAGCGCGTGGCCCTCGGTGTTGCCGACGAAATTGACCGGGGTCCGGCCCAGAACCTCGTAGCATTCCTTGGTGAACTCATTGCCCTTGCCCGCCTCCGTGCCGATGGACATGAGACCGACGCGGGGATTGGCGCGGCCGAGGATCTCGCGCACGTAAATACTGCCCATGATGGCATAGCCCGCGACGTGGGCGGGCGAGGCCTCGATGTTGGCCCCGGCGTCGAGGAGCAAAAACCCGTGGGTGGGAGTGGGAATCACCACTGCGAGACCGGGACGATGGATCCCGGGCAGGGTGCGGAGTTTGATCGTGGCCGCCGCCACCAGGGCGCCGGTGTGACCGGCCGAAACCACGGCCTCCGCTTCACCCGCCTTGGCCAGATCGACGGCGCGGCTGACCGAAGAATCCTTTTTGCGACGGACGCTGTCCAGTCCGCTATCCTTCATGTCCACCACCTGGGAGGCATGATGATAGCTGATCCGGTCCTCCAGACCACGGGTGTCGTGCCGGGCGACTTCGGCCCGGACTTTTTCCTCATCACCGACGAGAACGACGGTGAAGTCTTTGTATTCGCGCAGAGCCAGAATGACGCCCGCCACAGGATTGGCCGGGGCGAAGTCGCCGCCCATGGCATCGAGGGCGATCCTCATTGCGGACTACCCGGCGTCAACAGTGAGAACCTGGCGACCCTTGTAGTATCCGCAAGCAGGACAGGCGATGTGGCCGAGAACACTGGCGCCACATTGGGAACATTTGGCTAGCTTGGGGGCATGCCAGCGGTTGGCCGCCTTGCGGGTGCGCAGGCGCATTTTCGAGGTTTTACGTTTTGGAACTCCCATAATATCAATCTTTTGGTTTCAGTTTGTCCAACGCCCCCCAGGCGGCCGGGCCGGCAGGCAGGGAGGCATCATCGGCAGGCGACGTCGGAAAGCTGGCTGGACAAACCCTGCCTCCCTCACCATCACAACGCGGGTAGGCGGGAACGGCAAGCTGAAACTCTTCGCGTATTTCCGGCCCCAAGTCAACCAACTCCTGACTCCCCAGTTCTTTCTGCAGCGCAAAGGGGTCCACCCGCAGCTCCTGCTCGAACGTTTCCAGACAGGCCACGCACTTGAGTTGAACCTGTAAACTCAATTGCCCGGTGGCAAAAAGCCCGCCCTCCGAAAGCCCGGCATCCAGGCTGTAATCGAGTGGCGCAACCGCCGAGGCGCCGGCCAGTTGCAGTTCCAAAAACGCGGCGTCCTCACTCCCCTCCAAGTGCAGGGTGCCGCCCGCAGGAATTTGATTGAGATGAACTTTCATAACGTCGTGGAGAATTTTCCCTTCAGCCGCGTGACCACAAAGCCCGGCACAAAGGGCCCGACATCACCGCCCAGCCGGGCGACCTCCTTCACGATGCGCGAGCTCAGGAAGGTGTAGTCCTCCTTGGGCGTGAGAAAAATCGTTTCCAGCCTGGGCTCCAGCCGCCGGTTCATCAAGGCCATCTGAAATTCAAACTCAAAATCCGAGACCGCGCGCAGTCCGCGGATCACGACCCAGGCATCCTCCACGCGCGCAAAATCCACCAGCAGCCCGTCGAGCCTTTTGATAGTCACACCCGGTGCGCCGCCAACGGCCTCCCCGATCATGGCCATGCGCTCCTCCGCGGCAAAAAGGGGATGCTTGGCCTCGTTATGGGCCACCGCCACGATCAGCGAATCAAAAAGCTGGCTGGCCCGGTGAATGATATCGAGATGCCCGAAGGTGACCGGATCGAAACTTCCCGGATAAATGGCGCGGCTTTTGTTCACGTTCCCCATCCGTATCAAAAAAACAAACCCGGCCGCAAGCCTCCCCTCGGCTCCGGCAATCAATGGGGTGCAGGACAAAAATCTTCCAGGAATCCCCGAAGGGGATCAATCCGACAGCCCAAGGTTGCGAAGAATGAGCTACCTTGGGTATCGACAGGAGAATAGAACCAACCCTGAATGGGTTGCATCGGGCGAGGAACACAACCCATTCAGG
>CAMASH010000134.1 GCA_945860745.1 Chthoniobacter flavus | reverse complement strand
GATCGCCGCAATCCCGTCAGGACGAGATCAGGATGTCTGAAGTTAGCGCCATTCGGGTCGGGCCTATAATCTCCATGGAAAATGGGCGCTTCAGGTATATGACATCACAAACAGACGCCACCTGCCTGGCTAGACCGGCTCGTCCAGAGAGTGCCAAAATCGGAAGATCGAGAATTGGTTTTTTGGGGGCCTGGTCCTTGCGGAATGTGCGCCCCTCTTCCTCATTTTTTCCTGCCCTTTGGGGGCGGATTCCGTCTTGATCTGATGCTTGTGGACGATCCCACATTCGCAAAGCTGATGGCCGGCAGTGAAGTGCGATCCTATGGTGGTTGCGAGATCCGAGTGGCCGGGGTGCTTCACCTGATCGATGCTCAAGCTGCTCGCATCGCCCCGCGCTTCGGCGCGGGGCGCGGATGAAAACACAAAAGAATGGGTTTCAAGGGACGGAAACCCTCCCGTTGCTCCGGAATGGAGGAGATGAGATCTCCGGGTTGCCCGGCTACTCTAGGCGACCCGCAGCGTGCTGACCGGATCAAAGATGTGGACTTTATCCGCGTCGATTTCGAATTGCAGCCGGTGTCCGGCCTCCCGTTGATCCACGCTCGCATGGCTTCGGCTGATGACGGTGTGTGCGCCGGTTTGCAGGTAGAAGTAGGTTTCCGCGCCCATGGGCTCGACGATATCGACCACGGCCTGAAAGGAGTTTTCCGAAGGGGCCTTGCCCGGCGGGACCAGATCGCAAAACTCGGGTCGAACCCCGAGGATGATTTCCTTGCCGATGAAGGGCACGGCGGCCTTGCGGTCGCCCAGCTGGAGTGCCACCACGCCGTTCGGCATTTCCTTGAAGGTGAGGGCTCCTTCTTTTCCCCCCAGGGTGCCTTTGAGAAAATTCATGGGCGGACTGCCGAGGAAGCCGGCCACGAAGAGGTTGACGGGCTCGCCGTAAATCTTCAGCGGGGTGTCCACTTGATGGATGAGGCCGTCCTTCATCACCACAATGCGGGTGCCCATGGTCATGGCCTCGATCTGGTCGTGCGTCACGTAGATCATGGTGGCCTGGAGGCGCTGGTGGAGCTTGGTGATCTCGGTCCGCATCTGCACGCGCATCTTGGCGTCGAGGTTGGAAAGCGGTTCGTCGAAAAGAAAAACCTTGGGCTGGCGGACAATGGCGCGGCCCACGGCGACACGCTGACGCTGACCGCCCGAGAGGGCCTTGGGTTTGCGGTCGAGATAGGTGTCGATGCCGAGAATGGCGGCGGCCTCGTTGACCCGCTTCTGAATCTCCGCCTTGGGATACTTGCGCAGCTTCAGGCCGAAGGCCATGTTGTCATACACACTCATATGGGGGTAGAGCGCGTAGTTCTGGAAAACCATGGCGATGTCGCGGTCTTTGGGAGGAACGTCGTTGACGCGTTTGTCGCCGATGAAGATGTCGCCCTGGGAGATTTCCTCCAGTCCGGCGATCATGCGCAGGGTGGTGGATTTTCCGCAGCCGGAGGGTCCGACGAAGACGACGAACTCGCGGTCTTCGATATCGAGGTTGAAATTCTCGACCGCGGTGACGTCCTTGCCTTTGTCGCCGGGGTAGATTTTGTAGATGTTTTTAAGTGTGACTTTAGCCATGGGGTTTTGGTTTGGAGGATGCCCTGAGTATTTAAGGTTTCCGGTGGGCGGCCGGAGCCTGTTGATAAGTTTCGACTTTATGTGGGCGGTTCTGACGAGGTCAACAGGCAACGCACACGGTATGGAAAATGCTTGATCGGGTGGACGATGACGAATCGAGGAGATTTTTGCCCATGAGAGACAAGCGGGTTTTGTTTATTCAGCATGGGGAAACGGACAAGCCGGGGCTTCTCGGGGATGTTCTGGATGCCCTGGGGGTGAAGTTGACCGTGGTGCGGCCCTCCGAGGGGGAGCCGGTGCCGGCCGGACTCCACGGATACGCTGGGCTATGCGTCGGGGGAGGTGCTCAGGGGGTGAACGAACAGGAGAAGTATCCCTATCTGCCCGCGGAATGCGACTTGGTGCGCGCGGCCGTGGGGGCCGATCGGCCGGTGCTCGGATTGTGCCTCGGCGCGCAAGTGATGGCGTCCGCCCTGGGCGCGGAAGTGCGCCAGGGACCGCAGCGCGAGATCGGGTTCTTCGAGGTGACGTTGGATCCGATTGCGCGCTACGATCCGGTGTGGGGCGGCGTGCCGCAAACCTTTGTCCCCACGCACTGGCACGGGGACGTCTTCGAAATTCCCGCCGGCGGCATGCGGCTGGCTTCTTCGGTCCTGACGCCCAACCAGCTTTTCCGGTATGGGCATTCACTTTACGGCGTGCAGTTCCATTTGGAAATGACCCCGGACTTGCTGGACGAAATGCTCGAGGATTCCCTCGATTATCTGCGTGACGCCGGGGTGGACCCCGACCTCATGCGCCGGCGCGGCCGGGAATGTCTGCCCGCTTTGCGGGAGACGGCGGGGTCGGTCTTTACGCGTTGGGCGGACTTGCTGTGATTTCCGATGCGGGAAAGTCCCTTTTCAATTGCCAGGCGTCATTGCGAGTATTGATTGTCCCGGCCAGTGGATTGGGAGAGCCCGGTCGGCGCCTGTGCCTCAGTGAGTTTCATCGAGGCTTTTTGCTTTTTGGGGGAGGGGGATTGGAGCGCTGGCGGCTCGCTCCCCTCATCCTTCCCCTGCAGGTGCCACGGGGTCGGCGGATCCCCGCGGATGACGGACAGGGCCGCTTCGTCTTGAGGAGGGGGAAGGACGTCCGCGGGCACGTCCTGTCATTCCGTGGCTTCCTTCCCTCCTTCACGGTCCTCTTTCATTGTCCCTTTGAGGTTAATGAGCCTTCTCTTCCTTTGCGACTTTTGCGTGAGTAATTCAGTCCCCTCAACTTCTCGACCGCCGGATAAGGACCAGGTTGCGGATATAGATCACCCACCCGGTGGCCTGGCCGATGATACCGACGATGTCGCGGCGCCAGATGAAATAGACCAGCAGCATGGTCGAGCCGATCAGGCTCATCCACCAGAACGATATCGGAATGACCGAGCGCCGGCTTTTCTCGCTGGCCAGCCATTGCACCAGCATGCGTCCGGTGAAAAGGAGCTGGCCGCCCAGGCCGAGGGCCACCCAGCAGAGGCCGATCGGGCTGGTGATGTTGAAAATCGCCGAGAGCCAGCCTTGCGATCTCTGCTGCGCATAATACAGGCGGGCAAACTCCTCCGGGGTGAGCATGCGGTCGGTCTCCGCGCCGAGGCGCTTCACAATGTAAACGACCGAACCGTCTTTCCGCCGCGCAATCTTCACGTTGTCCTTCGCTCCCGCCAGTTCGACTTTGAAGCGGATCTCGGACCCCGGGGCGAGCGAGTCATCCACCGGCCGGCCGATCTCATCGAGCGGTTGGGCGAAAAGCGCCCGGGCGGGGAAGGTCAGAACAAGGAGGACAAAAAAACCGCGCAAAAAGAAATGGTTCACAGAAGGCAACGAAGGCCGGGGAACCTTAGTTTCCTTTGGGACCTTCTGTAAAATCTTTTGGCGGCCGCTACCGCAATGTGCCGGCGGGTTCGCACGGCTTGACTGGTTGGTGTCCGGCGGGACTTCCCCCCACGGGCGGATTGGCGGGAGGTTTGTTGCCGCCGTCCTCGCCTCCTTCCTTGTCGTGGGGATCGAAAAACAGATCACAGGCCAGAAAAAGGGATTTGGAGTGACGGGCAAAGAAGAGACTGAAGAGCAGGACCGGCAGCAGGACGCAGGCCATGAGCGTCCAGACCGGCAGTTCGAAGAACCCTTCCAGCAGTCCGTAAAGAATCAGGCCCAGGATGCTGGCGAAGCCGTAGTTGATGGCCCAGATGGAGATCAAAAAGTAGCCCGCCTCGCGTTCATAAGCGTAGCCGCAGCGCGGGCAGCCGTCGAGCGGGGTGAACCAATCATGCAGCGACCGCACTTTATGCCAGGGGATGAACATGGGTTTGGTTCCACAGGCCGGACAGCGCAGTTGTGCGGCACGCAACAGATAAATGCCCGCCAGGGCGGGACTGCGATCTTTGGTCATGGCGGAAACCTTACTCGCGGGTCCATCCGGTGCAAAGGGAGGATTTATCTTGAGCCGCGGGAGGATGGGGGACAAAGCTGACGGGCTTTCGCTCCATGTCAAAATCCGCCCTTCCCCGCCACGTCGCCATTATCATGGACGGCAACGGCCGCTGGGCCCAGCAGCGCGGGTTGCCCAGGCTGGTCGGACATGAACAGGGCTCGAAGTCCATCCGGGCCTGCGTGGAAGGCGCGATGGAAGCCGGGGTCGAGTTTCTGACTCTCTACGCATTTTCCTCGGAGAACTGGAAACGTCCCGCCCCGGAAGTCGAGGGTCTGATGCGTCTGCTCGAACGATTCCTCGATGACAAGCTCAAGGAAATGCTCAAGGAGGGCGTGCGCTTGCAGGCCATCGGTCGCATCAGTGAACTGCCGCCGATCTGCCAGCGCAAACTCGCGGAAGCCATCGCGGCCACGGCGGCCAATACCCGTCTCACGGTCGTTCTCGCCCTCAGCTACAGCGGCCGCGTCGAGATCGTCGATGCCATCAAGGGCATCGTCCGCGAGGCCCGGGAGGGAAAGCTGACCGGGGAAGAAATCACGCCGGAATTTTTCAGTGACCGCCTTTACACCAAGGGCATCCCCGATCCGGATTTGCTCATCCGCACCTCGGGAGAGATGCGGGTTTCGAATTTCCTGCTCTGGCAGCTCAGTTACACCGAAATCCACGTGACTCCCAAGTTGTGGCCGGATTTCGGCAAGGAGGATTTCCTTGCCGCCCTGGCGGATTACGCGGGGAGGAACCGGCGGTTCGGCGGGATTTGACCGCGACCTGTTGAAACGGCGCGGGTTCCCGGGGTTTTCCGCCGCCGCTTGAGGATGTCGCCCTGGCCTGACTGGCGAAAGTTTGGCGTTTTCCCGGTCAAGCAGCGGGGAAACCCCTTGACTTCGCTGCCCGCATCTCTTGCGTTGTCGTTTGCTGTATTGTTTTAGACATCTCTCCCATGGCCAGACAAACCATTCTCCTCGTTGACCGCGAGACCGACTTCCTCGAATGGGCCAAACACCAGCTGGAAGCCACCGGGACCCGCGTTCTTTGTGAGGCCACGGCTGACGCCGCCTACAAGACCTTTTCCCTCGAGTCGCCGGACCTGGTGATGGCGGAAATGAACCTGCACCCGTTCTCGGGGGTTGAATTGCTGGGCCGCATCCGCAAGCACAGTCCCAATGCGATGGTCATCATCGTGAGCGCTTTCAGCACGAATCAGAACGTGATTGAGGCCATGAAAATGGGGGCCTTCGATTTTGTGCGCAAGGAACAGCTTCCCTTCAACCTGAAGATCGTGGCGGACTCGGCCCTCAAGGCCTCCGCGGAACTCAAGGCGGCCAACACCTTCCAGCCTGTCCTGACGGTTGAGCAGCATCAGGACGAAATCGTGGGCAAATCCGACGCCATGCAGCAGGTTTTCAAAATGATCGGCCGCGTCTCGGCCAGCGACGCTCCGGTCATGATCACGGGCGAGAGCGGTTCGGGCAAGGAACTCGTCGCGCGCGCCATCCACACCTACAGTGCCCGCAGCAGCAAAAGTTTCCTGGCCATCAATTGCGCCGCCATTCCGGAAAACCTGCTGGAAAGCGAACTCTTCGGTCACGAGAAAGGGGCCTTCACCGGGGCGCACAGCCAGCGCATCGGACGCTTCGAGCAGTCCGATCACGGCACGCTCTTTCTTGATGAAATCGGCGAGATGCCCCTGCCGGTGCAAAGCAAAATCCTGCGCGTCCTGCAGGAGGGCGAATTTTCCCGCGTGGGCGGCAACCAGACCATCCGCACCGACGTGCGCATCGTGTGTGCCACCAACAAAAACCTGGAGGCTGAGGTGGCCGGGAAAACCTTCCGCGAAGATCTGTTTTACCGCCTCAACGTCGTGCGCATCCATCTGCCGCCCCTGCGTTCGCGCCAGGACGACATCCGTTTGCTGGCGGAGTATTTCCTGCAAAAAATCACCCGCCAGAAACACCGCCCGCTGCTCAAGCTTTCCGAGGAAGCCGCCCGCGTATTGGAGGGTTATCAATGGCCCGGCAACGTGCGCGAATTGGAGAACACCATGCAGCGCGCCTCCGTGCTCGCCACCGCCGATGTGCTCCTGCCCAAGGACATCCCGCTCGGTCTGGTTTCCGGCTCCGCGCCCGAGGCGGCGGAGAACAATGGCGGCACCACGGCGGACCAGGCCATTGAGGTGCTTTTCGGCGCGGCCGCCGCGGATGCCTCCATCCAATTGCTGCCCTGGCTGGAACGGGAATTCACCCTCCGTGCCATGCAAAAAACCGGCAGCAATCAGGTCCGCGCGGCCAAACTTCTCGGGATCACGCGGGCCACGCTGCGCAAGCGTCTCGACCGCAATGGCGCCCTGACCGGAGCGGACGACGAGTGACCGCACCGCGCGCGTGGACGCTGTCCGGCGGGATGTTTCGCGAAGGCGCGGATGTGCCGGTGACGGATCGTGGCTTCCGCTATGGCATGAGCGTTTTCGAAACGCTGGCGGTCTGTCGGGGGCGT
>CAMASH010000133.1 GCA_945860745.1 Chthoniobacter flavus | reverse complement strand
GATCCCCGCCGTTCGGAATCGTGCAAAGCTTTACCACCCGCAATGTCAGTCGGGGCCACCACCAGATCGTTTTCCCCTCCTCCTCGGAAATGCGGAAGACCCTGCGGGCCGCCTCCGGAGCGGTCCGCACCAGTCCGCACGCAGCCACCGGTTCCTCATCAGGCCCCCTCCCGTCGATCAACAGGAAATGGCCGCCGGGTTTCAAGACGCGCCGGCTTTCCTCCAAAAACGCCTCCCGGTCGCTGAAATGGTGGGCGGCCACGCGGCAGGCAACCAGAGGAAATGAGGCGTCCGGCTGGGGAAACTGCTCCGCCGGATTCAGCGAGGTCGCGATCGACAATCCTCTCTCCAATCCAAGCTGACGCGTGTTCTCCAGCATTGCGGCCGAGAGATCACTGGCCGTGACGTCCAGTCCCAACCCCGCCAGATAAACGGCGGCGTGTCCCCCGCCCGTGGCCACATCCAGCGCGCGGGCACCGGGCGGAAAATCAAGCCCGCTCAGACCCGCCGCCACATCGTCGGTCTGTGCCAGAATGTGCGACTTGCCGTACCGGTCGCTCTGTTTCTCAAATTGATCCCGCGCTGCTTTTTGTGCAGCATCAAGCATTTGAAAATTCTGCACAGACACGCGGCGCGGGCACGGTTTTTTCCGGTCTTTTTTTTGCTGGGCTTCTCGGGTCTGAGGGCCCAGGAAGGGCCGGAAGTCTTCTATCGCTCGAACAGCGATTGGGGCGCGGGCGTGGTCGGCGAGTTCACCCTCATCAACAGGGGGACCTCCGACATTCCCACCTGGACGCTGGACTTCGAGATTTCCTCGCAAATCTCCAACCTGTGGGGCGGGCGGATTGTTTCGCAGGAAGGCGGCCGCTATGTGGTAGCTCCCTTCTCGTGGAATGAAAAAATCTACCCCGGCGGCCGCGCCGTGGTCGGCTTCCAGGCCACGCCGGGCGGCGCGACCCCGACAAAAATCCGCTTGAACACCAAACCCGCGCCGGCAACCGTGGCCGCGCCGTCCGGCATCACGGCGGATTTCAAAATCGTCAGCGATTGGGGCGAGGCTCTGCAGGCGGACTTCGCCCTGACCAACATCGGGTCCGAAACCTTGAAGAACTGGAGCCTCGAATTTGATCTGCCCCGCGAGATCACCAGCATCTGGAATGCCACCGTGGTTTCGCACAAGGGCGCCCAATATCGCATTGACGCATCCGGCTTTGACTGGAACCGCGACATCGCACCCGGCGCCACCGTCCGTTTCGGATTCCTCGCCCGGCCGGGATCGCTGACGGATTCCCCCAGGAACACCCGCGTTCAAGGCCGCCGTGTCACCGCCGCGCTGCCTTCCGCCAGCCCGACCCCCACCATTCCGCCGGAGCCCACACCCCGGCCCACCCCCACCGGCTTCAACTATGCCGAGGCCTTGCAAAAATCGCTGCTCTTTTACGACGCCCAGCGTTCCGGGGCGCTCCCGCCCGACCGGCGCGTCCGCTGGCGGGGCGATTCCGCCCTCCGCGACGGCACAGAGGCCGGGATCGATTTGAGCGGCGGATACTACGATGCCGGCGATCACATGAAGTTTGCCCTCCCCCTGTGCAGCGCGCTCACCATGCTGGCCTGGGGCGGTATTCAGTATGCGGAGGGCTTTAAACAATCCGGCCAATGGAACGATCTGCTCAACACCGTGCGCTGGGGCACCGATTGGATCGTGAAGGCTCATCCCGCGCCGGATGAGTTCTACGGCCAGGTCGGAAAAGGAGATCTCGACCACGCCTCTTGGGGACCTCCGGAATCCATGACCATGCCGCGGCCCACCTTTAAAATCGACGCCACGAAGCCCGGCTCCGAACTGGCGGGCGAAGCCGCCGCTGCCCTGGCGGCTGCGTCCATCCTGTGCAAGGAAACCGACTCTGCTTACTCCGGACAACTGCTCAGCCACGCCCGGCAGCTTTTTGCCTTCGCTGATGCGCATCGCGGCAAATACACGGATGCGATTCCCGACGCGCGGAATTTCTACCATTCCTACACCGGCTATCACGACGAACTGGCCTGGGCGGCGGCGTGGCTTTACAAAGCCACCGGGGAAGCCGGATATCTCGAAAAAGCCGCGGCCATTTACAAGAAACACCTGAAGGGATCCCTCATCGCCTGGACGCATTCGTGGGACGACAAACGCTATGGCACCGCCGTATTGCTGGCCCAGCTCACCAGGCAGCCCGTTTACCAACAGGACGTGGAATCCTTTCTCGACTACTGGACGATGGGAAGGAACGGACGCCGCATCAACACCACCAGCGGCGGGCTGGCCTGGCTGAGTCCGTGGGGATCCCTCCGCTATGCGGCGAACACCGCATTCCTGGCTTTTGTCTACAGCGACACCTTCCGGAAAAACCGCGACCGCCACCGCTCGTTCGCCGAACGCCAGATCAACTACATTCTCGGGGACAACCCGCCCCGGCGCAGCTACCTCGTCGGTTTCGGTGAGAACCCCCCGAAGAATCCGCACCACCGCGCCGCCCACGGATCAACCACCAACTCGATCCTCGATCCCGCCGAAAACCGCCACATCCTCTACGGCGCACTCGTGGGCGGCCCTGCCACGCCCGACGACTATTCCTACGAGGACAAGCGGTCCAACTCCATGGCCAACGAGGTGGCGCTGGACTACAATGCGGCTTTCACCGGGGCGCTGGCCAAGATGGTCCTGCTCTATGGCGGACGGCCCCTGGAAAACTTTCCCCCGCGGGAATAATCCTCACCGCACCTCGAACAAAAAGATCAACTGCCCCTCGCCCCACATCGGACCGCGGATGTAAAGCGGCGCTTCCCGGGCCAGCTGAACCTCGGTCGTGAGCAGCAGCTTCTCCGCGCGGTAAAGCTCGATCCGGAGCTGGTAGAACGTTTCCTCGCGCGCCAGGCACTGCACCTTGAAAAAAAATTCCCGCGACGGGACCAGCCACTCTTCGCCGCCGGAAACGAGGTCCCGCTTTTTCTCACCGAGAAGATAGAGTGAGGAGTAGCCGAAAACTCGTTTGATGGCGGGGGCGACATCCTTCAACCCCTCGGGAACGGGCTTGGGCGGGTTCTCCCTGGTGGCCAGAACCAGGGCGCTCCAGATGCGGTCGCCGTCTGCCCGCGCGTTCATCGAAAAAACCGCCAGCGCCAGCAGGATCAACGCCGCCGGCTTCATCGCACGGCCTCTTCGGAGGGAATAAAGTCCGAACCCTCAATCCACAGAACCACCCCCCGATCACCCGGTGCGTGGAACGAGGTCACGGAAAGTTGCGGGATTTCCGCCCTCGCCTCGATGACCTGGGAAATAAATTCCCCCTCGCTGCGGGGCTGGAGACTGTGCGGAAGAAGAACGACGGAAAGAACCACCGCCGCCGCCAGCGCACCGGCACCGGACCAGGCCAGCCCGCGCAGCGAAAACAGCGGGGCAGCCGCGCGGGGTTTCCCATCGCGCCGGATGGCTTCGAGCACCTGGCTGTTGATGAAGTCGGGATGCGCGAGAGGCGGAACGGTCAGGTGTTCCTTGAGCAGGGCCCGGGTCTTGTCCCAACGCGGGTCGTTTGGATCAGATTTCATCGTGAAGGTCGCCGAGGAGGGTTTGGAGCTTTTTGCGGGCGTAAAACAAGCGGGACATCACCGTGCCAAGCGAACAGCCGATGCGCCGGGCCATTTCCTCGTAGGAGCAATCCTCGATCTCTTTCAGCACGATGACCGCGCGGTGTTCGGGGCTGAGTTGGGCAAAGGCCGCTTCGATGCGGCGCTTGATTTCCCGCTGGTCGAGGCCGGAACCCGGAACTCCGGGACTCGCTGGCGTGGTGCGCGAGGCGGCGTCGATCTTCATGGGCCCGAGCTCGATCTCCGTCTGCGGGCGGTTCTTGCGCTTGCGGCAATGATCAATGGCGGCATTGGTGGCAATGCGGTACAGCCAGCTCGAAAAACTGGCGCCTCCCTCGAACCGGGCCAGGGAACGCCAAGCGCGAATGAAGGTGTCCTGGGTCAGATCCAGAGCATCCTCGTCGTTGCGAACCATGTAGCAAATGTGCATGTAAATTTTTTCCCGGTGGCGGGTGATCAGATCGTCGAAGGCCGTCGTATCGCCCTCGCGGGCCCGGGCCAGGAGCGCCGCGTCTTCGACCGAGGCATCGACCGACGAAAGATCGTCACCCATTTGTAAGACGCGCGGGCAGAAAAAAAATTCAATGTTCAGTGGCTGCCGTAGCGCTTGCGCCATTCGGCACGATATTCGCTCATGAGATCGACGATGCGGTCGCGCACCTTGAAAAGCAGGCGGTTGAGGGCGCCACGCTGGCGGGGGGTCATCTTTTCGTCCGCGGCCAGACGCGCTCCGGCCTCAAGGGCATCGTTGGCCGCCTTCAGACCGCGTTTGAGGTAGGCGATGGTCATGCCGAGCTCGGTCTCATCATCTCCGCAGAGAGCCGCGGCCAGCTTGGCTCCGCAAACGGCGGAACGGGTGGCCAGACGGACGGCCTCCGGATGATCCTTGAGTGAGGCGTCACGGTCGAGCCAGGCATTGATCCAGGCGTGCAACTTGAGGGTATCCTGGTAGATGGGGGACTGGGCGAACTCATCGAAATCGCCCTCGGATTCCTCCTGGCCTTCCGCGGCCTTCATTTCCTCCTCACACAGACTGGTGGCATCTTCCTCCCACTCCTCATCCTGGAATTCGTCGAACGACTCCCAGCCCATTTCGCTGGCAATCATTTTATCGCGATCCGGATGATCGATGAACTTCTCGAGCAAACCGAAATACTTTTCGGTGTTCTTATCCTGTTGCTGAAGGAAACGCTCCCATTCGTATTCATCCCAAATTTCCGGCGTTTCGAACTCGTCTTCAGACATCGAAAAACCCTTACCCCACCGTGCTTGCCCGCGCAACGGGATTTTCACCGGAACGTTTTGGCAGCTCCGCTTGAGACAAGGGCGTTTCTTTGCCACAGGTCGGGAACCGTTTCGGCGTGGAAGACAGGGGCGGCGGCACTCCTCCCCCCCCATGCCGCCTCTTTTTCAGTCCTTTGATCAGGTGGATAGTTCGAACAGCCGCCGCTAGGGGGAACGGGTCTGGCCATCTCTCAGCGGGTGGCGAAACTGATCACTGGCACCATTTCCGCTTGGAGCGAACCGGGCCGTGGTTCCGCGTTCACCCTGGTCCTTCGTGCTCCCGCCGGAACCGCGCCAACCATCGGGCCGGCTGTTCCCGCGCCCAGCCTGAAAGAGAACACCGCCCGCCTTCGCGGCCAACACCTCCCCGCGACTCGAGGAAAAGGACGACACCCCTCATCGCCAAGGCCATGCCGGAGGACCGGCGGCGCTGCCGGGATCCGGGCCTGGACGACTTTCTTTCAAAACCCCTGCAACATAACGTCCCGGCCGCCCCCCTCGCCCGCTGGGCTTGACTTCCGCCGGACTCAGTCCGCCTGCCGCGTCACCTGCAATCTTAACTGCCCGCAGGCCGCCGCGATATCGTGGCCTTTTTCCCGCCGCAGGGTCGCCTGCGCACCGCGCTCAACCAGCACCCGCAGGAACTGCTCCTGCACGTGCTCATCCGGTCTCTCCCACTCCAGCCCGGTCACGGTGTTGTAGGGGATCAGGTTCACCTTGGCGTTGAGCCGCCGGGCATGACGGGTCAGCGCCAGCGCCTGTTCCTCTGTATCGTTCACCCCGCGGATAAGAATATACTCGAAGGTCAGATGTTGTTTCTTCCGCGTGGTGTAATGCGAACAGGCTTCCATCAGTTCCTCCAGCGGATGCCGGCGATTGACCGGCATGATTCGGCCCCGCACCTCGTCCGTGGCACCATGCAGGGAAATGGCCAGCCGCACTTGCAAGGGCTGATCCGCGAAATCCCGGATGCGGGGGGCCAGGCCGCTGGTCGAAACGGTCATGTGACGCGCCCCGAGACCCAGTCCCCACGGCGCATTGAGGATCGCGATCGCGAGCATCAGATTGTCATAATTCGCAAAAGGCTCGCCCATGCCCATAAAGACGATGTTGTGGATCTTTTCCCCGCTCAGTTCCTCCACCGCCAGAAATTGCGCCACGATTTCACCGGCGCTTAAATTGCGCTTCCAGCCATCGAGCCCGCTGGCGCAAAACTTGCACCCGTAGGCGCACCCCACCTGACTGGAAATGCAGACCGTCCGCCGGTCCGCCCGTTCGCCATAGAGCGCGGGCGAGGCCGGAATAAGTACCGTCTCGATCAATTGTCCATCCGTCAGCCGGAAAAGAAATTTCCTGGTCGTGTCTTCCGAGCCGGTCTCTCCCACTTTCACCAGCGGACGCAGGCTGAACTGCGCGGCAAATTTCGCCCGCAGGGCCGCCGGCAGATTCGACATTTCCTCAAACCGGCCCGCCCGCCGCTCATAGACCCAAGAGCAAAGCTGGTCCGCGCGGTAGCGGGGCTCGCCGAGCTTGTCCAGTTCGTCGCCCAACCCGTCCCGCGTCAGCGAAAGAAAATCCATTCCGTAAGAATACCACCAGGGCCACTCGCGGTCATGCAGGATTCACGCCGTCGGCCGGAAAAATTCGAAGGGCCGGCGGGAAGCAAATTGCTCCGGGCCGGCCCTTCAGGAATCAATCGTTAGCGGTTATTTCTCCAGAGGCTCTCCGGCTTCCTTCCAACCCGCCAGGCCGGGTTTGAAGTGCTGGACATTGGTGTAGCCGAGTTTCTGGGCAGCCTCCGCGGCCCTGGCATAAGCGCTGCAATGTTCACTGCCGCAGTAGGCCACCACGAGGGCGCCCTTGTCGGCGGGAAGTTTAGC
>CAMASH010000132.1 GCA_945860745.1 Chthoniobacter flavus | reverse complement strand
CCGTTTCCCAACCCCGGCGTGCAGAAGGCCCATCCGGAATTTATCAGCGACCTGGCGAAAAAAACCGCCCTGCGACGGATAGGAACAAACGCCGAGATCGTCGGCCCCACGCTTTTTCTTCTCACCGACAGCGCGTCCTTCGTCACCGGGCACAGCCTCGTCGTCGATGGCGGATGGACCGCATGGTGAGATTGTCGCGCCGGAGGGTGCATCCTTCAGCGGAACACCTGCCGAAAACAAATAGAACACTATGAAAATTGCCTTGCTGGGAGCCGGAAGCCACTTCTTTGAATCCGTATTTTTGGAGCTCGGGCAGACGCCGGAACTGCACGGGGCCGAGGTCGTTCTGTTCGACATCGATGCCGCGCGCATGCGACTCATCGATCAGGTCGGACGCCGGATATCCGATCATTACAAAGCCGATTTCCGGATTGCCGTGGTTACGGAACTATCCCGCGCACTGGAGGGTGCGGAAATCGCCATCGCCTCGATCGGGGTGCATGGTCCGGCGGCGGCCTGGCACAAGGCGGATGTCGAGGCGGTCGCCCGCTTCGGTGTCATGCAGACCACCGGGGATACGGTCGGGCCTTCGGGGTTTTCCCAGGGGCTGCGGATCATTCCAATCTTTCTCAACCTCGCGTGGGAGATGGAGAAGTATTGCCCGGACTGCATCCTGCTCAATCACTCGAACCCGATGGGCGCGATCTGCCGGGCGGTCAGCAAATATTCGAAGATTAAAGCGATCGGCTACTGCCACAATGTCGTCCAGTCCCTGCCGATTTTTGCCAAGCTGCTCGGGGTGCCGGCCCACGAGCTCGATTTCCTGGTGGGCGGTGTCAACCACATGGACTGGCTGCTTTCGCTGCGCCATCAAGGCCGCGATGTTTATCCGGAGCTCAAGCGGAAAATCCTGGAGTCCGATAGGCCGCAGGGCCAGCAGTTCACCAAAGATCTGCTCGAAGCCATGGATCTGTTCATGATGGGTGGCGACCGGCACATCATCGAGTTTTTCCCTCATGCCCGTCGGGCCACCGATCCGAAGGCGATCCCCTACGGCCTGAAATGGCGCTCGGACATGATTTCCGAGAACCTGCTTTCCGAGGAACTCACCCGCGGGGCCGCCGAGCTGAAGGCGCGGGCGGAGGGCTCCAAGCCACTCTACATTCCGAAGCATCTCACGCCGGAGGCCATGGGCCAGCAGATCAAGGCCCTGAAGATGGGGCCGGACATCGTGCATGTCGTTAATATCCCGAACGAGGGGGCCATCCCGAACCTGCCGCCCTGGGCGCTCGTCGAGCTCAAGGCCGTGATCGGCCAGCACGGCGCTCGGCCAGTCTTTGTCGGCGATCTCCCGCCGCAGGCCGCCCGCTGGACCCTTGCCCAGATCTATGCCCACGAGCTGACGATCGATGCCGCTGCCGAGGGCAGCCGCCAGAAGGCGATCCAGGCGCTCGCCAGTGATCCCATGGTCCGCGATTTCCATGAGGCCCGCGACATTCTCGACGCCCTCGTCGAGGCCCAGGGTGACCGCCTCGCGCCGTTCCGCTAGACCCGGATCCAGCCAGAGAAGAAGTTTTGACAAGATGACCGGCTTTGCAGGAAAGACTTCGGAAGATTTTTCCCTGCAACAGTTGTTCCGCTTCGGCACAAGTGCCTTCCGGCGAATCCGGCAAACCTTGTTCATCCTGTCTCAGAACCGTTTTTAGGTTTATGGCCGCGGACGCCGGGTGGTCTGGGACCCGTGACTAACTAAGACTTAGTCACGGGGACCCGATTGGGCTTATTTTTTTCGGAACTTCCCGTATCCCGGCTGTCTGCGGCAAGGCGTCACGGCGATAATATAGACAAAACCATTCTCAATCGAGTAAAGCACTGCATAGGGGAAGACGTGGACAAGAATCCGTCGTATCTCCCCATCGAACAAGCGCCATCTTTGCGGAGCATCGCAGGCATGTCTTATGGCCGCATGAACCGCGTCAATGAAACGAATCTCCAATCCAGCTCGGCACCGGGCGTAGAAGTCAGCGGCAGCTTCAAATTCGAAGAGTGATTCTGGGTGGAATTCCTATCTCATTTTCCATGCTTTTTCCGGAGCTTTGCGACGGCTTCTTCCTCTGGTGTTGCCGTCACTTGCCAGGACCGAAGTTCCTGTAAGCGGCGGTTCGCTTCGGTGACCCAGAGTTCATGGATCAATCCGTCTTCTGCTGGATCAAGGCGCTCAACCAGTCGATCAGCAAGCAATGCCCTAGCCTCGCTAGGGAGCGCGAGAGCCTTAACTGCACTATCTTCTCCGCGCATAGGTATGGTTGAATGGTAGTAAGAGACTTACCCGATGGTAAGGACGCTTTTATTTCTGCCCCAACGTCCGCGGTCAGATGCTCCCGCTTGCTTCTGGCGTGTTTCCTGCCCGCGAGCCGAGGCTTTGCGAGACCGGAGGACACTCCCTCTTGTGGGGTTGCCTCTGCCAACCGGATCAGCAGGAGACATGACAGAAGTCCCGAAGGGGCCGGGATTTGCTCCATCGGTCCGATGGGCTTCTCTATCCGTGGAGCGCCTCAAACACCATCTTTGGATTTCGGGCCGCCACTATTAGGAGTGCCTTGGCCGCTCCTTCCGGGTCTCTTCGCCTCTGCTCCCAATTTCGGATCGTGCGCGCACTAACGCCAATCATGAGCGCGAACTCCGACTGACCGAGGCTCTGGTCCGCCCCGAATCTTCTGCACATCGGGAGTGCTGATGGTGGTGACGCGACTCGGCTCGCGCCGGCCACGCCGGATCTCTCCGGCCTGTTTGACCCGGGCTACCAACGCCGAAAAATCTTCTGTCCTCATTAGAATTCCTCCTTAACGAGGGTGCGTCGCACCTTCAATTGTTCGTTCGTCAAATCCTCTGGCTTGTTCTTCGGGTAGGCGAAGAGCAGAGAGATGTCATCCGCTTCGAGTAGATAATAAATAATCCGGATTCCTTCCCGCCGCCTGCAAATCCGGACTTGTTCAACCCTGGGTGTATGCAGAGGACTCGAAGCTCGCCTCCGATACACCCTTGACCGTTAGGCGCTGCGGTCGATTTTATTCTGATGCCCTTCAGCGCATTCTACTTTTGACTCGGCGGAAACGAGAATGCTCGCTCTATCCCACGCTCCCGCCAGATTGAATTGAATCCACTCGGGACTAAGATGAATATCCAGCGAATCAAGCTGCCCCGGCCCCAGATTCTGATAGCCGTGAGGAATGTTGGCGGGACCTAGGACCACGTCACCGGCCTCGGCATCAATTGTCCTATCGCCGACTGTAAATCTCGCCCGGCCCTCAGTGATGGTGAAAATCTCATCATAGGGATGGACGTGGAGGGCCGGTCCCTCGCCAACCACATCGGTCACGTAACGAATAAGGGTAACGCCTGTATTCAAGCGCTTTCCTTCCAGGAGACCACGTAATGCCTGTCCCGGTTTGAGCCATTCACTGGCTGGAACTTTCGCGGGTTGTGTTTTCGACTGAATAGGCATGGTGTTTAGTGGTGTGATTGGTTAACGCGCAGCAACATACCCTTTACCGTTAGGCGTTTTGGAGATTAAAGAAGCATGTTAAGATTACAAGCTGCGACGAAAGATATGAATGCTGCTCCTCGATGGGTTTCATCAGGTTCTTCGGGAATTTTAATGGCTGACGCAGGAGATGACGAGAGTAAAAAGGGGGGATGAAAGAACTGAATAATGAGTTGCACCGACATTACGCGATGTTGGTGGGAGTCAAGAGCCCATGGGGAGTGGAAGGGGTGAAGCTGGACTTGGCAGGCAAACGTGTGGAGATCGGGTTGGAATGGGGGCGGGGCTGTAAGGTGCCGTGTCCAGAATGCGGCAAGCTCTGCACGATATCCGCACGGTGCAGGAACTGCCTGGGCATTCCGATGTGAGCACGACGATGATGTGTTGCCGCGCCCCTCTCCCGAGGGGTCTTGCCCGGCGGGTCCCGCATTTGCCGGATCTCCCCCGATCTTTCCCAAGCTCCAGTGGTCCCATGGGCTCAACCGTCCGGGTCTCGCGGTCAGGTCTTCCTTGGACGTTTGATGCCGCGAACACCCGGTCGGGGTTTCCCGGACGAGTTCATTCCCTCTCTCATTTCCGGGAGGGCCGGCTTGATGCCCCGGGGTTCGCGCGGCAGGCGGTGGAGAATAAATAGTTGCCCCGCGGAAAAATTCTCCCTATTTTGTCAATCCGTTTCGGCTGAAGAAGCGTCAAGCATGCGCGGTTAGCTCAGTGGTAGAGCACCTCCCTGACACGGAGGGGGTCACAGGTTCGAACCCTGTATCGCGCACCATTTTTTCTGACACCTCGGAATTGCTCGTGAACCCTTATGGATAAAGGCTCGGTGGGCTTTTCAGTGTAAGAATGCAGGGTATGGAAGATGATGGAAAAGGCTGGTTTCGCTATTACCCAAAAAGACAGTTTTTTCAGCCGTGTTTAGCGGTATTTATGTCCAAGGTCCCGGATGTTTCCACGCCCTATCGAAGGCGGCTCCTGAGTGCAAAGACAGGTGAATGGGCTCCAGGAACATGCGGATCGACGCGAGAGTGTCGGGGAATGCAGGCGGCGCTTCCGAGGGCCGCATCCGTTTCAAAAAGCCAGCCCACTGCGATTGCTTGGAGGCATCAAGGGCAAAATCCTCCTCGAATACCTGCGGCGTGGCGGCAAACTCCGTTCCTCTTTTGCGGAAAGTGGCTAGAACGGCCGCGCTCAAATCGGCTCCGCGGAAATCCGAGGTTTGCGCCAGCATCCACACATCGAAGAAATCCTTCATACGGCTGTTGAGTCGTCCCAAGGAAATCATCGCCTCGAATTTTTCGGCAATTGCCGTTTCTCGGTTGTAGGCACGAAGGACGGGCGCGGGATAGTCGAGGATGGCTGGATAGTTGATTTCCACCGGGCCGGGCGTCACCACGTCGCTGAACCCCATATCGATTTGCATCGCAAGCCGCGTGGTTGCGAGACGTCCGGTGAAAGTTGCCCTCACCCCTTCATAATCGGCGTCCTCGGCGATTCTGATGGTGGCGACGCTTTCCGAGTCAAAAACAACGCCATCCTCTTCGACCTCAGTTTGGCAAATTTCCGAAACAGTGGACTTGATGGCTTCGAGGTCGTTGCTGGTTCTGGCGAGCAGATCAATGTCGCGAGTCGCCCGCAGGATCGGCGCACGCCAGGCGACGAGCATCAGGGCCCCTTTGAGAATGAAGAGATTCTGATGTCGGGACTGCGATAGCCTGTAGAGCCATCTTTCCAGCGCATAGTATTGGACGAGATCGTTGAACGAACGGCCTGATTCTTTCGCCGCATTCTTGAGGCGCTGGTGAACTGAGTCTCCGACGTTTTTGAGTGTGCTCATGCCACGGCCTCCAGATAGGGCCGCATGACGGATTCCACCCGGCAAATGCGGGCAAAGTCCAGAACCTTGTCGAATCGGCGCCGTTTGCTTCGGGCATAGTTGCGAAGCGCCTCCGTGGCGACCTCCATCCCGATTCGGTTGCGGAATTTGAAGATGTCGGTCAGAGTTTTTTCCCGGCTGAAGACGCGGACGGTCACACCGTCGATGAGATGATTTTCAACTCCACTGGATAGGGATATTGGAGAGAAGTGGAATACCTCAATCGGCGGATGCGCGATTTTAGGCGTCCAGCTTCCGGGGCGCAGCGCAATCTGCACCGTGTGCGGGATCTGGGTCGTCAGCTCGTGGAAAGCGAGTGCGCTGATGAGACAAACCACAGCCGAGGGAACCCGTTTGGCCGTCAGCACAAGATCGGGATTCGCCAGAGGGGGAAGCCCCGCGAGGCGAAAAATGCCCCGTCCTGCCTGTTCCACGAGTCCCGAGTCCCGCATTTCATAGAGTGTGCGAGGATGCACCCCTGCTTTGATGGCGTCACGGGTGCGGATGAGACCGCCGTTTGCTTTGAACAGCCGTTCCGCTTCTTGAATGGATACGTTCATGGGATGTTGGATAAAAACCTAGACACATATTTACATCTATCTAGGTTTTTATCCAGTGCAATTCGTTCCCAACTCAATGACAGCGGCGAAAGCCTTTGCCCCTCCGGCTGGGCCATGAGGGGAGGGGGCAACGGGCGCAAAGGTATGGACGGGTTTCCCGCGTAAACCTCTGATTGCCAATACATGTTTTACGCATTCAAACCCTGTATCGCGCACCATTTTTCTGGGCCTCTTTGCGCCAGAGGAAGCTGATAAACGCAATCTCTACGGACCTTTTCGGGTCGAAATTGAGAAGCCGGAAAATAGCCGTAAACGGCCAAAGTTTTTTCACTCATTGTCACTCAAAATGCCCTCAATCTCCCCCGGCAGAGCGATTTATTTCTAGGCGGTTTTATCCCTCGAAGGTGCGGAACGAACTACAAACCGATCACTCTGATCCGAAAACATTCGAAACAATCGTCTCCCAGACACCCACTGCCACCCGCGGGTTGAGGCCGTTTGAGCAGAGAATTTGCTCTGCAAATCGACTCAGCGTAGTTGTCGTTCATAGGGAATCCTCTCGTCGCCGTGAGGGGAGGCGTTCATCATCAGTTGGGGCATAAGGGCAATAGGGCGCCATACTAAGATATGGCAATATGTTGGACTGGCCCGAATGGCACTAAGTTAAGCCCCAACGGGGCTCAATCCCCTAGCCCTGGGTTGCGGAGCTACCCAGGGATCTCGAGGAAAAACAACGATCTGCCCTGCAAGGGCTGCATCCCAAAACTTCCTTAAGTTCAGACATCCTGATCTCTGAGAAAAATGAGTTGGCACATTTTTTCTAAAAATCAGGCCAATTCGTAGATCAATTGCGCCCCGGTTTGAGGGTGGAAAAACGCGGATTTTGTGAGGTCGCTTAGCAGTGCTGAGATCGCCTTG
>CAMASH010000131.1 GCA_945860745.1 Chthoniobacter flavus | reverse complement strand
ATTCTCCGATCAAATGTCGCCCGCGGAACGGAAGGCTGTCGGCGATTTCACGAAATGGCGCGAACCCTCGCGCGGGAAAGACGCGTATTCCTTCACCGCCTTCCTCGGCCGCTATCAAGGCGGCAATTGGAACTCCACCGTCCGCGTGCAGAACGGCGAAATCACCGGCGGCAGCCTGCCGAATCTCCTCTATGCCATGAGCAAATGGTCGCAGGAAAAAATCAAAACCAACGAGCGCAAGGTGAAGGCCATCGCGCTCGACAGCCCCGAACTTCTCACCGCCCGGCCGCCCTTCATTTTCCTGACCGGCACCCGCGATTTCAAACTCACGGAAAAAGAAATCGAAAACCTCCGCCTTTATATCCGGTCGGGCGGCGCCGTCTGGGGCGACAGTTCCCTGCCCGGACGCCGCTCTGCCTTCGACACCGCCTTCCGCCGCGAGATGAGCCAGGTGCTTTCCGGCGGCAATCAAGACTTCGAACCCCTCCCGGCCAACCATGAGATTTTTGCCAAAGGCTATTACAAACAGGTCAAAGACGTTCCTGCCGGCATCAACCACTCCCGCGAACCGGTCGAGGTGCTGCGCTGGTCGGGCGAGATCGCCGTCATTCACACCATCAACGACTACGGCGACATGTGGCAGGTCGGCCTCGATAAGGATGGTCAAATCGACACCGCGCGCGACGAACGCGGCCAGTATGTGGCCCTGAATCCCGCCCTCTGGGATTACCGCGGAACCTATGTCCGCAATCTCGAGCAACCGGCCGTCGAACAATCCTTTCGTTTTGGCATCAACATGGTGCTGCATTTGCTGACCCGCTGGGAGGATCGGTTGGCTGCACCGAGCCCGCTCTGACCGCTGTTCTTTTGCCGCGCATAACGCGGAATCGTGTAGGTTGGAAGTCATGAAGAAGACGCTCCTCATTTCCGCCGCCCTCGTGATCGTCTGCGTCCTGGTGGTGGCCAGTTGCCAGACGTCGCGGGCGGGATACGAATCCGCACCGTACAAGATTGTTCTTTCCCGCGGAGAATTCGAGCTGCGCGATTATCCCGCAATCACCGTGGTGGAGACGGCCATGGCGGGCGAGAACGGGGAGGGAAGTTTCGGGCGTTTGTTCGGATTCCTTTCCGGTCGCAATGCCGACCAGAAGAAGATCGCCATGACCACTCCGGTCTTTATGGCGGAGGGAGAGGCCGGACGGACGATGGCCTTCGTGCTGCCGGCTGATCTGAAAGCCGGGGCCGTGCCGAAGCCTGCGGATGGTTCGCTCGTCGTCCGGGATGTTCCCGCCGGTCGATTCGCCGTCCTGAGGTTCAGCGGGAATCGTGGTCACCAACGCGAGACAGAAAATCTGGAGAAATTGAAATCCTGGATGGTGCAGCAGGCCGTGCGAAGCTCCGTCGCGCCGGTTTATGGGTACTTCGACCCGCCCTGGACGCCGTCATTCCTGCGGCGCAATGAAGTGATGCTTCGACTGGATTGAGCGGAGTTTCGCCTCGGGAAAAACGCGCGCGGATTTTGTGATTCCGACACCGGCGGGGATTTGGGTTGCAATTCCCGGATTTTCGTCCAGATTTTCCGCCCCTATGAGTCAACATCCCAGCCTGAAGGGCAAAGGCACCATCCAAGCGAAGCGCAGCGTTCTCAAGCGTTTCGAGCGCGTGGACTTGCTGAAAAAGCGTGGTCAGTTCAAAGAAGGCCAGCCGGTCATCGGCCTGCGCAAGACGAAGCCCGAAGATTAGGCCGCTTATGCGGTTGAATCGCTTTCTGGCGGCGGCGGGCTTCGGTTCGCGGCGCGCCTGCGAAGCTCTGATCACGGACGGCAAGGTCTCGATCAACGGGCACTTTATCCGTGATCTGGCCACGACAGTGGGCCCGGATGACGAGGTTCGCGTCACGGGCAAAAGCGCCAAACCGGCGGCGCACGTGTATCTGCTTCTGCACAAGCCGCGGGGTTTTCTTTGCACGCGGTCGGACGAGCGCGGGCGGCGGACGATTTTCGATCTGGTGCCGGGGCATTTCGGGCGGCTGTTTCATGTGGGTCGCCTGGACATGGAGAGCGAGGGCCTGATTATGCTGACCAACGACGGGGCGCTGGCCGAGCGGCTGACCCATCCGACGCACGAGGTGGAGAAGGAATACGAGGTGCTCCTCGACAAGGCCTTCGACGCCGCGGAGGCGCCGAAATTTTTGCGCGGATTTTTCATCGAGGGGGGCAAGGCCAAGGCCGAGCGGTTGCATGTGCTGGCGCCGCAGTTGGTCAAGGTGGTCTTGCGTCAGGGAATCAAACGGCAGATCCGGCTGATGTTTTACAAGTTCGGCTACGAGGTGAAGCGGCTCATGCGCATCCGCATCGGAGGAATCGAAATGGGTCCGCTCAAGCCGGGGCAGTGGCGTTTGCTCAAGGCGCGGGAGGTTGCGCTCCTGGCCGGAACGGATAAGCCGAAGAAGAAAACCCCGGATCGACACTAGAGTAGATTAAGAAATACTGTAGCCACAAAAGAACACAAAGATCGCAAAAAACGGATCGTGATGCCCTGGTAAAATCCTGAACCCTCTGTGCTCTTTGCGTTCTTTTGTGGCCATGACTTTAGTTAAAATGCTTTAATGGGCGTTGATCGGAAGCGAATGGCGGCGTCTCTTCGCAAAATCTTGGTGTCATTCCGTGGCTGTTAGTGGTTCACATAAACTATGAAATCGCCCATCCTTCCCTTTGCCGGTTCGCCGCCGGCCCTTGGTCCGTATTCGCTCGGGGTGGTGGCGGAGGGGAAATTTGTTTTTGTTTCGGGCCTGACGCCATTTGATCCCGCCACGGGAAAAATCGAGCGCGGCACGGTGGCGCAGCAGACCGAGCTGACGCTCAACAATGTGCGGAATGTGCTGGCGGCGGCAGGGGCCTCGCTGGCCGATGTGGTGAGCTGCCGGGTGTATCTCGCGGAGTTCACCAAGGAAAATTTCCAGGCGATGAACGAGGTTTATGCGCGGTATTTTGGCGAGTCGAAGCCGGCCCGCGCGACGGTGGGCGCTCAGCTTCTGGGTTTCGATGTGGAGATCGAATGCGTGGCTGCCGTGGCCTGAACGGCGGACAGGTCGTCTCAAAGTATGGAACTTTCCGTCGTCATTCCCTTCTACAACGAGCAGGAAAATGTGGCGGTGTTGCTGGCCGAGGTGCGGGGAGTCTGTGATGCGCTGGGCCGGAGCTATGAGGCGGTGCTGGTGAATGATGGCAGTTCGGATGGGACGGGAGCGTGTCTTGACGAAGAAGCGAAGAAATGGCCGCAGGCGCGGATCATTCATTTCGTCTCGAATCACGGGCAGGCGGCGGCGTTGTTCCACGGTCTGAAGCGGGCGACGGGCGAGATCGTGGTGACGCTGGACGGAGACGGGCAGAACGATCCGGCGGACATTCCCCGTCTGCTGGCCGCGCTGGACGATTGCGACATGGCGGCGGGCATCCGCGCGCAGCGGAAGGATTCCGCCTTGCGACTGGCCATGTCGCGGCTGGCCAACGGAGTGCGCTCGAAAATTCTGGGCGACGGGGTGCGGGACACGGGCTGTTCGCTCAAGGCCTTCCGGCGGGAGGTGGGGGATGCGTTGATTCCGATCCGCACGATGTATTCGTTCATGGCGGCGATGGCGGTGAATGCGGGGTTCCGCATCACGCAGATCGAGGTGGCGCACCGGCCGCGGACGCGCGGGGTGTCGAAGTATGGGTTGATGGCGTTTCTGTGGAGGCCGCTGGTGGACATGGTGGGGCTGGTGTGGTTTTTTAATCGACGGATTCCGGGCCGCATCGCCGTGCGAGAGAAGAGCGGGTCTTGAATGCCGCAGGCGGCGGGGTGCACGCGGCGCAGAGTGTGCGGAAAATGTGGGCGGTCTCGGCGGTGCTCTTTGTGTTCAGTCTCTCGCTCTTCACGTGGAAGAACGATTTTCCGTATTACTATCACGTGGATGAACCGTTGGAGGCGTTGCTGGTGCTGGAGGGCGCGACGCACTTCCATCATCCCCTGCTGATGGGGAATTTTACGGACTTGGTGTCCCGGATTTTTCAAGTGCCGCGGACGCCGCAGCCGATTGTGGAGACGGGACGCTGGTGCATGGCGGTCTTCGGCGCGATTGCGGTGGTGGCGTTGGCCTGGCTGGCTTTCCGCTATGGCGGTCTGCTGGCGGCCTGCGCGGTGGGCTTCTTGGTCGCACTGAATCCGCTGCTGATCGAGGTGACGCATTACTATAAAGAGGACCCGGCGCTGCTGATGGGGCTGGCGCTGTCGTTTCTGGCGCTGGTGAATTTCTGGGAGCGTCCTTCCTGGAAAACGATCGTGCTTTTGGGCGGGGCGAATGCCCTCGCGTTCTCGGGAAAATACATCGGGATCGTGGCGGTGATCCTGTCGGTGATCGTCATGTTCCGGGTGCCTTTGCGGAATGCCTCCATTCGCCGGCGGGTTGGTTTTTTGCTGTTTGCGCTCGCCTTTGTGGCGGTGGTCTTTGGCGTGAACTACCAACTGTACCGGGGTCTGGGCGTGATGGCCGGGGGAGTGGGGCGGGAGGTGGTGCTGCTGGATGACGGGGGCGGCAAGTCATTGCTCACGGACAAGTATCTGAGCATTTTTCTCGAGCATACCAATGTGGTGTTCTGGTTCTTCGCGGGATGGTGGTGCTTTCGGGTGTGGCAGACCCGGCGGGTGCGCACATTGCCGGAATACTTGATGATTCTTTTCCCCTTCGTCTTCGCGGTGATGTTGTCGCTGACGCCGAAGACCGCCGGTCGGTATTTCCTGCCCGCGGGAGCGATGATTTGTTACCTCACCGGACTGGGTATCGCGGACTTCTGCACGCAGGCGGCGGGGTATTGGAAATGGAACAATCTGAAAAAAGGCCTGCTGGCGGCGGGGTGCATCGTGGTGGCCTGCGCCACGACGGGCTCAGAGGTCCGGCAAACCTTGCAGGCCTTTTCCCGCGACAGCCGCCGGGAATTGGCCGGATGGTTGCAGCAACACGCCCCGCCGGATGCCATTGTGGCCCAGGACCGGCGGGTGCAGCTCGCGGGACTTTTTTCCAAGGAAACGAGCGACCGCGCCTACACGCTCACCCAGAAAGTGCTGACCCGGAATGAGGTGGCGGATTTTGGTTCTGTGCAGGAATTGCGCGATCAAGGCGTGGGTTATGTGGCGATCGACGCGGCCAGGAAGAGAAAGGCCGGGGAGAGGCGGAACTTTTACAAGGACCTCGAGACGACAGGCGAACTGGTCTGGAAGGGAGGGACCGGGCCGGTGGTTGTGCTGAATCCGCGGCTGGAGCTCTATCGTTTGCCGCCGATTTCTTCCCCGGGGACAGGGGTTCCCTAAATTTTCCCGGGCAGTTTAAGTTTTTTGCCGCCTCTGATTTTCATGCGTTTGCCCTGGGAACGGGAATGGTCGCCTTGAAATCCTGAGACGGCTTATGATAGATTAATCTATCATAAAAACTGCCACCGTCGCAGACCTTCGCAACCATTTCCGTCGCGTGTCCGCATGGATTGAGAACGGCGAACCGGTTCAAATCGTCAAACGCGGCAAGGCCTTTGCGCGGCTTGTGCCTGCGGAAGCGAAGCCTGTGCTCGCAAAGGTGGATTGGGCGGCCCAGCGCAAGGCGATCTGGGGCAGTCGGGTGTTCAGCACGGCGGAAGTGAAGGCCATGGAGGAAGCGGAGCTTGAAGGCGGGCAGGGATGATCTTTGCGGACACATCCCTCTTGTGTGCGCTCTACTGGCAGCAGGATAACTCGCCGGACGCCGACCGGCTGATGAAGCAGAAGGCCGAACCCATTCACGTTTCCTCCCTCGTGCTTTTCGAGTTTCGCCAGTCCGCGCGATTCCAAGCCTTTCGTTTTTCCAAAGACCGCACGGAAGGTTTTTCCAAGCCGGAAGCCCAGCGGATGCTCGACGCCCTGCAAGCGAACATCACGGCGGGCCGGCTCGTTGTTTCGCCGGTGGAATGGCAGGACGCTCACAGCATCGCGGAGAAACTTTCCGCCCAGCACACCAGCATCGGCGGACACTGCGCGCTCGACGTGCTTCATGTTGCCACCGCCCTTCATTTGCCGGCGCGGGAGTTTTTGACCTTTGACGGGAATCAGGCGGAGCTGGCAAAGGCCGTGGGTTTTTAAGTGTAATGGAAACAGGGGGCAGAACATCCGGCCACACAAGAGGAAATTGACGGGTATTTTCAGCAATGAGGATTTTGCCGGGTGGACATCAATCCGGGAGTTCCGATTTCCTTCAATGAACGCAGGCAAGTCCTCGTCGCGGATGCCCAGGAGCGCAGTATTCTGCGCATGAAAGACGGAAGGCTTGCGCCGATTGATGGCGCCATCGGAATTCCAGATGCTGATCTCTTGGCGCGGATTACACGAATTATCGGCGACTGTTGAAGCCTGCGATGGTTGCGTGTGGATGCATTGAAGAGCGGGCGCGGTGGCGGCACGAAAGCGGCTTTTCCACATCAACGGACAGAGCCAGCCCTCTATGCAAATCGGCGGACGTGTTCTCATTTTTGTTCTGACTTTGCCGTTTTTGAAAACTTAAATCGCCAGCAAACCCTGATAAACACAGGGAAAAATGCTCCTGCCGGGAATCGAACCCGGATTTAAGGTTTAGGAAACCTCCGTTCTATCCGTTGAACTACAGGAGCCTGGCAGATGGGACTCGCGGACTTCAGGGCCGTTCTCATATTGCATGTTGGGACTGGAAACAAGCAACCATGTTGAACCTCCCGACGTGGGGGTGCGGGACAAATTTCTGAGGGATCTCCCGATCGGCGTTTTTTGGGAACATGTAAGCTTCTGTGCCACAACGTGGCTGCATCCCGCAGCCCAAGGTTGCAAAGCTACCTTGGGTAGATAGCAAACCATACACCAACCCTGAATGGG
>CAMASH010000130.1 GCA_945860745.1 Chthoniobacter flavus | reverse complement strand
TTCCGTGATATCGTCACCGGCAGCGGGCTCGAGATCAGTTCGCTTTCCTGCCATGGCAATCCGCTTCATCCCGACAAGCGGATCGCCGCCGCGCATCACAAGGTTTTTCAGGACACGGTCAAACTCGCGGCCACTCTGGGAGTGCCGGTGGTGACGACATTCTCCGGGTGCCCCGGCGATCACCCCCGCGCGAAGTATCCCAATTGGGTGACCTGTCCGTGGCCGCCGGATTTTCTCTCGGTCCTCGACTGGCAGTGGAACAAGGTGGCCATTCCTTATTGGAAAACGCAGGCGGCCTTTGCCAAGGAACGCTACGTGAAGATCGCCTTCGAGGCGCATCCGGGCTTCCTCGTTTACAACCCGGAAACGCTGCTCAAGATGCGCAAGGCCTGTGGCTCAACCATCGGGGCGAACTTCGATCCCAGCCATTTTTTCTGGCAGGGCATCGATCCGATCAAGGCCGTCCGTGCGCTGGAAGGCGCGATCTATCATGTCCATGCGAAGGACACCGGGCTCTATCCCGTCAATGCCGACGTGAACGGCTACCTCGATACCAAGCACTACACTGATGAGAAGAACCGGTCCTGGATTTTCCGCACGGTCGGCTATGGGCAGCCCCACAGTTTTTGGTGCGATTTTGTCAGCACGCTCCGCATGTGCGGTTACGACGGCACGCTTTCCATGGAGCACGAGGACAGCCTCATGACTCCGGCCGAGGGACTGCGCAAGGGCGTGGAATTCCTCAAGTCGATCGTCATTCGCGAACCCAAGGGCAAGGTCACGTGGGCTTGAGCAGTGGAAAGACTCGTCAAAAATTGTCTCCGTCGAAGGTGAAATCGAAAAATTACCTGGGAAAACAATTGCACTTCGCGCGGAATTGCTCTTCCCTTCCTTCCAACCCCACGTGTTCGAGAAAACCAACACCAGTTTGAGAGACGCCGCAAAATCATTGCGCTGATTCCCGCGAAATTCATTTTCCAATCCAACACACTATGCCCACACCTAAAAAGAAACCCGAAGTAAAAGCGAAACGCAAACCCAACCCCGCCCTGATGAAGCCCGTCCAGCCCGACGAGGCTCTGGCCAAGATCGTTGGATCGAAGCCCTTGCCCCGCGGTCCCTTGACCAAGGCGCTCTGGGACTACATTAAGAAGCACGATCTTCAAGATCCGAAGAAACGGACCATGATCAATGCTGATGACAACTTGAAAGTCATCTTCAACGGCAAAAAGCAAGTCAGCATGTTCGAGATGACGAAGCTCGTCTCGCAGCACGTCAAATAAATTCATCCGCGCGCTAGCGCAGGATACGGAAAGGGAAGACAAATCCTTGGTTGGCCAGATGGTTGACCGGGGGTTTTCTTCCCTTTACTGTGTCCGGGCCACACCAACTTATGAAACCCATCGAAACGGAGACACTCCTCGCAGCGCAGAACCGCCGCTATGCCACCAAGCAATTTGATCCGGCTCGAAAGATTGATGCCGCCACGTGGAGTGCCCTGGAACAGACGCTGGTTCTCTCGCCCTCTTCCTTCGGACTTCAGCCCTGGAAGTTTGTGGTCATCACCAACCAGGCAACGAAGGACGCGCTGGTGCCGCATTCCTGGGGGCAGCGTCAGGTGGCGGATGCCTCCCATGTCGTGGTGTTTGCGGTGAAACATCCGCTCTCCGCCGGCGATGTGCGCAGGCATGTCGAACGGACCGCCGAAGTTCAAGGCACGCCCATCGAAAAGCTGGCCGGATTCGAAAAAGTGGTGGTCGGCTTTCTGGATAAGCCACCCTATCCCCTGGATCAAAGAGAGTGGTCCACCCGGCAGGTCTACATCGCGTTGGGAAATTTCATGACCAGTGCGGCTTTGCTCGCAGTGGACACCTGTCCCATGGAAGGTCTCGATCCGGCTGGCTACGACAAGGTTTTGAACTTGGAGGGCTCCGGTTATTTCACTGTAGCAGCCTGTCCGGCCGGATACCGCGCCGAGGGGGACAAGTATGCTGCGGCGCCAAAAGTTCGCTTCGCGCACAATGACGTCCTCGTCCACCTCTCATGAACTCCGCAATGAAAGTTCTTGTCCCGCTCGGCCTGATTCTTCTGGGCGCCCTGGTCGTCCTCAGCGGGATGGCGGTCGTGGTGGAGGCCGGTCATGTCGGTGTCCTGCGAACCTTGGGCGCCGTCCGGGCCGAGCCGCTCAAGGAAGGCTTCCATCTCAAAAGGCCCTTCCTCGACCAGGTCGAGCAGGTGGACATCCGGCTGGTGGCCAGCCATGCCCAGGCTACGGCGGCTTCGCGGGATTTGCAGACCGTCACCACCCAGGTGACCACCCAATATTCGATGAATGGCGAACTGGCGCCGCTCACCTATCAACGGGTGGGCAATCTCGGCAAGGTTTCCGCCGCGTTGGTGGAACCGGCCATTCAAGAATGCGTCAAGGCGGTCACGGCGAAATTCACGGCCGAAGAGCTTGTCACCAAACGCGAACTGGTCAAGCAACAGATCCAGCAGGCTCTCGTTTCTTACATCAACACCACGCTGCGGGAGAAAGGTCTCGAAAACTCCCTGATCGTGGCCAACGTCGCCATCACCGACTTCAACTTTTCACCGGAATTCAACCGCGCCATCGAATCGAAGGTGCAGGCCGAACAGCAGGCTCTGCAGGCCAAGAATGAAAAGCTGAAACGGACAACCCAGGCCGAGGCCGCGGCGTCTGAACGCACTTTGTCCGCCGATGCCGAGGCCTATTCCACCGAAGTGCAGTCCAAGGCGCGGGCCGATGCCATTAAGCGCGAGTCGGAGGCTCTCAAGCAAAGCCCGGAACTGATTCGTCTGCGGGCGGTGGAAAAATGGGACGGCGTCCTGCCCCGTATCACCAGCGGAGGGGTCGTCCCGTTCCTCAATCTGGATGCCGAGGCGGAGCAGAAAGCGGGTCGCTGAATGTTCAGGCCCGGAGGGGGACGGGGTGGCGTTTCTGCCAAGTGGCGGGTTCGGCAGGTGGAAGAGAGGAAAGGGAGCGCGTCGCCCGAGAGCCTCAATCCTCAAAGGAAAAACGGGAATGAACCCTGGAGGACCCCGGGAGCACCGAGGGAAGAAGATCCAGGATTTTGCTGGCTTGATGGGCCCTCACCTTCGGGGTGAGACCTCCCTGGGCCTTGCGTGATTTCGCAAACCCCGGTCCCTCTTTTGTTTGCCCTCCGTGTTCTTCGTGGTTCATTTCGGTTTTTCGGGTGATGCGTATTGCCAGTTTTCGGGCTTTGCCGTGGCCCACCAATCCGATGGCCCGGACACGTCCTCGTGCCGCACAACCTCTCTCTCCGGGACTAAACCGCTGACGACGGGCGGCGAACGTCGCCTGCCGGGATTGGTTGCGCGCGGTCACAGGACGCCACCATAACCGCGTTACGAGCGGCCAACTTAGCGTCGCCGGAGCTGACGGAGGCGGTCATCCAGGGCCCTGTCAGCCGTTTTCATGTCGTCGCACAATTGGCGGGAGGACATGGCGCTGGCGCCGAAAGTTTGCACCGTGGTGCGTTCGAGTCCGTCGTCGGTGGCGACGGTGACCTGGTATTCCGCGGCATAGCGGGCGACGAGCCGCTCGATGATGCTGTCGGCGGTCTGACCGGATTTCGAATAGAAAACCTGGACGCTGTGAGGTTCGCGGATTTCGGTCGGGCTGGCGCCTTTTCCATCGAAGACGACGACGACGTGCCAGTCCGAGTTATCCTGAAAGGTGCGGAGCATTTTGATGAGGGTCTCGCGGGCAGACTGGGGCTTGTGGGCGTGCTGGCGGGCGAGATCCGGCCATTGAAAGATGATACTATGACCATCGACGATCAGGACGGGGGCCTTTTTCATGGCTGGGGGTGCCGGCGGAATTCGACAAAGGCGCAAGGTGTGCGAAGATGGACCTCTTCCCGATAACTCATGAATGGTTTTTCTCCCGCTCGGCTCCGGATCGCAACTGTTTTCCTGGCGGGTTTCGCCCTCCTGGCTCCGGTGCGGGGGCAGGAGGGATTCGCCGGGAAGGCGACCGGCGGGGACGGCGGCGCGACGGTCACGGTGCGCACGGCGGAGGAATTTTCCGAACGGGTCAAGGCCCCCGAAATCCTGGTCGTGGTGGTGGAAGGAAACCTGGCCATCGGGACGGTGAGTGTGGCTTCAAACAAGACCATTCTGGGCGCTTCGCGGGCAGCGACGCTGACCGGCAATCTTCTCCTCGGGCCGGCGGCATCGAATGTCATCGTGAAGAATTTGAACTTTACCAATCCCATGGGCAAGAACGGCAAGGGTGGCGGCGACGGGGTGACGATCCGGGGAGCGAAGCTGGTTTGGGTGACGCAGTGTACATTTTTCGATTGCGGTGACGGCTGCGTGGATGTGACGGAAGGAGCCGATTGGGTGACGGTCTCCTGGTGCAAATTTTACTTCAGCAGGCAGCCGGAGCACCGTTTTACCATGATCGCGGCGGGGCGGGACAAGGACCGGAAAAAGAAGGAGGTGAAGAACAAGCTCCACATCACCCTGCATCACAATTGGTGGGCGGATCGTTGTGAGTCGCGCATGCCCTCGGCCACGAAAGCCAGGCTGCACATGTATAACAACTACTTCACCTGCGAGGGAAACTCGTATTGCTCCAACGCGCGGGACAAGACGGAGTTGCTGAGCGAGCACAACTATTACGAGGGCGTGCGGAATCCGCTTTACACGGAGGATGGGGCGATGTTGAAAACTGCGGGAAATATTTTTGAGAAGTGCACGGGCATGATGGAGAAGAAGAATGAAGACGTTTTCGACCCGCCCTATAAGTACTCGCCGGACAAGGCGGGCAAGGTTCCCGGGATCGTCCGGGCCGGGGCGGGGGTCCGCTGAGGAACGCTGATGAGTCGCGCGGCCGAATATCTGCGGGCAAAGCTGGGGCAGGGTTCCTGCCGGATCGGACAGGTGGTGGTGTCGAAGGATTTCTCCCTTTGCCACGAGGAGGATGCCGGCCGGGCCGACTTGGCCCTCTCGGCCGGTCCGCACGACGCGATTGCCATCGCACGCAATGACGACGAGGGGAAATACCGTCCGCTCAAGACGGCCCCGAACCTGCGCCATGGCTGGCGGCTCGAATTGCAGAGCTTGCGGGAGGTTGCGCTGGCTTTGGATTTTCTTTATCCGGCGGCACTCGGCACAGCGGCCGAACAGGAACGCGGGGCGTTGGAGGCGGTGAACCTGCGCGGCACACTGGACCGCCAGACCGGGATGTACGCCGTGGTGAAAAGAATCACCGACGCCCAGGCGGATGAAGTGATCCGCACCGTCTGCCGGGGCCAGCCGGGTTGTCTGAGGCGGATTCTCTGGCCGATCAGCAAAGAGCGGCCGCTGGCCTCCGGGCTGCCCGAGGGCAGGGGGAAAGGCCCGCCGGGAAAGATTCCGCTCCTTTGCGCCGAGGCCTGCAATCTTCTGGTGGCAGCGGGGCGCTCGATGGTGAAGAAGGCGGCGGCTTAGTCGTCATTCCGGTTCGATGTGAACAGTCACGTCGGATAATTGGAATTCGGAGGCCCGCAAACGGTCCTTGACCTGATGGGCGATGAGGTGGCCTGCGCTCACGGTGTTTGCTCCCGGCACGCGCACGTGGAGATCGGCCAGAAAGACGAAACCGCTTTTGCGCACGCGGCACTTTTCGATGCTGCTCACCCCGGGAACCTCGCGGGCGGCGGCCAGGATTTCTTCCATTTTCTCCGGGGAAATCTGTTCATCCAGAATATCCCCCATCGAGCCACGGAGCATTTGAAATCCGTTGAAAACGATCAAGCCGCAGGAGAACAAGGCGGCCCAGTCATCGGCAGCAGCCCAGGCGGGTCCACCGATCAAGGCGGCGCTGATGCCGATTCCGGCTGCGAGGGAGGTCAGGGCGTCCGAGCGATGGTGCAAAGCATCGACCTGAACCGCCATGCTGCCGATGCGCTTGCCGTGATGGTCGAGCCAGCGGAAGAGGACCTCCTTGGTCAGGATCGTGACCGCGAGGATAGCCAGGGTAAAGAGGGCGGGAACGTTGTCCGCGCCGGGATCGCGCAGCAGGCGGATGATTTCCCCCACGCTATGAATACCAAGGCTCAGACCGGCGAGGATGAGAATGAGCGAGCCGGCCACCGCGGCGAGGGATTCCATTTTGCCGTGACCGTAGGGATGGTCGCTATCGGGCGGGCGTTCGGCGTACTTGATCGCGCCCCACATCATGGCGGAACTGAGGATATCCAGGGACGACTCGATGCCGTCGGCGATGAGGGCCTGGGAGCGGCCCAGGATACCGCCGAGGATTTTTGCCAGGGCGAGCACCACATTGGCGGCGATGCCCGCGAGCATGAGGCTGCGGCCCTGCTTTGCCCGGCGGCTGGGAGAATCCACGGAAAGGAATTGCTGGAGCCCGGGGAGGCTAGAAATTGCTAAAGCTCATGCGCCCGGCCACCGGCACGAAGTCGTTGGTTTCCGTTTTGGCGAGGTAGGCAACCGTCTGATCTTTTTCACTCAGGAGCGGGATCCCGCCCGGACCCACCCAGCCAGCCGGGCGGTTGTTGATGGTGTAAAGAATGTTGATGATTTCGTCGGCCTTGAGATTGGTGGCCGTGCGGGTGACAGAAGAAACAAGGGCGACGACATGGATCTTCTGTTGCGAGGAATCCGCGCCCAGCTCGAGATCGACGCGGAGGACTTCGATACGGATAAACTCGGGGGCCTTGGCCTGCATGGCCTCGTAGGCGGAGGGGGCGAGTTCCGCTTGAAGGATCAGGGGGAAAAGCAAGGTGGTGAGCAGAAGGAACAGTCTCATGGCCGACAGCTCATGTAGCAGTTTTTTCGCACCCCGTAAATGAGGGATTACCGGCAGGTCGGGTTCACGTTTCTCCCCGGCGCGTTTCCGTGATGTATTCCGTGACGG
>CAMASH010000129.1 GCA_945860745.1 Chthoniobacter flavus | reverse complement strand
TCCGACAGTGTTCCAATAACTCGCTTTTGCTCTTCTTGCTCATTGTCCCAGATTCTTTTTTCATCCGGGTGTCATTCTTTATGACGCAACGACTTCCTCCGTGCGTTTTATCTCATCCTCCCCGGTGTCATTCAATGTGGCGCAATGCGCAGGGTGCATATTATTGCATATTTGTTGGAGAAGTATTTCTGGTTTCTGGGTAGAGGGAGAAAAGGATGGCGCGGAGTGTTCGGATTGAATTTGCGGGGCGAGAGATCAGGACGAGAACAACGGTGAGTCAGAGCTGGATCGCCGAGCGCTTGGCGATGCGAAATGCGGCGTATGTGATCCTGAGCTTGAATCGGAAGGGAGATCGAGAAGTGAAAAAATCGAGGAGAAAAGCGCAAGAATATGCACGCTGACCCGAATGGCGCTAAGTTAAGCCCCAACGGGGCTCAATCCCCTAGCCCTGGGTTGCGGAGCTACCCAGGGATCTCGATGAAAAACAACGATCTGTCCTGCAAGGGCTGCATCCCAAAACTTCCTTAACTTAGTGCCATTCCACGCTGACCCCAAGTTTCTCCGCGTTGCCAGTGTCCCCGAGCCGTCCACCGCAATGTTGATGGTGATCGGAGGCGGGGTCTATCTGTTCGTGAGGCGGAAGAGGAATACCCTTTGATCTTTATCTCTTTTCCCCTTTGAAGAAAGGGCCGGAACACAGAAAAAGGCGGAGCGGCAGAAAGAGCGAAAAAGAAACCCGGGAAGCGGGAGGGAATTTTTTTGAGAGACCCAGCCGCACCGTCCTCAACCCAGCCGGACCTGCCGGTGGTCCTGGTGAAGTGGTATGACGACGCGAAATGGGTGCTGGAGCGGGTGGAGAGTTTCCCGAAAAGCCAGCGCTTTGTGCCGGGCCAGCGGCTATCGAACCAAGTGATGGAAGGAAAATCGGGTCAGTAGGGAGTGGCGCTGACTCATGCGGGGTTTGGGATACATTCACCCTGCTAGTCACCGAGGAAAATACGTCCATATCCCGCCTTAACTTAGTGCCATTCCACCCTGACCCCTCAATGCGTCACCTCACTTTGCTGAACGACCTCAAGGTGGTCGCAGGGGATTGCCGCCCGTTAATCAGGGGTTTTAGAAATTCTATAAATGGATGATTGACCGCTATCCATCAACCCTGCATTTTGCACGCTTATGCAAATACCCTTAAGCGTGACATCCCTCCTGTTCGTTTTGCTTTGGATGGCTCCCTTGTCTGCACACTGCGAGAGTTCGGTTCAGTTTCTGCATAGGATTAGCATTGAACGTTTGAATCGCGTGCTGACCTCAGAGGTGAAGACTTTTAACGCTCCTCCTTACCCCTCCACGTATACGCTTCCCGTGTATTCGCGCGCAACCTGCCCGGTGGATGTTTACCGGATTACATATTCCACAGTCATACCGGAGTTAGGGAATCGCCCGACCACAGCTTCCGGCTTGATAGCAATCCCGGTTATCCCATCGCTTAAGCGCTTTCCGATAGTGTCGTATCAACATGGCACCGTGTTCGGTAAGTACGACGTTCCGTCTTATAGTTTCGACACAAGTAACCCGGGCGGGATCCCGCAATATGATTCCTCCTACGAAGGTCGCTTGATCACAGCTGCATTTGCCGGGCAAGGCTACATTGTGATTGCCGCAGATTACTTCGGCCTAGGGGATTCAAAAGAAACTGAAGCGTTCGGGATTCGTGCCAGCACGCAGCAGGCTTGCCTGGATCTGTATAAGGCTTCAATCGAATGGTTAACCGCGGAGAAAAAAATACAACAATCAGACCTCTTCATCGCGGGATGGTCTCAAGGGGGACTAAACACAACAGGCTTCCTCGAGAAGCTTGAGTCTGTGAATATTCCCGTCACGGCTGCCGCCACTGCTGCAGGGCCCTGCGACCCTTTTGCTCTCGTCGCCGGCTTCCTATTTCATCCGAGAAAAATCGATGCGGCCTGGAGAAATATTCTCATCTTGCTTTCGGCATTCTCACTTGAGAACTACTATTCTTCACCCGGCCTTGCCGAAGAAGTGCTTAATCCTGAACATTACGCGCTGTGCCAACAACTTTACGAGCGGAGATTCTCTACTAAAGCGGAAGAGCAGCGGTTGCTCGGGGCTCTTTTCGACATCCCGGTCAAGGATCTCCTTCGAGAGAAATATTCGGACCCGAGTTATTTTGCCAATTCAAAATATGGACAACTCTTAAACGGAATGCAGACCTATAAAGCCCAATTTCGCACGCCTTTGACCATGTTTTGGGGGACGGAAGATGAGGCGATCTCCATGCCCGTAGCGAAGTTGCCCTTCGTGTATCAAGCGCTTATGTTCAATCTAAGAGATATTATCACCATCCGCCGCGTGCAAGGGGGGACACATCGGGGGACTTTTCTCACTGCTGTTGCCGGGGAGAAGGTCTTGTTTGACAGGCTGAAGGGGCGGCGACGTTAAAATTTGAAGGAAACCGGGGGTCAGGGTGGAATGGCGCGCACTTCAGGGCGTTTTGGGATGCCGCCCTTGCAGGGCAGATCGTTGTGTTTCCTCGAGATCCCCGGGTAGCTCCGCAACCCAGGGCTAGGGGATTGAGCCCCGTTGGGGCTTAAGTTAGTGCCATTCGGGTCAGGGTGCAAAAAGCAACAAAATGACCAGCGGATTGATACCAGAGCGATAATCGGCGGCCGGGAACCCGCCGCTTCGAGGGGCAGACTATCCCCTCCCGATAAGGTCCCACGGCAGAGTGCGGCGACCGGCCTCCCAAGCGACTGCGAGTTCCTTTTCCGGGAGGATCTTCCTCAATCCGGCGATGGACGATTCGTGGAGAGCCTGTTCGTTGGGGGAAAATTGGGTGCCGAAATGTTCGCGCGCCACCTCGGCGGCGCCGAAGACGCGGGCGGCGTGTTCGGGCCGTCCACCGGCCACGGCGAGACAGCCGTGACATTCGAGAATGTAAGGCAGGATCCAGCGGTTGCCGAGGTCGAGGGTGATGCGGGCCCATTCCTCGAGGGCGGATTTGGCGCGGTCGTAGTCCTTCTGCACGATGCAAACCTGCACGATGCCCCAGAGGATGAGGCCGATGATCCATTGGTCGCCCATGTGTTCGTAAATGACGAGGCTGTCCTCCTTCAGCTTCCGCGCCGTGGCCGGGTCACCGCGGTCCAGGGCGATACTGCCGAGTCCGCTCAGGCAACCGGCTTTCAGGTAAGGCGTCTTATTCACTCGCAAAGCGATCTCCAGGCCGCGCTGAAAATGCTGTTCCGCGGAATCGGTCTGGCCGTCCCCGCGGGCCAGAAATCCGGCCAGCATTTCGCAAAGGCCGACGCGTTCCTCGTCACCGAGTTGCTGGAAGATCTCCTGGGCCTTGTGATGAAAGCGGCGCGAGTCCTCGTATTGGTCCGCCGCCCACGCGATGCGTCCGGCCGCGAGGTAGAATTCGGCCTGGCAGCGCGGGGAGATACCTTCATCCGGCAGAGCCATCAATTCGGCCAGCACTTCGCGGGCTTCCTTGAGGCTGCCGCGGATTTCGATCAGGCGGTAGGTGGCGGAAAAGATGCGGTAGCCCGCCTCGGGTTTCTGCGAGCGGATGGACCACTCGAAGGCATTGCGGAAATTGAACCGCTCGCGCTGGCCGCGGTCGAGCCACTCCTTTTGGCGGGGTCCCTCGAGATGCGGCCCGGCTTTTTCGGCGAAGCGGAGAAAATAATCCAGGTGCCGGTCGCGCAGGGTGTCGGCCTCGCCGGACGATCCGAGTTTTTCGCGGGCGTATTGCCAGACCGATTCGATGATGGTGTAGCGCGGGGTGCCGCCGGCTTCGCGTTCGACCGTGACGAGCGATTTGTCCACCAGTTGCTGCACCAGATCGAGAATCTCGATTTCCTCCAGCCCATCGCCGGAACACACCTCCTCCAGCGCTTCCAGCGTGCGGCCTCCGACGAAAACACCGATCCGGCGGAAGAGGATGCGTTCCGGTTCGGAGAGCAGGTCGTAGCTCCAATCGATCAGGGCCTGGAGGGTTTGCTGGTGGGGAAGGTGTCCGCCGCGCTCATTGCTGCGCAAGAGCCGGAACCGGTCGCCCAGCCGCAGGGCAATTTGCTCCAGGTCGAGCACGCCCACGCGGGCGGCTGCCAGTTCGATGGCCAGCGGGATGCCGTCCAGGCGGCTGCAAATCTGGGCCAGGGCGGGGGCGTTGGCATTCGTCACGGCAAAGTCGGTCCGCACGGCGACGGCGCGTTCGATGAAAAGCTTGACCGCATCGTATTGCGAAACCTGGTCGGCGATGTTCTGCCCGCTCAGTTCCTGCACCCGCACATCGAACATGCCGAGCGGCGGAACCGGATAGGTTGTTTCGCCGCTGATGCCGAGGGAATGGCGGCTGGCTGCTATGATCTTGAGGCGGGGACATGAGCGCAGCAACTCAGCCGCCAGCGAGGAGGCGGCCGCCAGCAGATGTTCGCAGTTGTCGAGAATGAGCAGGAGGCTTTTGCCGCGCAGAAAATTGACCAGCGTTTCGCGCAGCGGCCGCTCCGCCTCCTCGCGCACGCCCACGGCCTGGGCCACCGTCTCGACCACGCGGCCGGGGTCGGTGACAAGGGCCAGTTCCACCAGCCAGACGCCATCGCGGAACTCGTTGATCTGCCGGGCGCCCACCTCAAGAGCCAGCCGGGTTTTGCCCGTGCCGCCCGTGCCCATCAGCGTGAGGAGATGGGTTTTTTCCAGCCGCTGCTGCACTTCCTCGATCTCGCGGACGCGGCCCACGAAGCTGGTGGTTTGCACGGGCAGATTGTTGGGCAGCACCTCCATGCTGCGCGGGGGCGGGAAGGTGTTTTCGATGCCGGGCGCGTAAGCCTGAAACAAATGCTCGGGCCGGTCGAGATTCCGTAGACGATGGCTGCCCAGCGACTTGAAGGTGATGCCTTCGAGCTGCTCATCTTCGAGAAGCTCATGAGAAACCTGCGAGAGCAAAACCTGTCCGCCATGAGCCGCCGCCTCGATCCGGGAGGCGCGGTTTAAGGTTCCGCCAAAGTAATCGCCATCGCGGTGCTCGGCCCCACCGGTGTGGATGCCCATGCGCGAGGTGACCAGGCCGAGCTCGCCCCAGCTCTCCGCCGCCAGTCCACGCTGGGCTTCGATGGCCGCCTCCACCGCGTCGCGCGGGGTCTGAAAGGCCACGCAAAAGGCGTCCCCCACCGTTTTGAAAACATGCCCGCGGTGGCTCTCCGCCGCCGACCGAACAATGGTGTCGTGCCGCGCGAGGGACGCTCCCATCTGGTTGGGAAACTTTTCCCACAGACGCGTGCTTCCCACGATGTCCGTGAAAAGAAAGCTGATCGTTCCGGTGGGCGCGTCGGGCATGCCCGCCACTATAGATACAAAATTGCCGGTGGCGATGGAGGAAACGCCAGGGGAGCCTCACGCAAAGGCTGGGACGGTTAAGAGTTTCCTGTATCCCTTCCCATCCTTTCCACCCTTTGCGTGAGGTAGGCTTTTTACTTCGTGTAGCTCAACCGGTCGTCGGTTTCCAAGAAATCAAACAAGGTGGAGGTGGAGGGATCGAGTCCGACCTTGGCACACTCGCCTTCGAACCATTCTTTCATGTCGGGATTTTGCACGGGATTGAATCCCTCCGCCGCATCGGACCACACCTTGACCTCGGCGGGCGACTTTGGCGTGCCGTGAGCGTCGAGCCAGGCGGCGATCTCTTCGTCACTGGCCCCGGATTGGAGCTGTTCTTTCACCTCATCGCCCTTCACTCCCTTGAACCCGAAAAGGTAGTTATCGAGCGGACAATCGAAGTGGTAATCACTCAGCGTTCCGTTGAGCAAGGCGCGGCCCTTGTCGGTCATGCGGGAGAGAATCACGTATCCTCCCACGCGGACGCGGGGACTGGAGGGGGCTTCTTTGCTGAGGTCTTTGGCGGTGTTTGGAGTTGTCATGGCAGCATGATCTTACTCGCGATTCTGCCGATATCAATGGAACGGGCGGGACTTCCAACGCGAAGAAAAAAATGCCGGGTGATTCCACGCTCCGGTTGCCGGAGCATGGCGGGGGAAATTGCGCTGATTTTCGGGTTCCGATCAAATGAATGGATTCAGGATCCGCACCCCGGCCTTTTCAAAGTCCTTTGTATTCCGTGTCACCAGAGTGAGGGAATGCCGGTGCGCGGTTGCGGCGATCTGGCTATCCAGCGAGGGGAGGGTGATACCTTGTCCGTCCCATCCCGCCTTGAGCTGACCCCACACATGAGCTGTGCTGAGGTTGAAAGTCAGGATGCGGCCTTTCATGCAATCACAGAGTTTTTGCAGCCAGGCCAGAAGTTGATCAGGACGCTTTCCGGCGGGCAGCCGCTCGATACCGCGGCGGATTTCTCCCACGGTGAGGGTGCTGATGTAGAGTTCGCTCTCATTGACCCGCAGCCAATCGACAACCCGGGGATCCGGCTTGGCCCGGGCCGGTTCGCTAAGCACGTTGGTGTCCACCAGGTAGCTCACAAATTGAGCGGTGCGCTATCGTCCTTTTCGCGTGCGGGAACCTCGAAAGGAGCGGGACAGGCCAGCAGGAGATCAACCAGTCCGCGATTGGCCGGATTGGAGACACGGCGAAGGGTGATGGTGTCTTCATCCTCGATGGCGATCTCGAAATCGTCGCCGGGCGACAAGACCATCTGTTCCCGCACGGGAAGAGGCAGGACGATTTGACCTTTTTGAGAGAGGACGGTTGTCATGGTAGGATTATCTTACTGGATAAACATTCTAGTGTCAATCCGCCGGACGTGACGGAGCACGTCCCGGGTGCAGGACAAATTTCTGATGACCCAGGAGAGATGATTGCCCGGAAAATTGTTTGGAAGAGCGCAAGACATTCAGCCACAACGTGGCTGGATCTTGGAGCCCAGGGTAGTCCGGCAGCTGCCGGACTACCCTGGGTATATGGTAGACCATATATCAACCCTGAGCCGGAGCGAAGCGGAGACAGCCTGCTGCATGGCAGCCCCGCAGGGGTGAGCGAAGCGAAGCAACGGGTTGCCTCAGTCCCACACGTATCGCTC
>CAMASH010000128.1 GCA_945860745.1 Chthoniobacter flavus | reverse complement strand
CGCATGAACCAGATGCCGTTTTCGAAAAAAAGCTGGATGCCGTTGGCCCGCGCGATGGTTTCCAAGGCGCGGAACGGACTGGCCCGCATGGTGAAGGTCACCAAGGTGCTTTCCGCGGCGGAGGATTCCTGCAAGGCGACGAAGGGAATGCCGGCATCGTCCGCCATGAAACGCAGCACATCGCGGAGCGAGGCCCGGTCGAAGTTGTAAAGTTTGGCCGGGGCGTTGCGCAGTTTTTCCGCCAAGGCATTGCCCGAGCCGTAATCGGCGAGGACCTCGAAGGGTGGCGGAGTCGCCACCGGAATTCGCACGGTCGTGGTCTGCGGAATCCGGGCGAGTTGCTGGGCTTGGGCCGGAGTCCAGAGGAGCGGGAAGACCATCAGACAGGCGGCGGCTTTCAGGACCACGCCATCCGCATGCCGGATTTTCGTGAAAGGGAAGCCGCGGCGCCCCATGGCTCGAATAAATCGAGGCAGGAGCGTGCGCCGCGCCTCGCGGGGCGGGGGATTCAAATCGCAATTCATGGTTAGGCTACGAACGCCCCGATGGCAGCCAGGGTGGCGGATTCCTAGAGAGTTATTCACCAAGATTCCAGTCTAAAGTTTGGCCGGGGAGAAAAGTTTTTACCCTAAAAACCGAAATGAACCGTGGAGAACACGGGGAACAAACCCAAGAGGGACCGGGGTTTGCCAAATCACCCAAGGCCAGGGGAAGCCGCACCCAAAAGGCGGGGCACCTCCCGCCATCAAAATCCTGGATCTTCTTTCCTCTGGGCTCCCGGCGTCCTCCGGGGGGGATTCCCATTTTCCCTTTGAGGTTTACGGGTTGCCTTGAGCCGGAAGGAAAAAGTTTTCCCGCCGCGACTGTTCGGGGGATGAGGGGATGCGGTTGGTTTCCGGGGAGAACACCCGCCGTCTGGCCGGTATTAGATAGGTGTATTCGCGGGAATGATGCCTGCGGTTATCAAGGATTGCCGGAGGGTGGGTCGGCCGTTGATGGACTTATTCCAGAAGGGATCGTTACGGAAGAATGTCACAGGATCTTCAATCCTGTTGGCGAAATCGCTCTCGTCCTGGGTAAGGCCGTTGGCCCGGAAAATCAGATCCTGATAATCGTTGTCGCTGCTGCCGGCCGTGGAAATATCCTCGATGGCGTAGGAGTTGGTGCCATTGCCCAGGGTTGCATATTGGTTGGCATAAAAGGGAGCCTGGTCACCCCCGTTGCGGGACAGGGAGGTCAGGGGATACGTCTGCGAAGTGGATTCATTGGCGATGAATTTCGTGAGAGCCGTCTGAAAGGAACCGTTGGGAATGAGAATTGCCGCCACCGTGTCCCCGGGCCGAAAAGCGTAGGTTTGATTGAAGCCCACTTGATTGGCGGACGCGTCAATAATGATTTGGGCGCGATCGCCCTCCACCACCCGGCGAAGAGCTTCCCGCAGAAAGGCCTGCTGCCCGGCCACGGTATCCAGGTCGTAAACGTCGGCCCCCATGCCTTCGAGGGAAAATAAAGCGAGGCGCGAGCTATATCCCGCCTCGCGGAAAACATAGCTGACGTCAACCTGCCCGGTGGGACCCACTGTAAAGAATCCTTCAAAGCCCTGTTCGGGTGGCACGGCGGAACCGAAACCCACCGCCAGGGCGCTGTAGTTCGGCGGCGACGCGGGAAGATCCCGGGCGTTCGAATCCTGATAGTTCCAAATCCATTTCGGACCGGCATTGCTGAGGGCACTGCTGGCCAGAACGTCGCTGCGGACCTCCGTCTCCGTGGCGGCGGCGGCCAGGGCATCATCGAGGATAAATTCCTTGATTCCGGCCGACCCGTTGGTGACGAGGTTGAAACGCTGCCCGCTCCACACGGCGCGGGTGGAGGTGCTGTTGGCCTCCGCGGTGGTTTGCCAGACCGGGGAGATGCGGGGATCGATGAAACTTCCCGTCAGTCCCGGCGACGTATCGGCTGATGCCGCCGTCCGGCGGGTTTTCAATTTCCGGATGACGGCGGTGGCATCTTCGTTGCCGGTGAGGCTCCCGCCGGAGGCAATATAAAGGGTGACGGAATTGTTGAGGGATTGCACATCGGACGAGAGTTTGGAGGTCGTCGCCGCCTCGCGGGCCTGGTTTACCCCGGAGAATACCAGCGAACTGATGATCGCAACCGCCGACATGACGACGAGCACTTCAACCAGCGTGAATCCTTGCCTTCTCCGTCGCGAACGGAGCTTCGCCGCGGTGGTCGGTCCGGGGAGGGAGGCCGACCCGGAATCAGCCGGCAGGGATGGGGGATTTTGAACCGTCAGATGCGAAGGAAGGCCGTTCATATGCTGTCAGGTTGACATGGAAAATATCGACCCGCAATCGCCCTGAGTCAATAGCGAAAATTCAGGCAGCCTGGTGCATTTTATGGGTTTAGCTTGACGGTAGAGCGGGCTGAGAGGTAAGGTAACCGGGTTGGAAGGCTGCATTTTGCAAAGTTATCAAATGATCATCCCCCCAAGTCTTATTCTCGGGAGATTGGCTGCCTAACACTTGTCACTCCATGCGCCTGCTTGTTCTTCCTCCTGACTCGCCCGTGGCCCTTCGCATCCACGATCTGGCCGCGGCCGAAGGGATCAGCGACTTTTATCTCACTCCGGGCCAACCCCTGTCTTATAAGTACAATGGGCAGTTACTGTTCGATCCGTTGGTCTTTGATATGCCGGTGCCCGAGCGAATCGCCCCGGGATGCGACGACAGCGCGATGGATTTGTTTGAGCACCGCTTCCGGGTGAGCCAGATGGTCACGCGGGGACGTCTTCGCTGGGTGATGCGATTGCTGCCTGACGAAATTCCTTTGCCGCACCAAATCAAGGTTCCGCCGCCGGCTTTGAAGGCGATTCTGGAAGCGCGCTTTGGACTTTTCCTGGTCTGTGGTGCCACCGGCAGCGGAAAGTCCACCACGATTGCCTCGATGGTGCTGCACCGGGCCAAGCGGCGGCGCGAGCATGTGATTTCCTTCGAAAATCCCATCGAGTTTGTCTATCCCGACGGGATGGCTTCATTGATTTCCCAGCGCGAGATGGGCAGTGATGAAATTGATTTTGCCAAAGCCCTGAGGGCGGCGTTGCGGCAGGCGCCCGATGTGATCATCGTGGGGGAAATCCGTGATGGCGAGACCGCCGAGATTGCGCTGCAGGCGGCCGAGACCGGCCATGTGGTGGTGGCGACCCTGCACACTTCTTCGGCCTCCCAAACCGTGCAGCGTTTTCTCAAACTGATTCCCTCGGACCGTTTGGAAGCCGCCCAGGCGACCCTGGCCGACACGCTCCGGCTGGTTCTCTGCCAGCGCCTTCTGCTGGATCAGGAAAAAAGCAAACGCTTTCCCATTCACGAAGTCCTGCTACAATACGATGGTGTGGTCAACATCATCCGGCGCGGTGACTTTAAAAAACTCGACCAGGAGCTGGAGACCGGCTGGAAGCGAGGCATGTTTAATTTTTCTAAAAGCACCGAACTGCGGGAGGCGGAAGGCTTCAGGGCTTCCGCCGGGGCGCAACTGACGGGTAATTCGTGGGAGGAGATCGAGGACTATCTCGACCGCCAACCGGAGATCTCCCGATGACTTTCCGCGATATCTTTTCCGTCTTGAATTTTTCGGCCTTCCGTCCCGAACCCGATGATGCCTCCTCGGGATGGCGGCGGCGTTTTCCCAGACAGAAGACGGTGTTATTGAGCTTGGGACGGGCCCTGGTGGCCTGGCGGGGGGTTTTGCGCAACGGGCACCTGGGGGAAGGCGATATCTATCGGGGAGAACCCAAGGAAGTCCTCGCTCAGATCGCCCTCAATCTCAAGGATGCGGCGGACGACGGCTGGTGCGCGGTTTCGCTCAACACCCGCTATGTCATCAGCCTGGAAACCAATCTCTCGAGGCGTCCCGGCAGCGAAGAGATCATCAAAACCAATCCCCGCAGTGTGCTGGGTGCGCGGTATGAGCGGGGCAAGCGCTATGCGGTGACCCACAGCCCGGAGACGAATTCCAGCATCCTTCTGGCCTGTGATGAGGAGTATCTGCGCAAGCTGGAATCCTCGCTCCGTGAGGTGGGATTGCCGGTGGGGCGGGTGTGTTGCGGCACCTATGTTTTATTGCGGCACGCCCTCACCCACACGAACACGACCAAGGGCGGCGAAAAACCAGCCAGTTACTTTTACATCATCTGTTGCCAGGGATCGGTCTGCGCGCTGGTGCAGGATCTGGACCGCTGGATGGAGCTTCGCTCCCGCACGGATGTTTACGAGGAGGAGGAAAATCCCGCCCTGGAGTTGCTCGCGCCTTTCAAGTTGCGCATTCCGCCCGCGGTCGAAATCATCGTGGTTTGCGACCATCCCTTCCCCGGGATGATTCAGGGGATTGAGCGGATCTTTGTCGGCCACAAAATCACGGACTTGTCCCAGCCTGATTTGCTGTGGACGCTTACGGCCCAGAACTAGATGCTGATCTACGCCAAATCGATCGACGATTTCAAGACGGAGCGCAAGGACATCAGTCCGCCGCTGCCGGTTTATCTGCGGTTGGTTCCGCTCATCTTCTACCTGACCATCGGGGCTTCGATTTTGCTCAACGGGCTTTTTTTCGTGCGCTACAGCCAGGCCAATCTGGAGAGGGAGGAGACCCTGCGACGCGACCGTCAGTACAAGGCCGACTTGGCGGAGAGCGCCCAGCAGCGCAAAGAATTGGAGGATGAGGCCAAGAAAGCCTCCGATGTGGCGGCCTGGCTCAGCGGTGCCCGTCCGCTCCAGCCGCTTTTGGTGGAGATTGCGCGCAGTATCGAGGAAAATTCCACTATCGTGGAGGTGAAACTGGAGCGGGACGGGGAGAGTCCGGCTCAGATCCGGTTCTCCCTCCGGCTTGGCAGCGAGACGCCGCGCCAGTTGGATCTCACTCTGGTCCGGTTGGGTGAGATGCGCTTCCGCGCCTACTCGCCGGAGCAAACTGTTTCCAAGGGCGAGATTGATTACAAAGCCACTTTGCTCTGGCAGGATGGCAACCGCAGCCAGGCTGATCCTCCGGTCCCTGCCTCCAGCCCATGAATAACAAACACCTGGCCCTGGTGGTTATTGTGGTTCTGATCATCTTCCTGGTGCAGGGATCACTAAGCATGAACAATCGCATGGGCAAAATGCAGCGGGATGCCGAGCAGGCCGCCCAGGCGACCGCCGCCAGCGCGAACCTCCTGACCGTGGAGCAACGGCAATTGTCCGACCTGCGCAATAATTCCCGGGAACTTATCGACTATCTCAAATTGTGGCAGCCGTATTTCGACGCGTTCGATTCGGCCCAAAGCGCAGAACTCAAGATTTCGCTTCCGATCAAACAAAACAACCTCGTTTGTCTCTCGCAGCGCTACGAAGTGACAAGCCAGAAGACGCCTTCGCTGCCCAGTCTGCTGCGCGCTCACCTGACCTTCGAAGATAAGTATCCACTTTTGCTCAATTGGCTGGGGCAGACCGAAGCCCAACTGCCGACCATGCGCATTGCCAGTCTGCGCCTGACCCAGGGGACTTCACCGGATGATGTGAAGATGGATCTCGTGCTGGAACAACCCCTCGTGAAGCCATGAAAGCCCGGCATCCCCTCTTGATCCTGCTGCTCCCGGCCGCGTCCCTGCTGGCCGCCCCTTCGTCCATCGGTTTGCTGCCCCAGGAGAAAACCCCGGAGACAGTCGCGCCGGGCGAGCGCAATCCTTTCGGGGCCCGCCGGATTGTGACCCAGGCCCCCGCGCTGAAGGCTTCCGGTGACGAAGCGCAAATCCGCGCTGTCATTGCCCGCCTGCCGCTTTCCGGGCTGACCAGCGGATACGGCGTGATCAAGGTGCTCCTGGGCCCCTATACCCTGGAAGAAGGAAAGATCATGCCGGCGGTGATTCCCAACCAGGTGGAGAGAGTCCGGGTGGTCGCTATCTCCTCCCAATCGGTTGAATTGAGCTTTGTGGACAAGGACGGTTCGGCCGCGACCCGCAAGATGACCCTCCCGATCAAACTGGCTCCGACGGTCCGGATCAAAATCGGGTTTTCCGCGGCAGCGAAAGAGGGGGAGGTCATCCCTCTGGACGGAGTGAAAAAAAATGAAGGCGAGACGTCCCGGTAGCAGAAGGCTCCGGTTGGTCCGCGGGTTTTCTTTTGTTGAACTTTTGATGGCAATTGCCATCGCGGCCACGGTCATCACCGTGGCGGTGCTGGCCTACTCGACCATGGCGCGTTCCAATACCCGCTTGCGCAGCATCGGCGAGGTGGAACTGCCCGCCGGAACCCTGAGCGGCCTCTATGATTTCAATACGAATAAGGTGACGACGTATTTCGCCCCCAATTACGGACGGGCCGCCCTGGCCGAAGCCCTGCGCGACAGGCTGTATGAGGATGTCGGCCGGGCCAATGCCGTCTATTGCCTGGTGAGGTCGGACGCGAACCGGCTGACCACCTCCAGCCGGCCGACCACGAATTTCACCATCAGCACGAACTACGACGCCCGCCGGTTGGATACGCCCGATGCGTTCCGGAGTATCCTCCCCACCGCGGCAGCCAACAAGTTCACCACCTACTCGGGTGTTCCCGGCACCAACACCCTGCGCAATTTGTCCATCTTCATCCTAACCCCTTCAGATGGGCCGGAGCGCCTGGGACTTAGGTCCATCTATGAGTTGGATTTCGTTAACGCGGTCAGTCCGGCCGGCACCTATGCCTCGGTGCGCCGCTATGAACGCGGGGCCTGCACCGATTACTACGACGTTTTTTATCCGTCCAGCACCCTCACGGTGGCTTTTCATCCGGTGGTCGCCTATTTTGAGCGCGCCACGGGCAGCGGCCCCAGCCTCTATCGCCAGGCCGCCCACCGTCCGTTTTATTTTGTCTGGTGGCCCGACCCGACCTCTCCCACTTTGGAAGAGGCGGTGGAAGGGCTGCCGGCCGTTTCCGGTTCCGATGTGCGCTTTGAATACCGGGGCATGACCGGACGCACCCCGTTCTTCATGGTTCTCCCCGCCTTTCCCTCCCTATGAAATCTGCCCGCCCCACCGGTTTGATCTCCCGCAAATCGGGGACCATCGTGGTCTACGCCCTGATCGTGCTGGCGGTGGGCGCGGTGGTCCTGGCCGGATGGGTGCAATTGCTGGCCACGCGCTCCGCGAATGTGGAAATCAAGGCCTCGGAGGTGCAACGGCGGATCACCCTGGAAAACAGCCGGCTTCTGGCCAGCCAGTATCTGTTGCAGAACGTCTTCTCCGGGACGTTCTCCGGACCAGTGAC
>CAMASH010000127.1 GCA_945860745.1 Chthoniobacter flavus | reverse complement strand
AGGCTGACGGGTATCCCGCTCTATCCCGGCGGCCAAGTCATGGGCCTACCACCGAGGACGTGGACATGCAGGTGGGGCACGGTCTCCCCGCCATCGGGTCCGTGGTTGATGACCACGCGGAATCCGCTTTCGGCCACTCCTTCCGCTTTGGCCACGGAGGCGGCGGTGAGGAGGAGGTGCCCTAGGAGGGCTTGCTGTTCCGGTGCGGCTTCGCCGATGCGGGGGATGACGGTTTTGGGAATGACCAGAAAATGCACCGGGGCCTGGGGGTTGATGTCGCGGATGACAAGGCAGCGATCATCCTCGTGCAGGATTTCGGCGGGAATCTGGCGGGCGGTGATTTTCTCGAACAGCGTCACGAAAGCTGCATCTCCAGTTCGCGGGACCGCTTGCTGGAGTCGAGTTCCTCGCGCACGAAGCTGACGATTTCATCGAGCAGCCCTGAGCAGTCGCGCCGCCAGTTTTTGGCCGAACGCAGCAGCTTGACCCCGTGGTGGGCATCGCAGATTTCCACACGCTCGGCCTTGGCCTCGAGCGCATCCCGCAGGCGGGCGCGCAGCAGGTCGAAGAAGAGGAGTTCGTACCCATGGCCGGCGTCGCGGGCCAGTTCGGCCAGGGAAATGCGCGCGGGCGGCGGGGCGGCATGGAAATGTCCGGCCACATCGGCGTAGCCGATGACTTGCAGGACGGATTGCACGGCTTTTTCCAGGCGGTTGATCGTGACCACGCTCTCGTCGAAGTCCTTCTCCAGATAATTGGTCACGCTCTCGGTGACGTGGGGGGCCAGCCACCATTTTTTGTAGCCGGCGTTTTCCGCGGCTTTGGCCAGGGAACCGGCCAACCAGTTGCGTTCAAACGGCATGATTTGTCCGTCGCTGAAACGAACCAGGGGCAGGTTGTTGAGAAATCCGATCACGCGTTGAAGAGTTCGGGCTGGGCGGCGGTTTTGACGGCGCGCTTTTCGTAGGTGTGAATCTCCTCAATGAAGTCGCCGATCTCTTGAAACTGCCGGTAAACCGAGGCATAGCGCACGTAGGCGATGGGATCGAGGGTGTGCAGTCGCTCCATGACCGTGGCCCCGATGGTGGCGGTGGGGATTTCCCTTTTCTGCGCGGCTTCCAACTCCTGGAGCACGTCTTCCACGGCCTGCTCGATCTGCTCCATCCCGACCGGCCGTTTTTCGCAGGCCTTGACGATACTGGTCAGAAGTTTGTGCCGCTCGAAGGGTTCGTGGCGTCCGTCGCGCTTGATGGCGCGGAGTTCCACGCGCTCGATTTCCTCGTAAGTCGTGTAGCGGGTTTCGCAGTCCAGGCACTCGCGGCGGCGGCGGATGCTAGCCCCGTCCTTGGACAGACGGGAATCAATGACTTTGTCTTCGAGAGAGCCGCACTTGGGGCAACGCATTGTGGTTTTGGAATCGCTTTTGCGAATTCAACACAATATCTTGTTGGGTCAAGAGAAAAACCGCCGAAATCGGACGAGTGGACGCCGGCAGCGTGTTTTTGTTGGCCTGCAAGGTCACCGCGGCAATGTAGCCGCCCCAGTCTCTTGGGGCGTTCCTCTCCGCACGGCAACGCAGTGCCGTGGCTACATTACCTCCCCGCTCGCGCCATGAGCCCGATGAGCAGGCGGGTCAGGATGATGTGGTCGGTCGGCGAACCGCTAAGGAGTTGTTGGTTGGCGGCGGCGCAGGAGGCGAAACCGGCTTCGAGTTCCGGGAGGGAATAGTGCGAGGCGTTCATGGCGGCGATGCCGAGGGGGTAGGCGTTGAGAGTGCCATCTTTTTTGCGCGGGAGATGAGCCAGGGCGCTTTCGGGCAGACGCTTGAGGGTGCCGGCAAAAAAGTGGGGCTGGGCCGGCGCGGAAAGCTTGTGGCGAACGAGCAGTTCTTTGACCAGCAGCAGATTGCGCACGGTGGGCACAATGGCCGCGAGGAGGAGGCCGACGCCTTTTTCGCCCTGACGGAATTGTTGGTCGAGGGTTTCGAGCGCCAGGAGGAGATTGCGGCGCGCGATGGCTTCGCTGAGATCAAAAATTCCGCCCTCGCGGGTCTGCGGAACCAGCATGCGCACGTCGGCGGCGCTGATGGGGCGGGATTTTCCAAAGGCGGTTTCGAGCTTTTCGAGTTCGTTGTCCAACTGGCGGGTGTCCAATCCGACGCGGGCGGTAAGGGCGACGACGGCATCGGCGGCGAGTTGCAAATCGCGCTCGTGCACGCGCGATGTGGTCCACTCGATAATCTCCTCCTCACCGGCGCGGAAGCCCAGATCGGGCATGTCGTGGACGACGGTTTCGGCCAGCTTGGAAAACGTCTTGTAGGCCGTGCGCCGTTTGTCGGCCTGCGGAGCGCTGAGCACAAAGGTGACCCCCCCGGGCAGACCCTCCTTGAGCACGCTGCAAAGTTTTTCCACCGCTTCGAGAACGGCATCCGAGCGTCCGGCCACGCTGTCGGCCAGACAGGAGGCGCTCTTCAGCCAGACGAGTTTTGATCCGCCGAGGAACGGCAGGGTGAGGAGGGATTGAACGGCTTCGTTCAGGGCATTCACTGAGGCGTCCACCGTATCCACCGCCCCGTCGATCACCTCCAGGCCGAAGGCGTCCGCGCCGGGGGCGAGTTTTTCCACCAGGGCGGAGGCGGCCTTTTTCACCGCCGACTCATCGGAGCCGGTGAGGAAAAGAATGTTCGACGTTTTGGATTTTGCGGCGGGCATGGGCAAGGCAGAGTTGATGGTTGATCGTTGAGGGTTGAGGGTTGAGTGGGTCAAGACAAAGGCATTGCTCTCAACCATCATCCCTCAACTTCTCCTCACGCCGCCATGACCACGGGGCTGCCGGATGGGGACAGCGCGCGCAATTTTTCGATGACGTGCGGAACAATTTCGCAGGCGGTTTCGATTTGGTCCGCGGTGTTGAAACGTCCGATGGAAAAACGCAGACTGCCGCGGGCGCGGTCGTTGGAAAAGCCCATGGCCTTGAGCACGTGCGAGGGATGAACCGATCCGCTGGTGCAGGCCGAGCCGGCCGAGCAGCAGATGCCACGTTCGTCCAGCAGCATGAGGGCGCCCTCGCTCTCGATGCCTTCGAAGGAAAGGCTGCTGGTGTTCGGCAGGCGGTTCTCACGGTCGCCGTTGACCTCTGTGCCGGGGACGGATTGCAAAATTGTCTGCTCAAAATGGTCGCGCAGGTGATGGACTCCGGAAGATTCCGCGAGATGGGACGCTGCGATTTCGGCCGCCTGACCGAGACCGACGATTGAGGCGACATTCTGGGTGCCGCCGCGGCGGCTGTTTTCCTGGCTGCCGCGCAGCCACGGGGTGAACCGCATGCGCTTGTTGACATAAAGCGCACCGACGCCTTTCGCACAGTGCAGTTTATGGCCGGAGAGGGAGAGGAACTGGGCGTTGAGGTCCGCCACATTCAAAGGCAGCTTGCCCGCGCCTTGCACCGCGTCCACGTGCAGGGGAACTTTTTTTGCGTTGGTCAGGCGGGCGATCTCGTCGATGGGAAAAAGCACGCCGGTTTCATTGTTGGCCCAGAGGAGAGTGACCAGGGCGGTGTCCGGGCGGATGGCGCGTTCGAGTTTTTCCAGATCGAGGCGCCCCAGCCGGTCCACCGGCAGCCAGGTGATTTCGTAACCGCGGCGGGCCAGGTGTTCGCACAACTTGATCGTGGCGCTGTGTTCGACCGCGGTGGTGACGATGTGGGTTTTGTCGGGATCGAGCGATGTGGCGGAAAGGATGGCGGTGTTGAGGGATTCCGAACCGCAACTCGTGAAGAGGATTTCGTCGGGCGAACTGCCGATCAGTCCGGCGACCTGTTCGTGGGCGGTGTCGAGGGCGGCGGCGGCGCGTTTGCCCAGCGCATAGACGCTGGAGGGATTGCCATATTCGTCGCGCAGCCATGGCACCATGGCCTCGAAAACGGCGGGGTCCACTTGCGTGGTGGCGTTGTTGTCGAGGTAAATAACGGATTGTGACGCGGTGTTCATTGCAGCAGAGAGCTATTTTATGCACGAGGCTGGCCGATGGCAATCGGAGAACGGTTGAGGGTTGAGAGTTGGAGGCCGAGAGGGCAAAGTCCGTCTCCGGCCTCTCAACTATCAACCTTCAACTCTTAACTTTCCCGCGGCGCGTGGTTCCCGAATTGCTCGACGGGCTGCCGCCGGACGACCCGGAAGCGCGGCGGAGCCGCCGGGACTTGCGCATGATCAACAGGCTGATGGGAAACTTCCGCTGGGTCGAAAAGGGCCTCTTCGAGGCGCTTGGGCGGGGCGCCCTTTCTTTCGACCGGCGGTTGGCCCAACCGCCTCGACAAATTATCGAGATTGGCGCGGGGGAGGGGCGGCTTTGTCGCAAACTCGCAATGCGATTCCAGGACGCAAAAGTTCTCGGCATTGATTTTGCGCCGGCGCCGGAGGACCTGCCTGCGGAGATTGGATGGAGACAAGGAGATTTGTTTGCCGCGTTGTCGGAGTGCCGCGCCGATGTTCTGGTCGGGACGATGATTCTCCATCATTTTCCGGACGAAGAACTGCGTCAATTGGGGGATCTCCTGCGTAAATTTTCCGTGATTTGCTTTTGCGAACCGTGGCGGGCGGCATGGCCACACATTTGGGGCGGGCTGATGTGGCCGGTGATCGGCAGGGTCACCCGGCACGACATGTCTGTGAGTATCAACGCGGGCTTTCGTCTGGGTGAGCTCCCGGCTTTGCTGGGATTGAATGACTGGCGGGTGCGGGAATCGGTGGACTGGCGGGGATCGGTGCGCTTGCTGGCCTGCAAGAAATGAAACGCGGGATCACCATTGCGGGCGGAGGACTGGCGGGACTCTCGCTGGGGATTGCGTTGCGGAATCGCGGTGTGGCCGTGGAGTTGCACGAGGCGGGAAGCTATCCGCGTCACCGCGTGTGCGGGGAGTTTATCAGCGGGGTGCGTCCGGCGGTGTTGGAAACGCTCGGTATCGCCGATTTGCTCGCCGGGGCGGAAGTGCAGCGCAGCACAGCCTGGTTTTCCGGAGGGAAGCAAATCTTCGCGGCGCAACTTCCCGTGCCGGCCCGGGGAATTTCCCGCCATGTCCTGGATGATGCCATGCGGATGCGCTTTCAGGAATCGGGAGGTGTCTTGCACGAGCGGTCGCGTCAGCAAGCGCAGGGCCGCGAGGGGCTGGTTTGGTGTGCGGGAAGAATTCCCGCGCGCGGCAAATGGATTGGCCTCAAATGCCACGTCCGCGAAATGCCGCTGCACGCCGATCTGGAGATGCACCTGGGCCGCAACGGCTATGCCGGGGTGGCCAGGGTGTCGCCCGATACGGTCAACGTCTGCGGATTGTTCCGTCTGGACAAGACCTTGGAAGGCGCGGGCGTTTTGCCGAAATATCTGCGTCAGGGCGGACTGTCGGAACTGGCCGGAAGAATGGAAAGTTCCGTGGTGGATCCGGCGTCGTTCGCGGCGGTGGCGGGATTCCGGCTCGGCTGGCAGCGATCCCGCACGGAAATGATGACGCTCGGTGACGCCTGCGGAATGACCCCTCCCTTCACCGGCAACGGGATGTCGATGGCTTTTGAGTCGGCGGCCATCGCGGTGGCACCCATTTTGCGCTACGCGACTGGAGTGGAGGAATGGGGAAACACCCGAAAAATTCTGCAACGGCAGTTGCTTCGGAAGTTTTCCCTGAGGCTGGTTTACGCGCAGGCCATGCATCCGTTCTTGACCCGGTCCATCGGACAAGCCTTCCTCGCCGCCGTGACGCGTTCCAGGCTCCTGCCCTTCCATCTGTGTTTTCACGCTTTGCGCTAAGCGAATGTATTTGCAATCCCTTGCCAGTGCATTTCCGGACCGGTGTCTGACCCAGTTGGAAGTTCTGGAGGTCCTGAAAAGCAATCGCTCCGGCACCGGGTTGAGCCGCCGGGGATTCAAGATGATCGAGGCGGTTTTATCGGGAGCTTCCGGGGTCGAGACCCGCCACTATGCCATCGACCCCGCGCAACTCTTCGCGATGGACGCGGAAGCTCTGAACAAAGCCTTCGAACGCGAAGCTCCCGGGCTCGCGGCGCGGGCTCTGGAAAAGGCCTGCCGTCAGGCGAATATCGAGCCGCGGGCCATTGACGCCCTGATGGTTTGCACCTGCACGGGATATTTGTGTCCGGGAGTTTCGAGTCATTTGGCCGAAAGGGCCGGCCTCCGCGATGAGGCGTTTCTCAATGATCTGACCGGCCTGGGTTGCGGGGCGGCCCTTCCCACGCTGCGGGTGGCGGAAGGATTTCTCTCCACCCATCCGGATGCGCTCGTCGCCACCGTGGCGGTCGAGGTTTGCTCCGCCGCGTTTTATCTCGATGAGGACGCCGGCGTGCTGGTCAGTGCCTGCATTTTTGGCGACGGCAGTTCGGCCGCGCTCTGGCGGGGCCGGGACGCCGGTCAGCAATGGAAGGCCGGACATTTTCATTCCCTGCACTGGCCGGAAGAGCGGGAAAAAATCCGCTTCGTCAATGCCGGCGGCAAACTGCGCAATCAACTCCACCGCGCCGTGCCCAAGGTCGCGGCCGATGCGGTCGCGAATCTTTTCGCCCAGCGCAGCGCGGACCCCGACCAGATCATCGCCCACACCGGCGGACGCGATGTGATTGACGAAATCGAAGGACGTTTGCCGCAATATCGTCTCGGGGAAACGCGCGAGGTCTTGCGCAAATACGGCAACTTGAGCAGCCCGTCGGTCTTGCTGGCCTTGGAAGAACGGCTGGCGGGAGATTACAACGACCAGCATCTTTGGCTCACGGCCTTCGGCGCCGGCTTCGCCGCCCATTCGTGTGAACTGTCGCGCGAGCGACCCTGACTCCCGAAAGATTCGCGGAGATTTTTTCCCAGAAGGGCACAAAGGAAAGCAAGGGAGGTGTCAGCCGCGGAGACTTGGATTTGACAGGCTTTGTCAAAGTTTGTATTTCCACCGCATGCACGTTTCGCTGACTCCGGAGTTGGAAAAGGCGGTCAAAGCCAAGGTCGCCTCCGGCCTCTACAATAACGCCAGTGAAGTCGTCCGCGAGGCCTTGCGGGAGTCTCTGCGCCGCGAACAGGAGAATGAATGGTTGAAACGGGAGGCCGCCCTCGGATTTCCCCAGCTTGAGGCCGGAACGGTCACCCGGGTCAAAACGAAGCAGCAATTCAAAGCCCTGGTGCGTGGCGGGGTGTGAGGCGGGACCTCACCGCAGCCGCTCTGGCTGACCTCCGGGCCATCCGTCTTTACACCCGGGAGCAATGGGGCCGGCGGCAGGAAAATCTTCACCTCGATGGAATGTGGGCCCGCTGTGAGGAAATTCTGGCCGCTCCGGAGAAGTTCCGCCATCGCCGCGACCTTCTCCCCGGCTGCCAGATCGCCGCACAAGGCAACCCCATCATTCTTTTCCGGGTCGGCCCGGATCCGCTGCACGTGGTGCG
>CAMASH010000126.1 GCA_945860745.1 Chthoniobacter flavus | reverse complement strand
GAATTGAACTTGGCTGGAACCGAAAATCGGGTGAAACTTTGAATGCATTGTTTTGTGCGTGGGTTGAGGTTGCTTTTGGTGTTGCAACCCCTTTCAGCCACAGCCTTCCGCACAAAACGATGCTTTTTAACTTCGGAGTTCGGGTTTATGCAACCGCTGGGCGGACAGAGTTCCCGCTCCGGGGCGGCCGGGGACCTCGACTTCATGTCTTCGTGGACCCTGATCGGGCGCGGCACCAAGGACACCGGGCGGTTTGTTTTCACCGGCGAGTACCGCTTTCGCATGGGCAACCAACCGCCTTCGGAGATCCGCGGACAAATGGGGGCGATCGTGGCGCCCACCGGAACCTTCAATGATCGCGGGTGGGTCATCCGGGATGCCTACTGGATCCAGCGTCTCTTCGATGCCCGCGTGCGCATTTTGATCGGACGGGCCGATCCGTCCGACTACGTCGGCTCGCACTGGCTGCAAAACGTCAACAACTCGTTCGTGAACCGCAATTTTTCCGCCAATGCGGCCGTGGCCTTTCCGGGCCATGGCCCGATGCTGGGCGTTTCCATCCGCCCGACGGACCAGTTCTATCTCACGGTGGGAGCGGCCAATGCCTACAGCAACACGTTGGACGGGGAGTTCGAATCGCTCTTCAATGAATGGGACCTCTTCACCTTCGGCGAGATCGGCTACACCCCGACCTTCCAAGGGCTGGGCCAGGGCCGCTACGCCTTCGGCCTCTGGCACATCGATGCCCGCAGCATCGGCAATCTGCCGGAGGACTATGGGCTCACCTTCATCGTGGACCAGAATTTGACCGATCGTCTGCAGATCTTCGCCCGCTATGCCTATTCGGAGGGAACCCTCACCAACATCCGCCAATCCGGCCAGGTCGGACTCGGGTTCAGCGGCTTGCTGGGCCGCAAGGATGATCTCACGGGGGCGGCGTTTGCCCTGACCATTCCGCGCAGTGATGCGTCCCGGAACGAAACCGTGCTCGAGGTTTTCCACCGGTTTCAGGTCACCCAAAACACCCAGCTTTCCTTCGGCCTGCAGCTCATCGCCAATCCGGGCAATGCCCCCGACAACGAGACGGCCGGCGCTTTTTACGCGCGTCTGCGCACGTCGTTCTGAACACGCGCGGGCGGTTCTTCGAGATACCGGCTTGACCGGAAAAGAGTGCAATTTCCGCGCGACCGGCTATACCAGCGGTCATGAGCGATAATTCCTCCACTCCTGCAGTCACTCAACTCTCCCAGAGCCGCGGTTGGCTGATCTTTTCCGGCCTGCTTTCGATCCTGGTTGGCTTCATGGCCATCGGGTCGCCTTATTTGTTTTCCGCATTCCTGGTGCAATTCCTCGGAGCCTTCGCGCTGATCAGCGGATGCATTTCCCTCGCCCTCGCTATTTTCAGCAAGCACGTCGCCCACCGCGTGCTTGATGCGGTTCTCTCGTTGATCCGCATCGCGGCGGGCATCGTTTTGTTGCGCTGCGTGGCCTCCAGCATCGCGGTAATCACTCTCATCCTGGCGGTCTTCCTCATTGTCGAGGGTGTGGCCTTCATTATCGGGTCCTTCAAACTCCGTTCCCATGCCGGCTGGGTCTGGACCCTGATCAATGGCATCGCCGCGCTCGTGCTTGGGGTGATGGTTTATTACCGCTGGCCCGCGGACTCCTTCGGCCTCCTTGGCCTCCTCTTCGGCATCAACTCGCTCTTCTGGGGCATCTCGCTTCTCGCCCTGGGCTTCGGCGCCCCGAAGGCGGCCGCCGCCTGATTCCCGCAGCCGGCCGGGCCAGACCCCGGAGATGGCGGACTAAGCGGGGCTTCCCGCGTCCATCTTGAGAATGGCATCAGGGCACGGTTCTGGCATGGGATGTTTCTCTTTCAGGTGAACAACAAAAACCCGGCGAGTTCAAAATGCCGGTCGAAGGTGAAGGCGGTGGAAATGCGGGAGCGGTGCATAAGGGCGAAGCTCAGGCAGTCCACAAAGCCGATGGGATGATCGGAGAATTTCTCCATGATTGCCAAAGCCTTGATTTCGTCCGAGGCATCGGGACGGAGGAGGCGCAGGCTTTTCCACCCGGAGATTTGCCGCCCGGCCCGGATGGCCGTTGCGGCACCTACTTGCCGGGTTAGAAAGGTGACGGTCTCATAGAGCACGGGCGTGCTGGTTGCCAATTGGATGCGTTCGTCATGAAGCCTCGTGAAGAACTGCGCCCCCCTTTTGTGATACTGATCGCGCCGACTGAACTGCGTGACCCAAGCTCCGGTATCAACGAAAATCATGACCTCCGTTTGCCGGCATGGTTCCCATGGGGATCATCGTAGATGTATTTATCGTGGTTCAAAGCGCCGTCCACGGGCCCGCCATCTACCGCCTCAAACACCGGCCAATCATCGTGATCGGAGCCCGAGAAATGCGTTGAAGTGCCTGTTCGATCCACCGGCACAACCTCGACCTTACGGAGGGAAACGATGTTCGCCCCGCTTACGATGCCGATCTCTTCGCCCGCCGCCGCCCGCTTGAGGTATTGGCCGAGACTGCGTTTGGCCTCGGTGATAGTGATCGTTTTCATCGCGGTAATTTATCGTTTTCAAACGCGTCGGGCAAGACTCATTTGAGTCTCAATTTGTGCGGCAGGATGGGCAGAGCTTGAATGTTGATCATTCTGAGCCCAATAGTGGGGCTGTTCAAAGTCGTCGATTATTGGGGTTTCCGAAGCGGATTTATACCGTAGGATTGGGCTGGTACGACCGCAATGAAACGCATCGGCATCAAGCACCGGACCGGGTATCACTATCACGAGCCTGTTTCCTTTGGCGTTCATCGCGTCATGCTCCGGCCGCTGGAAGGACACGATGTGCACATCGACTCCATCCGGCTGGAGATCGAACCGCAGGCCTCGGTGCGGTGGGCGCGCGACATTTACGGAAACTCCATCGCGATCATCACGTTTGGGGCGGAGGCGCGGAAGCTCAGCGTGGCCAGCGAAGTTGTGGTGGACCTCTATCACGACGACTCGCCGGACGGCCTGATCGATCCCGAGGCCCGGGCGTATCCGTTTCAGTATGCTTCCAACGAGCAGATGGAGTTGCTTCTCTACCGCGTCCCGAGTTATCCGCACGATGGCCCGGCGCTGAAAAACTGGCTGCGCGATTTGTATGTCCCCGGCCAGCTCATCGACACGGCGGAGTTGCTGACGCATCTGAACACAAGGATTTTCCAAACGCTGAAGTACGAGAACCGCGAGGAGGCCGGTGTGCGGCTGCCCTGTCAGACGCTGGCGCTGGGTTCGGGTTCGTGCCGTGATTTCGCGGTCTTGATGATGGAGGCGGCGCGGCATTGGGGGTTCGGGGCGCGGTTTGTCACCGGCTACATCCAGAGGGCCGAGGGTCAGCATGGGGCGACTCATGCGTGGACGGAAATCTCCCTGCCCGGCGCCGGCTGGCGGGGTTACGATCCGACCAACAATAAGGCCGCCGGCACCGAGCATGTGTCCGTGGCCGTTTCCAGCGAGCAGGAGAAAGCCATGCCGCTGTCCGGGTCCTGGGCCGGACCGTCCAACGCCTTTGACCGCATGGAGGTTTCTGCACAGGTGGTCCCCTTGTAACCTCCGACTCATGAGCGTCAGGCCCAAGCGCACGATGAAGGACTTTTTCCTCTCTCAGGCGCTGCGTTTTTTCCGGCTGCGGGATTCGCGCGAACGGGGCGCCCGCGGGTTTGCCGTCGGCCTGGCCTGCAATTTTTATCCGACCTTCGGCCTGGGCGCGGTGATCTCCGGTTTTCTGGCGAAACTGGTCGGCGGCAATGTGGTGGCGGGATTCATCGGGGGCAGCACGCTGGCGGTTTTCTGGCCGATTCTTTTCCTGCTCAACATGCGGGTCGGCGGAATTTTTCTGCGTCCGCCGATCCTGGTGGATGATCTGGAGGATGTGACCACGCAGAACATCAACGCGCTGGTCTGGGGCAAGACCTTTGCCCTCGGCTCCGTGATCAACAGTGTCATCGCCGCGCTGCTGGCGTATTTTCTTTTCCTGCTCGCCTATGAACGAATCCGTCCGGTCGCGCTGCGCTGGCTGCGGCGGCAGGTTCGTCAGCGCCGTTCGCTTTTGACACGGGCTGCGCCCCCGGCTTAACAACCACTGGCTGTGAACACCCAACTTGCCATCGTCCTTGGACTCCTCGCCGCGGCCATTGCGATGTTTGCCATGAACAAACCGCGCATGGATGCCGTGGCGCTGATCATGCTGACGGTGCTGCCGTTCACCGGAGCGATCACGATGGGCGAGGCCCTCGCGGGTTTCAGCGATTCGAGCATCGTCCTGCTCGGTGCCTTGTTCGTCATCGGCGAGGGCCTGGTGCGGACGGGGGTCGCCCAGAAACTGGGTGACTGGCTGATCGGGACGGCGGGCAAGAGTGAAACCCGCCTGACGGCCCTGTTGATGGCGGTCGTTTCGACTCTGGGGGCCTTCATGAGTTCGACCGGGGTGGTCGCGATCTTTATTCCCGTGGCGCTGCGCATCTCCCAGAGCACGGGCGCGGCGGCCAGCCGGCTCATGATGCCCATCTCCATGGCGGCCCTGATCAGCGGGATGCTGACCCTGGTGGCGACGGCCCCCAACCTGGTGGTCAACAGTGAACTCATTCGCAGTGGATCGAAGGGCTTCGGTTTTTTCAGCTTCACCCCGTTCGGGATTCCGATCCTCATTCTGGGCATCCTCTACATGCTCTTCGCCCGGCGCTGGTTGTCGGCGAAAAAACCGGCTGAAGCCGGAGACACCCGGCGCGCCAGCTTCGTGGACTGGATTGAGAAATACCAACTGGCCGGACGGGAGTTCCGGGTGCAGATGACGCAAAAATCCGCCCTGGTGGGCAAGAAGCTCTCGGAACTCGCCCTGCGGGAAGATTCGGGAATCAACGTGATTGGTATTGAGCGAAAAGGTCGCTTTGCCACGGAAGTCTTTTCGCCGACCGGAAAAACCGAATTGCAGGCCGGGGACGTTCTTCTGGTGGATGTCTTTGGGCCAAAAATGGACATTGCCGCGGCTTGTGCCCGCAATGCCCTGGAGGTTCTTCCGCTCTCGGGTGCGTACTTCAGCGATCGTTCCCAGGAGATCGGCATGGCCGAGGTCATGGTCGCGGCGGACTCCCTTCTCGTAGGCAAGACGGTGCTCGAGGCCGGGTTCCGGCGTCACTTTCGTCTCTCCGTGCTCGGTCTCCGGCGTGGTCAGAATGCCATCGAAAAGGGGCACCTGACCGAACCGCTGCGGGTGGGCGACACGCTGTTGTTGATCGGTCCTTGGAAGGCCATCATCCAACTGCAATCCGATCGGGCGGACCTCGTGCTTCTCAACCTGCCCGTGGAGCGATCCGAAGTGCTCCCGGCTCCCGGCAAAGCTCTCCCGGCGCTGGCAGGCCTGGTTCTCATGGTGATCCTCATGGTCACGGGCCTTGTGCCCAACGTCCAGGCAGCCCTCATCGCCTGCCTTCTCCTGGGGGCGTTTCGTTGCATTGATTTGGACAGCGCCTATCGCTCGATTCACTTGAAAAGCCTCATCCTGATCGTCGGGATGTTGCCCTTCTCCATTGCCCTGCAGAAAACCGGCGGGGTTGAACTGGCGGCGGATGGACTCATGGCGGTCACGGCCGGGGCGGGCGATTATGGCATCCTGGCCTGCCTGTTCGGGATCACGGCCATTCTGGGACTCTTCATTTCCAACACCGCAACCGCCGTCTTGATGGCCCCCGTGGCCCTCGCGATTGCCGGAGACTTGAACGCTTCGCCCTATCCCTTCGCCATGATCGTCGCGCTGGCTGCGTCCACCGCCTTCATGACCCCCATTTCCTCGCCAGTGAACACCCTGGTGGTTGCGCCCGGCAACTATTCCTTCAGTGATTTTGTCCGGGTGGGTGTGCCCTTTTCGATTGTGGTCCTGATTGTCAGCGTGCTGCTCGTGCCCTGGCTGCTCCCGCTCCATCCGTAACACAAAGGAATTGCTCTCTGTTCCCGGAAGGAACAGAGTTTCTTTCCTATGACACCAAGTTCCGCCCTGCTTTCCGCCTCTCACGATCTCGCCAAGAGCCGCGGTTGGCTGATCGCCGGGGGCATCCTTTCCGTCATCGTGGGTTTCGTCGCGATGAGCTTTCCGTTCGTCTTTTCGCTCGCGATCGCGCAACTCCTGGGAGTGTTTGCGCTGGTGAGTGGACTCATCGCCCTCGGGCTTGCGCTGTTGGGCAAACACCAGAATCACCGGGTTCTGGAGGCGCTTTCCGCAATCATCCGGATCGTGGCCGGCATCGTCCTGCTCAATTGTGTGGCCTCGGCCGTCACTGTGATTACGCTCATTTTTTCGATTTACCTGATCGTCGAGGGGATCTTTCAGACCATTGCTGCGTTCAAGCTGCGGGCTCACCCGGGTTGGATCTGGACGCTCGTAAGCGGCGTGGCCGCAATTGTTCTCGGCCTCATGGTGCAAGCCCGTTGGCCCTCCGACAGCGTGTGGGTGCTCGGAACGCTGTTGGGCATCAATCTGATTTTCAGCGGGGCGTCCCTGCTCGCCCTCGGGCTGGCTGCCGGCCAGCCGGCTCCGCCGGTTTCTGCCAGCTAGGTTTCTTTCCCGATCCCGCCCGATCCCCGCCAAGACTCGCGATCGCACGCCGGCCATCTGCCCTTCCGGCGCGCCGCCCGCCTTGCCGGTGCCGGCTACTCGAGGCCGGCCACAATGGTCGAGTAATTGTGCCGGATCATTTTCTCGTAGGTGTCCGCTCCCGGGCCCAGGCCGTCGGCGTAGAGTTCGCCGCCGTTTTTTGCCCCGGTTTCCCGGGTGATTTCGGTCAGCACTTTGGGATTCTGGATGGTTTCGAGGAAGATGGACTTCACGCCCCTGGCCTTGATGGCGTCAATGATTGCGCGGACTTTTTTTGAGGACGGCTGGTCGTCCGTGGTGATCCCCTCGATGGGGTAAAGGGTGAAGCCGTAATCGCGGGCGAAGTAGCCGAAGGCATCGTGCGATGTGACAAGGATGCGTTTGCTGCGCGGCAGCCGCGCGACTTCGAGCCGGGCCCACTTGGCGAGATCGGTCAGCCGGGTGAGATACTGTTTGGCGTTGTCCTCGTACGTTGTCCGGTTGGCGGGATCGGCCTGGATCAAGGCATCACGCACGACCTCCGTGGCGGTCGCGACATTTTTGATGCTCTGCCACCAATGCGGATCGGGAATCTTTTCACCCGGAGGGGCCCCGTGGTGGGAATGTCCGTGGTCGTCGTTCCCCGCTTCGACCAGGAGGGGAGGGATGGATTCTCCCACCGGAACAAAGACCGGCCCGGCTCCGACGCTTTTTTCCAGCTTGCCGAGATAGGTGTCCTCCATGCCGTTTCCGCTCAGGAGGACGACTTTGGCTTTGCTGAGGGCCTTCACATCGCTGGCCGTGGGGGTGAAGTCATGCGGGTCCACCGCGAGCTTGATAATGGCATCCACCTCGACGACGTCGCCTCCAACATTTCTGGCCACATCGGTCAGAACGGTGCTGAGCGAGGCCACGGGAAGTTTAGCGTCTGCCTGGATCAAGGAGAGAGCGGCCGCCGCGAATACAGTAAATGCAAATCTCATGCACTTAATATTGTGGGGTTCGGCTGAAACGCAAAGCAAATTGCGATTGATGTGGTGGAGGAGCCGCGCAATACCTTCGGCGAATACCTCGGCGTCCACCCGCACCTCCACGCGCTGGCCGCCGACGGGCTCTTCGTGGACAGCGGGCTTTTCCATGTGATGCCCGACGTGAGCCGCGCGCCGCTGGAGGAACTCTTCCGCGCACGGGTCATCACGTTTCTCGTCAAGAAGGGACTCCTGCCG
>CAMASH010000125.1 GCA_945860745.1 Chthoniobacter flavus | reverse complement strand
CTGAATGGGTTGTGTTCCTCGCCCGATGCAACCCATTCAGGGTTGGTTCTATTCTCCTGTTGATACCCAAGGTAGCTCATTCTTCGCAACCTTGGGCTGTCGGATTGATCCCCTTCGGGGATTCCTGGAAGATTTTTGTCCTGCACCCTGACTCAATAGCCCCTCCTTGATGAGGCCTGGTTTCATCCGGCTCAGTGGCCGGCCAACGTTCGCTGCGCTGAGGAATAGCGTCTTGAATTTTTTCCCGCTGGTCATTCCCGTTTCACGCCCTTAACGTTTTCCCTGTGCCCGCGATGGTTGAACTCCGTAACATCAGCAAAGTCTTCGGCAGCTTCACCGCCCTGCAGGAAGTGAGCTTCGAAATCGCCGAAGGGGAGTTCATGACTTTTCTCGGTCCCTCGGGCTGTGGCAAGACGACTTGTCTGCGGCTCATCAGCGGCTTCGACACGCCTACCACCGGCCAGGTTCTCATCGGCGGCAAGGACGTCACCTTCGATCCGCCCTACCGGCGCGATGTCAATCAGGTCTTTCAAAGCTACGCGCTGTTTCCCCACCTCAGCATTTACGAAAACATCGCCTTCGGCCTGCGGATGAAAAAAATCGCGGCCGCAGCGATCAAAACCAAGGTGGATCGCGTGATCGAGATGACCGCCCTTGGCCAGTTCATCGATCGCAAGCCGTCCCAGCTTTCCGGCGGTCAGCGTCAGCGGGTGGCCCTGGCGCGGGCGATTGTTTGCGAACCCAAAGTGCTCCTTCTGGACGAACCGCTCAGCGCCCTCGACGCAAAATTGCGGACCCAGATGCGGATCGAACTCAAGCAACTCCAGAAACGCCTCGGCATTACGTTCATCTTCGTCACCCACGACCAGGAGGAAGCCCTGACCATGAGCGACCGCGTGGCCGTGCTCAGCGCCGGGCGGGTCGAGCAGATCGGCACGGTCAACGAGATTTACTATCAGCCCGCCACCCGCTTCGTGGCCACCTTCATCGGTGAAACCAACATCGTGGAAGCCACCGTGCTCTCGCGCGGCAACGGCCTCCTCCGCTGTCGGCTCGAAGGCGGTTTGGAACTCGACGTCAAGGACTCCCCCCAGGCCACTCCCGACAACGTTTTGCTCTCCCTCCGGCCCGAACGGCTCCGGCTTTCCCGCGCCTCCTTTGAGGGGCGCAACGTTTTCCCCGGCCGCATCGCGGTGGAAATCTTCAAGGGAGCGGTGGACGATCTGACCGTGATTGTCCAGGGTGGCTTGGAACTCGGGGCCTGCCTGACCAACGATGGACAGCAGGAATTCGACTTCCACGAGGGAGAAGAGGTTTTTTGCCGCATCCAGCCCGAAGACATCAGTATTGTCTCGGCCTGAAGCCGGGGAGACCGCTTGGGAACCGGGTGCCCAAGGAACGACAGCCCCTGGCGTGAATTGTTCAAAAAATTCTAAAAAAAGTTTTGACTCCCTCCGTCAGCCTTCTTAATGACGTTGGCACATAATGTGCTGTGAGCACGTACTTAGTCGGAGTCTTTGCCCAGGCACAGGCAGGCGGCTGAAAAACCAAAAAACCAAAAACCAAGGAAAACATCCCATGAAACTAGCTCCCAAGATTCTGGCCGCCATCGTAATGGCGTCGTTGCTTGCTTCCAAGCCGCTGCTTGCCGGTGATGGTAAGTCGTTCGAAGAAAAAATCATCGTCGAAGAGGAGCGCAAAATCTGGGGGGCGTCCCTCAGCACCGGCTGGGACAGCCTTTATATGTTCCGCGGTGTCAATGTCCTGCGCGGCAATGAAGAATACGGCTCGAGCCTCTACTGGACCGACCTCAACGCGACCTGGAACATCACGGAGAACGATTTTATTAACGTGGGTGCCTGGGTGGCCTTCGGCATCGGCAATACCGCCTACAAAGAACTCGACGTTTACACGAGCTATACCCACACCATTGGGAACCTCGCGCTGTCCTTCGGGTATACCTTCTACTACTACATGAACTCGGAACTGTATCAGAACGAGTTGAGTGTTAAGGCGGCTTACACCATCGAACTGCCCGCGGGCATCACGATCACCCCGTCGTTGACCTACTTCTTCAACCTCGGTCCTGATCTGGAAAACTTCGAAGCCGGCACCGGTGCGGCAGAAACCAGTTCCAGCTACCTGCTGGCCCGCATCGACGCAGACATCCCGCTCTACAAGGACATCCTCTCCCTGGCTCCCTGGGTTGGCATTGGCGCCAGCTTCGATTACAACTTCCAGAATGACGGCGGCCTCCTGACCGGCTTCAACAACTTCGAAGTTGGTCTCGGCGTGCCGATCAAGATCAACGACACCATCACCCTCTACGGATATGGTGCTTACAGCTACCAGGATCAGAATCTCTTGGGCACCGAAAACAACACCTTCTGGGGTGGTGGCAAGGTGACCTTCTCGTTCTAAGCGCACGGGTCTCATCCTAAAAATCATCAGAACCCTCTCTGCTTCGGCGGAGAGGGTTCTTTTTTTGCCGTTTTTTCCCCTCGAAAAGCGCGTGACTTCGCGCCCGCTTGCGGGATATTCGCGCCATGGATTTGCTGGAAACGCTGAGTGTGGCGCTTGGCCTGGCCGCCCTGGCCGGGGTCAACCTCTACCTCACGGTCTTCGCCGCCGGGCTGGCCGTTCACTTTGGTTGGGTCATCCTGCCTGGTCCGCTCCACGAACTTGCCGCCCTCGGCAACCCCTGGGTCCTGGCCGTGGCGGGGGTGTTGTATATCCTGGAATTTTTCGCCGATAAAGTTCCCTGGGTGGACACGGCCAATGATGCCATTCACACTTTTATCCGTCCGCTGGGCGGAGCGCTGCTCGCCGTTCTGGCCCTCGGGGACGCCGACCCATCCGTCAAAGTCCTTGCTGCGCTCCTGGCGGGAGGCGTCACCCTCACCTCTCATGCCGCCAAGGCGGGCACGCGGCTGGTGGCCAATACCTCGCCGGAGCCGGTCTCCAACATCGGGCTGAGCCTGGGCGAGGACGCGATCGTGCTGGGTGGACTGGGCCTCATCGCCTGGCATCCCGTGGTGGCCCTGGTCATCACGATCATTGTGCTGGGGACCATATGGTGCATTCTGCCGCGGATGCTGCGCAGCATTTCGGCCATCCTCTGGCTGGCGTGGCGGAAACTCAACAGCCCACCCGCGGATCGGGAACCGGAAAGTTTTTCCTTCAAACTCCCCAGCCCATGCGAACTGGCTTTGCGCCGGGCTCACGCCACGACGGAAGAGGTGGCCGTAGTCGTCCCCTGCCTGAGTGGCGGCGGTCCCCGGCTGCCGAAGAACCACTTTGGCTGGCTGGTGCGTTTCGCGGGCGGACGACTCTTTTTTCTCAGCCCCCGCTGGCATGGAACCCTGGTCGTGGAGATCCCCCTGCGGAACGCCGGGCCGGAGCGCGAATCGCGGTTTCTCTTCGAGCGTCTGGCCCTGCCTTGCTCCGGGGGCAGCGCGTATGTTTTTCTCTTTGAGCGGGGCCATCGCCTGCTGGCCGATCACGTGGCCCGCGATTTGGCGGCCAGTGGCCTCCCCTTGGAGCAAGCCGAGCCGGCGGCGGCGGGATGATGCCGGGCGCACCGGGGGATTTCGACCGGCCGGTTTTTCTTGTCCTGTTCCCGATCGCATTCGGTGTTCTCCTGCTGGCCAGCCGGAAGTCGCTGACGCAATGGACGCCCCGGCAATCCGCGCTTTGCCTGGCCGTCCGGACCGCCCTGGCCGCCTTGCTCTGCCTTGCCCTGGCCGGACCACGCTGGCTCACGGAATCCCGGGAAACATCGGTCGTCATTCTGCGCGATGTTTCGGCCAGTATCCCGGCGGAAACCGCGGCGGGGGCCAGGGATTTTTCCGACCGCGTCATCTCCGGGAAGGAAAAGCGGGCAGCCGAGGTGGTTTTTGCGCGCGCGCCTGCGGTGTCCCAGCCTTTTGGGGGCCCGCGCGCCGAACCGGTCTCCCCGCCTGGCGGGCAGGACGCCACGGATCTCACCTCCGGCTTGGAGTTCGCCGCGGCCATTTTGCCGGCAGACCGGCCCGGGCGGATCGTGCTGCTCAGCGATGGCCTGGACACTGCGGGACGCAACCCGCTGGAAACGGCGGCGAGCCTGGCCAAACGGGGCATTGCGGTGGACGTGGTGCCCTTGCGCTCATGGTCCGGGCGGGAGACCGCGGTCCTTTCGCTGAAAACCCCCTCCCTTGTGCGGGAAGGCGAGGTCTTCGATCTCGCGGCAAGAATCCAGGCCGACTCCGCGGTGGATTCCGCGACCCTCCGGCTCTACCAGAACAACCTCCTGGTTTCGGAGGTGCGGAATTCCCTTCCCGCCGGCAGTTCGGAGATCATTTTTCCCAGGGTGAAGGCGGAGGGACGCACCGCGCTCTACGAGGTGGAAGTGGTGTCGCCCGAAGACACCCACGCGGAAAACAACCGGAGGAAAATGGTGTTGATGCACGGTGGCCCGGCCCGGGTGCTCGTGATCGACAAAAATCCCGGGCAATCCGAACCGCTGGCCGCCGCGCTCCGGACCACAGATTTCCAGGTGGAAGTGCGTCCGCCGCCCGGTTTCCCCAAGGAAATGGAGGGCCTGGAAGCCTTCGATCTGGTGGTGTTTGCCGATGCTCCCGCGCCGGATTTTTCCGTGGGACAGATGAAGTTGTTGGGGGAATGGGTGCGCAATTTTGGCGGCGGATTCCTCATGATTGGCGGGGAGGACAGCTTCGGGGCCGGCGGCTATTTCCGCACTCCGGTCGCCCCCATCCTGCCCGTGCAGATGGAACGTCAGGAGCGCGAGGAAACCCCGGTCGTCGCCCTGCTCGTCATCCTGGACCGCTCCGGCTCAATGACCGCGATGGCGGGAGGGCAACAAAAAATCGCCCTCGCCAATGAGGGGGCGGTCCTTGCGCTGGATGTTCTTCAGGCCAAGGATCTCTTCGGGGTTTTTGCGGTGGACACCCGCGTGCAGGAGGTGGTTCCGCTCGGAAAAATCGGCGACAGGCAGGCGGCGGCACGGCGCATTGCCGGAATCACAGCGGGCGGGGGCGGGATTTACATCTACACGTCGCTGGCGGAGGCTTTCCCGCGACTGCGGGACGCCCAGGCTAAAATTAAACACATCATTCTTTTTTCCGATGCCGCGGACGCCGAGGAAAAAAAAGCCGGTGAAGGGAGGGCCTCACCGGGAGGCGGATCCTCCCTTGATCTCGCTGCGGCCATGCTGGCCAGCCGGATCACCGTTTCCATCGTGGCGCTGGGAACCGAGCAGGATCGCGACACCGCCTTCCTGCGGCAACTGGCGGCGGCGGGCGGCGGACGCTTTTATCTCACCGCGGAGGCCACGTCTCTCCCGCGTCTCTTCACCTTGGAAACCCTGCGCGCCGCGGAGTCCAGTCTGCGGGAGGACGCTTTTCTGGCGGCTACCGTGGGGAAGCCCCCGGTCTTGCAGGGAATTCCCTGGTCGGAAGCGCCCCTGCTGCTGGGATTGAATATTTCCAAGATCAAACCCGGGGCCGAACTGCTGCTCACCAGCGAAAGCGGGGATCCGCTGTTCGCGACCTGGCAGTATGGCTTGGGACATGTCGCGGCGTTCACCAGCGATGCCAAGGCCCGCTGGGCCTCGGAATGGCTGGGCTGGCCGGGATATGGAAAATTCTGGGCCCAAGCCGCGCGGGCCCTGGTGCGGGAGGGAAGCCGCAAGGACCTTTCTCTCACGGTTCGCGAAGAGGGGGGCGAGCTTGTGATCGAAGCGGAGGCGGTGACGCCGGAGGGAACGTTCCGCGACGGCTTGGACATCACCGTATCGGTCGCCGCGCTCGGAGCTGCTCCCCTATCCCTCCCCGCCCGGCAAGTCGCGCCGGGGCTTTACCGCGCGCGCATCAAGACCCCGGAAGCCGAGTCCGCCATGGTTGCCGTGAGTGACGGCAACACCCGCCCGGTTCCGGCCGCCTGGACGAGGGACTATCCCGCCGAATTCCGCATCACCGGCGACGGCACGCCCCTTCTGGAGAAAATTTCCGCCCTGACCTCCGGAAGATTCCAACCCCGACCGGAGGATGTTTTCCGCCCCGCCCTGCAGGGTGTCAAAATGCGCCAGGACCTGGCCCCGTTTTTCCTTATCCTGGCTCTTCTTTTGTGGCCGGTCGACATCTGGCTCCGGCGCAGGCAATTCATTGAATAATTCCGAATGCATCAGGACGAAGGAAGCCGCCGCCGGAAAGGCTCTGAAACGTAGCCGCGTCCACTTGTCATTCGGCCAGAGGAAATTGTTTCGTCATCCGAAATTCGAAATTCGTCATTTTACCTCTTGCCGCCATTTTCACCCGCCCGATAGGTTCCTTGGATGAAAGTACTCGTGACCGGTGGCGCCGGATTTATCGGCTCCCATGCTGTGCGCAAACTGCTCCGCGCCGGGCATGCCGTGACCGCGCTGGACGATTTCAACGACTTTTACGATCCGGCCATCAAACGGGGAAACGTCCGGGACTTCGAGAGCCAGGTGGAAGTGATCGAAGGGGACATTCGCGATGCGGAGCAGATGCGCCGGGTCGTCACCGGCGCAAAATTCGATGCCATTGTGCATATTGCGGCGCGGGCCGGGGTGCAGCCTTCGGTGGAAAACCCGCTCGCCTACATCGAGACGAATGTCACCGGGACTTACAACATGCTCGAAGCGGCCAAGGCGGGGGGAGTCTCGCAATTTCTCTTCGCCTCCAGCTCGTCCGTCTATGGCCTGGCCCGCAAAGTGCCTTTTTCCGAGGACACCCCGCTGCCCCAGACGCTCAGCCCCTACGCCGCCACCAAACTCGCGGGCGAGCACCTCTGCGGCAACTATTCCCACCTTTACGGCTTGCGCGTCGTCTGTCTGCGGTTCTTCACCGTCTATGGACCGGCCCAGCGCCCGGACCTCGCCATCCACAAATTCACCGACCACATTTTCCACGGCAAGCCGATCCAGCAATACGGCGACGGTTCGACCCGGCGGGACTATACGTACGTGGACGATATCGTGCAGGGCGTGGCCGGCGCGCTGAGCTACCGCCGGACTCCCTTCGAGATTTTCAATCTGGGGGAAAGTCAGACCACCACATTGTCGGATTTGATTACCTCCATTGAAACCGCCCTGGGGAAAAAAGCGGAGATCGAACGCCTGCCCGAACAACCGGGCGACATGCCGCTGACCTGCGCCGATATCGACAAGGCCTGCGCCCTCCTGGGCTACAATCCGCAGGTCAAAATTTCCGAAGGCATCCCGAAATTCGTCGAGTGGTATCTTTCCCGCAAAAACCCATGAGCGCCGCCGTTGATCTTCTTTGCGAACTCGTCCGCATCCCGAGCGTCAACCCCGATGGCCATCCCGGCACGGAATTCGTCGGGGAGAAAAACTGCGCCGAATTTCTGGCGGGTTTTCTCAAAAATCTGGGCGCGGAAACTGCCGTCACAGATGTCCTGCCCGGACGGCCCAATGTGGTCGGGCGTTTTCCCTCCGATCGCGCAGGAAAACCCCGCCTGCTGCTGGCGCCCCATACCGATACGGTCAGCGTGCTCGGCATGACGATTGCGCCCTTTGCCGCGGAAGTTCGCGCCGACAGGGTCTGGGGCCGGGGGGCATCCGACACCAAGGGCCCGATGGCGGCGATGCTCACCGCTCTGAGTGAATGTCGGGACATCCTGCCCACGCTCTCGCACGAGATCTGGTTCGCCGGGCTCATGGGCGAAGAGGCCGGCCAGCAGGGTGCGAAGGCCCTGGCCGCGCAGGAAAAATTCGATTTCGTCATCGTCGGCGAGCCGACTGGTTTGCAAACCGTTTACACCCACAAAGGCTCGGTTTGGTTGACTCTCCGCGCCCACGGCCGGGCTGTCCATGCCTCGACCCCGGACATAGGAGTCAGCGCCATCACCCTGATTCTGGATGCCCTGACATTTCTGCGCGAAAAAATCGCGGAAGATTTCCCCCGCCATCGCGACGCGGTGCTCGGCGACCCAACCCACAACATCGGCACCATCCGCGGCGGCAGTAAGACGAACATCGTGCCCGATCTCTGCGAGGCGACGGTGGATTTCCGCACCATTCCCGGACAGGATTTGCAGCCGCTGCTGGACTCGGTTGCGCGCCAATTTCCCGCGTTGGAGATCGAAGTTAAAAAATCCGAGCCCCTGTTGACCGATGCCAGCCATCCCTTGATCGCAAAACTGAAAACATGCGGCGCCGCTCCGGTCGGCGCGCCGTGGTTTTGTGATGGCGCGATCTTCGCCGCCGCCGGCATGCCGGCCGTGGCCCTCGGACCCGGCTCCATCGCCCAGGCCCATACCGCCGACGAATTTCTTTCCATCGCTGACCTCGAAGAAGGCGCGCGATTTTTCCAGAACTTCCTAAAATCCCTACAATGAGC
>CAMASH010000124.1 GCA_945860745.1 Chthoniobacter flavus | reverse complement strand
ATGTATCGGCAACACGAAATTGAAATTTTGTATAAAATGCACAATATTGACCTATGAAGACGATGACAGCCACGGACGCGCGGCAGAATTTCGGGCAGTTTCTTGATTTTGGGATCGTGGAACCGGTGGTGATTAAACGGCAGAAGCGGGATCTGGGAGTTTTCCTGCCCATGGCTCTCTACCGGAAGCTTATCGAGGGTGAAAATCGCAAGGTCATCGGAGCCATGGACGCCCTCCAAGGCGAGGCGGCTGCCAGCGGTCTGTCTGAATCGGATTTGGATTCTCTGCTCAAAGAAGAAAACCCGAGCTGACGGGTGGTCATTTTTGACACGAATGTCCTGATCAGCGCTGCGCTCATTTCCGGGAGCAGGGGGGATGCCTGTGTTCGTGGCACGTTGCTCAGGCGGGTGCCGCTGGTTTTCTCCGCAGCAACGTTTGCGGAGTTGGAGGAGGTGCTGATGAGAGCGAAGTTCGACCGCTACATCCCGCGGAGAAGCCGTGAGGCAATTCTTTCTGTCTGGCGGGATGCGGCATTTTTCGTTCCATCCACCGTGATCCGGGAGCCGGTAGCAGACTGCAGTGATGTCTCGGATAACAAGTTCCTGGAACTTGCTCTGGCGACCGAGGCAATAGTCATTGTGACCGGAGATCCCGATCTCCTGGTGCTGGATCCCTGGCGTGGGATCCGGATTGTCGGGCTCCGGGAGTTCGATAGCGTGTTTCCTCTTTCGGATGATCGGGTGGAGGATTGATTATGCCACGCTGGATTTACAACGTGGAGCCGGAACTGACACCACCCGGCGAGCAGCGGGTGGCGGAGTTGCTATCAAGCCTTGGGGAGGATTTTACGATCCGTTGGGGCTTTTATTACACAGAAGGTGGGGGTCAGGCCTGAATGGCGGTAAGATAAGGGCGTTTTGGGATGCAGCCCTTGCAGGGCAGATCGTTGTTTTTCCTCGAGATCCCTGGGTAGCTCCGCAACCCAGGGCTAGGGGATTGAGCCCCGTTGGGGCTTAACTTAGCGCCATTCGGGTCAGGCCTTGCCTATTGACATCACGGCTGTTGGATAATCTCCGATTTCGAGACGTTGAACGTCTGGCCGTTGAGTTCCACGGTCATGACGCCACCCGCCACGGCAATGACATTGAGCACTGTTCCCGGATCGACCTTCCTCGTCCCTCCCGAGTCAGGATAAATTGTTTTCACCGTCTTCAGCGTGACCTTTCTGGCCGGCCTTTGGGCCGGTGCAAGTGAAGCGGGAGGCGTGGCTGAAGGGGCGACTTGTGGCGCGACAAGCGGTGTGACCGAGGGAGCGGGCGCTGGCGCGACATCCGCCGTGAGTGGAGTGGCCGGGGGCTGCACAGGTCGGGGAGCAGGCGGGACAGCCACGAAAGCGCTGGGCGCTGGTGCCCGGTTGCTATTGGAAGAAATCCACGCCAGCAGAAAAAGCAAAACGACTCCCCACACTACGAGGTGTTTTCTCTTCTGTTTGGTCAGATACTCCTGAATCTTGCGCTCGGTGAATCGGTCCTTCTCCGCCTTGATGGCGTCGATAAGCGTGGAGGCCTGCTTTTTGCCGAGCGCATCAAAATCCACACCCTGGATGCCCTTCACGAGATCGCGGATGGATTCGATCTGCTTCTGTGTGGCGGGGGCTTCGCCCTCCTCCCTGTCGGGGACCTCGATGCGAAAAATACCCTCCTGCCGGGATACCCATTCGAGCGCCTTGTCCATGTGGATGGGCGAGGGAGCTCCCCGCCGCCGCGTAGCGCTCGTCGTTGTGTAGGAAAGCCCGGTGCCGGGCAGTCCGACCGTGGTGCGGGTGCCGTGGGTGCCGATCGTATAATGGAACCCTCGCCCCCCGAGAGAAATCGAAGAGCTGCGCTTCCCGAAGTTCCAGCGAACGCCAGGGAGGATCTTGATGCTGCGTCGGAACCGAAAGAAGCCCATGTCTACGTTGTTGCCGCCGGCAGTTCTCCCCACCAGGCGGTCATCCCGCTATTCAAAGGCAAGGCGGCACAATGTCAACGACAGGAGATTCTCAACGCCAGCGGCAGCCTCAATGGGGGCGGTAAGATAACACATGCCCGGCAGACGAACGGAACAGGGGGGGGCAACAGGGGGGCAGGCCTGAATGGCGGTAAGTTCAGGGCGATTTGGGATGCAGCCCTTGCAGGGCAGATCGTTGTTTTTCCTCGAGATCCCTGGGTAGCTCCGCAACCCAGGGCTAGGGGATTGAGCCCCGTTGGGGCTTAAGTTAGCGCCATTCGGGTCAGGCCTTGCCTATTGACATCACGGACAGCCTGGCTCGCCAAAGGCGGGATCATCAGGTCGTCTCATCTTCTTCAAAATCCATGCGTTTTCCGATGCCACTCGAAATGCTTCGGATCCGGACGGAGGCGGGCATCTTTGTGGAAGTGCAGCGGCTTCTTGTGAAAAAGCGCGAGGAGTCGTCCGTGGGGAGATGATTCTTCGAACCGGTCGATACCGACGTGGATGATGAGGTCGTCGCCGGCAGGAAACGCCGTCCAGAGTCCGGCGTCGAACATCCAGTGCGCTTCGGGTGTGAGCGCAAGGCCGTTGCGCGGATCGTCGTTTGCGCTCACGGAATGCTGGTGAATGTGGGCCGCTTGGACGATGTCGCCTTCCGTTGTGTGAAGCCGGTAGCCCGTGAGGGCGCAGGTGAACTGGTAGCCGGGGCCGACCTCGTTCTTGAACCGGCTGTCGAGGCCTTCCCGGCAACCCTGTCCTACGCGGACGCTGTCGCCCTGGCAAAGGCCCCGGTGGTCGAGAGCCACACGACGCAATAGCGCTTCGAGACCTCAGAGAGGACCTATGCAGGTATCATTATCGCGTCCATTGTCTCGCTCTCCTTTTTTCTGGGCGTTCGATGCGAAGGCGGCGGATTTTCTGACGGGGGTTGTAGGCAACATAGGTGGTCAGGCCGCCCGTATGGGCGAACCGCTCCATCATATCGGTGGATCTCTTGAGACGCTTGAGCAGGACGCCAACATCCTTTTCTCCGCCGCAAAGAGCGACGGCGCAATCCGGCGTCTTCTGAAAGAGTTAAGGGGAGCCGGTCATCCTTGCGTGGCAGACAGCTATGTGATCGGCGAACGATGAATTAATGAGCTTTTCGGTAGGGGGTTCCCCCGCAAGAATGGCATGCAGACCGCATGACGATACTTGAAGATTGTTTTGGCCGGAAGGTGAGGCTGACCGATGAGCGGCTGGCGCACATTCTGGAGCATCCGGAAATGCGGGAGCTGGCGGCGGAAGTGGAACGGGTATTGCGGCGGCCGCTTTTTGTGAGGTGCTCGCGCACGGACGATGCGGTGCGGTTGTTCTATGAATTTTACGCAGAGACGATTGTGGGTGGCAAATGGCTGTGCGTTGTGGTTAAATATGCGGAGAGCGATGCGTTTGTCGTCACGGCCTACCTGACCGACAAACCCAAAGCCGGAGAAACCGTATGGCCGACAAAGTAAAAGTGTGGTTCGATGCCGAAGCTGATTACCTCGAAGTCAGGTTCTCGGACGGGATCGGCGTGATGAAAGAAACCGGGAATGACGCCGTGATGGAGCGCGTGGATGCGGGGGGGCATGTCATCGGGTTCAGCGTCCTGGGGGTAAGCCGCTTCAACAAAGATAAGCCGCTCGTGGCCGAGTTGGCCGCTGCCTGAGCCGGTCTTTGCCACCACAGGCCGCAGATGCCTGACGTCTTCACAAAAGCAAAGCGATCCGAGGTGATGTCACGGATCCGTTCGGCGGGGGACCGGGCGGGTGATTTTGAATTTTGGATTCTGGATGCTGAATGGAATCGAGAGTTCTGTCCGCGTTGATTCATCTGCGTGGTCCGCGCTTCGCGGTTGCGCAAGGTTGCAGTGCGCGGTATAGTTCGCCACATGAGCACGATCACGGCGATTTTGGAACCGGATGCCGATGGCACGGTGCACCTGCCGCTGCCGCTGGATTTGCGATATTCCAAGGTGCGCGTGACGGCCACGCTGGAGATCGCGTCCGACCGGGACGAACGACCGTCGCGTGAGGCGGCTCTTGCTGCATTGCGGCGGTTGAGGGAGATGGGGACGTTCAAGGATATAACCGATCCCGTGGCGTGGCAGCGGGAAATCCGCAAAGACCGTCCGTTGACCGGTCGGGATTGAGCGATGCTTCTGGACAGCAACATCCTGATCCAGGCGGCAAATCAGACGGCTCCCGAAACCGAGTTGCTTGTTGTTTCCGGAGACCACGCGGTGGCCAGCATCACGCAGATCGAGGTGTATGGGTTCACGGGCTTGATGCCGGAGGAGAAAGCCACGCTGGATATTCTCTTTCGACGCCTGACGGTGCATCCCTTGGACGAAGCAGTCATCTGGCGGGCGATTGAGCTGCGCCAGGAATGCAGGATGGGCTTGGGCGATGCCATCATAGCCGCCACGGCGCTTGTGCATGGACTTCCGCTGGTGACCCGCAATACCGACGATTTCAAGCATGTGGAAAACTTGAAACTGGTCGATCCTTTCCCAGCACGAAAGTAATCCCAAAAGTCATGACGATCACCAAACAGCACCGCGCCGGCAAAAAAGAAGAAAGAGAAAGGGATCATAGAAAGGAGAAAGATAGGGGTCAGGCCTTGCCTATTGACATTGATGCCTGCCTGAACCGCTGAAGGGTCAGCCTTTTGACATCGCGGTCAGCCTGACCCCGCGATGGCAGGAACGCCGAGCCGTGATCGTTTCCGCGCGGCCCGGGAATTGTTACGCCAACAGCCGTTCCAGCCGCCGTCTGAGCTTCTCCGGCTTTGCCGTTTCGCATTCCCACACAGTGGGCACCCGCCAGCCGAGTTTTCTGAGTTCAGTCCGTTTTTTAAGGTCCCGCGCGGCATTTCCCTCCAGTTTCGCCTTCCACCAGGCGTAGCGGGTTTTCGGAATCCGTGCCTGCTTGCAATTCCTGTGCAGATGCCAGAAGCGCCCGTGGAAAAAAATCACCGTGCGATGACGCGGCATCACAATATCGGGCTTCCCCGGCAGATCCTTCCGGTGAAGCGAAAACCGGAATCCCATCCGGTGCAACAGGCTGCGGACGAGTTTTTCCGGGGACGTGTCGCGTCCCGTAATCCGGCTCATGTTCCAGCTCCTCCGCGCCGGTGTCAGGGAATCAGCCATACCGCGCAGTTTATTTCCCGCACAGTCCGCGTCGAGACGCTCCTATGATTCCCGAACAGTGATGGGGGTGTGCTCAGAAAGCCGGAGCAACAGAATCGCACTCTGGATGTCCGGTTATAGGAGTCTAACCCCAGGCAGATTCCCGGTCGCCGAATGGGGGCTTCACGCGGAAGTCAGCTTTCTTTTTCGATCTCGATGCGGATGTCTGTAGCGAGTTCGTTGAGCCGGTGCTGGAGGCAGGCGAGGGTCGCGTGGTCGGGGGCTTCCACATAGGTGCAGTTTGAGCCGGGCCGGTCGCCTTCGATGAAGCGCAGGTTGCCGAGCGGGCTGCCCCCGGTTTTCTTTCCGTCGTCGAGGGGCAGGTCCTCCAGGTAGCGGTAGGCCTGCGCCTCCGGGCCATACCTCAGCGAATAATCCCATTCACACCAATGATCGAGGGCCCCCCCATCGATCGGCTCGTCAAGCGCGATCTCGTCCTCCTCCCCCGGTTCGAGACCATATTGCTCCCTCTGCCAGGCGTTAACGGCTTCTGGATCGAGGGGGTCGATCCCCTGGCTGTCCTCGAGGTATTCGCGCCAGGTCGGAGGGCTGACCTCCCCGCCCAAACGGAAGGTGAATTCGCTGGACGTGTTTTGGACCGCGTAGAGGACGCTCCCGGAGGCCGGCGCATTGATGAAGTAGGGCTGTCCGCCGAGGACGCAGGTGTCGCGGATGGCTCGCGCCAGGCGGACAGGGATGATGCAGGATCCGGCGGCGAGACCGCAGAGGGAGAGAAAATCGCGACGGTTCATCGGGATGAGTAAGTCCTGGCGTTCAGTTTGCAGAAAAGAGAACCGAGGCCTGCTCGAGGGCGCGGTGTTTGAGCCGTTCCCCGTCTCCGAAGCAGATACTGTTCATCCGCTGCCAGGGTGTGGTGAAGCGGGAATGGTGGTCGATCAGCTCGGTGACTCCGTTGTAGGCCGCCCAGAGGGTGCCGCGGATTCCGGGTTCTGCATTTCCCCTGCCGTTTTCAAAAAGGCGGATGGCATCGCTGCGGGTTGCAGACACCTTTTCTTTGGCCTCTTCAAAGCTCCGCTCGCTCTGGCCCCGTTTGCGGGCAGGGGTGGGGAAAACACCGTGGACATACCGGTCGATGCGGTTGCCCGTCATTTCAAAGTTCGCGAACTCCTGGAACCGCTTTTCGATGTCATCGTAGTAGCCCAGAATTGCTTTCATGGAATCCCGCGCATCCTCCAACCGCCGGTGCATGCCCGGATTGTGGTAAATCTTGAAGCGGTCGCTCCCTTCGGCCAGTGCGAAGGAAAGCGTGTTCTGGCAGACCACCCGGACGGGAGTGAACCGCACGCGGACCGCCGTCCGGCCATCGTGACCGTTGGCGAGCAGCAGGTATTTCTGCACGACGTCCTTTCCCTTGATGGCAAACTCGCCTTTGGCTCCCTTGACCCTGGCGAGCACCCAGACCCGTTCGCCCTTTCCGAGCGATCCGGCCGTTTCGTAGCTGACGGCACCGGATCCGACAACGGGATCGAAGAACGTGAAAGCATCGCGATTCTGGAGCGGGACGTATTCCGGGCCGACGAGCCCGTAGACCGGGCAGTTTTCCTGTCCCCATTGATCCGCTCGAACGACAGCCTGCCGGCTTGGAATGTTATAGAACATTCCCTTTCCGCCGGCGTAGACCGGCCTCAGTTCCACCTGCCAGTCCAGGTGCGCTGCGGTGATCGCCTCCTGAGCGGTTGCGGGTGCGGACTCGAGGCGGGTTCCCAAGCCGTGCCAGGGGACGTCGCCGACATACACAAGAGATGCCTCGCCATTTTCAAAGTTCAGATCGTGGGCCATACAGTGCTTTCCAGTTTTCTGCGTTCAGTTTTCTTTGCGCTCTTCGCGTCCTTTACGTGAGGTTCCTTTCCCGATGTTCAGTTCTTCGCGAGGATGCTGAGGTGAATCGGTTCGTGATGGGGCCGGGTATTTTCCGGCGTGAACCGTTGGTCCGCCCGCTTCAAGTTCCGGGATCCAGCTGAGCCAATCGTTCTGGAGGATGACCGGCACAGTGTGGTTTTTGCAGACACGGATGGTGTGTCCGGTTCCGCCGGCCATGGGATCGGCGGGATCGGCGTAGAAAATCGCGGCGACCGGTGGCGCGAAGGCCGGACCGTGTCCGGTGACCTTGAGGGTATCGCGGAGAAGGTATTTCGCTTTGGCTTGGAGGCGCGGCGACCGGGAATCCACCAGGCCCCGGTTGCGGGGGGTCGCCGCAACGGTGGCCTCTGCCACGATGGATCGCTCGCCTGGGGTCAGGGAATCTGCCGAGAGGTAACGTGCTCCGGCCGCCGAGGCTTGGCGGTGTCCTTCGTAGGGGAGGAAGAGCTCCAACCGGGCGGGGTCGAGTTCACCGACGCCCTTGGCAAACGCTTCGTCCGAGCCAGAGGCATTGCCCGAGCGGAAACGCAGGGCGGGAAAGCGCACCGCAAGCAGGTAAGCCAGCCTGCGGGCGGACGCAGCCATGCCTTCAGGGATTTCGCGCCGACCTTCGACCAGAACAACCGGGTGGGAATGCGCGCCAAGGAGATGGGAGAATTGGGCAAGGGTCATCATCAGACGACAATAGCGGCACCAGGGGACAACGGCGGTCTCTCCTCCCGCCTAAGTCGCTGGAAATAAATAAAGGGAGCAACCTCGCTTGTTCTTTTGGCCTCTGGCGGCGTTGGTTATCCCCCGTGCACCCTGGCTCTCTCCTTCGTCGAGTCTCAGTCACAGAGTGCTTGGACTCTGCTCCTTCGTCGCGCCTTGCTAGAGGCAAAAACTCCTGCGCTATCTTGCCACCTTTATTTATTTACAGCTCCTAAGCCAGGATTTTTACAATGGCGGAAGGCCAGCGAGGGTGCGGAGACGCTTCGGTGCGAACCGAGGACATGGGTAACACAAAAACCGGGGAGATGGGTAACACGATAGACTGGGCGGATGCCCTGGAAAAACGTGTCACCGATGGAAGAAAAACAGAGGTTTGTGAGTTTGGCGCAGAGCGGTCACTTTACGGTGAGCGAGCGGTGCAAGGAGTTTGGGATCAGCCGAAAGAGCGGGCGCAAGTGGCTTGACCGGTATGCGAGTGGAGGGATAGCGGGGCTCGAGGAACGAAGCCATGCGCCGCAAAAGGGGTCAGGCCTTGCCTATTGACATTTCTAACTTCCTGAAAAGTTTTCTGATATCCGCCCGTCCGGCAGCAGTGCAGCAATACCGGCTTACTCGGCTCGGGTCGCCCATGTGCAGATTTTTCGAGAGCCAGCCGTTGGTCATCATCGTCCGCTTCCGAATAAAGCTCGCCAGCGCAACCTTCTCCGCACCTCCCTTGGCTGTCTTGGCCAGATTGATCTTCT
>CAMASH010000123.1 GCA_945860745.1 Chthoniobacter flavus | reverse complement strand
GGGCGGCGTGCGGGTGAATCCCTCCACGCTCAGTAAACACGAACTCGAACTCGTTTCCCGCCGGTACATGCAGGAGATGATTCCCTTTGTCGGCCCCCACATTGACGTGATGGCGCCGGACATGGGGACCAACGAACAGATCATGGCCTGGTTCATGGACACGTACTCGGTCCATGTCGGCTATGCCGCGGGCGAGATCGTCACCGGCAAGCCTGTATCGCTGGGCGGCTTGGCAGGACGGCGCGAGGCGACCGGACGGGGCGTTGTCTTCCTTGTTGAGCGCGCACTGGATCACTTGAAAATCAAGCCGGGCGACTGCACCGCCATCGTGCAGGGCTTTGGTAACGTCGGCTCCGTTGCCGCGGGCGGACTCGCTTTCAAGTCCGGTATGAAAGTCGTCGGCATCAGTGACCACACCGCCGCGATCTATGATCCCAAGGGCCTCGACATCGCCGCCGCCGACCGTCATGTCGCCCAGCATGGCACGCTGCATGATTTTCCCGGGGGCGAACGGGTCGATCCGGGTGAGCTTCTCACCATGCCCTGCGATGTGCTTGTTCCTGCCGCTGTCGAACGGGTCATCACGGGCGGGAACGCCGGCAAGCTGCGCTGCCGCATCCTGGCCGAGGCGGCCAACGGTCCGACCACGCCGGATGCGGATGAAATTCTCAACCAACGCTGGGATGAAGTCTTCGTCATTCCCGATATCCTTTGCAACTCAGGCGGCGTGATCGTCTCCTATTTCGAATGGGTGCAGGATTTGCAGAACTTCCTGTGGTCCGACATCGAAACGGCCGACCGCCTCTACCGCATCCTCGACACCGCCTTCACCGCCGTGATCAAGCGTTCCAAGGAACGCAAGATTCCGCATCGCACCGCGGCGTTGTCCATCGGAGTCGAGCGTGTGCTGGCGGCGCGGCAGGCGAGGGGGCTGTTTCCGTGAGCGCGGACGAAGTCGGGGATATTCTGGAGCAGATCGCGCTCCTGCTGGAACTCAAGGGCGAGAACCCTTTCAAAATCCGCGCCTACACCAATGCGGCCCGCGCCTTGGAAACCCTGACCGACGATCTTGCCAGGCTCGTGGAGGAGAAACGGCTCGAGGAAATTGACGGCATCGGCAAGGCCATCGCGGAAAAAATCACCACCCTCGTCACCACGGGAAAGCTCGAATACTACGACACCCTGCGCGAGGAGTTTCCGCCCGATATTTTCACCCTCTTCGAGCTGCAGGGTCTGGGAGCCAAGAAAATCAAGCTGCTCTACGAGAAACTCGGCATCCATTCCCTCACCAAGCTGGAACGCGCTTGCAGGGACGGCTCTGTGGCCGCCCTGCCCGGCTTCGGCGAAAAAACCGCCGACAACATCCTCAAGGCCCTCGAACAGCACAAAAAAAACGCGGGTCAATTCCGCCTGGGGAGCATCACCATATTGGCCGAGGAGTTGCTCGACGACCTGCGTAGTCATCCGCGCGTCACCCTCGTGCAGATCGCCGGCAGCTACCGGCGCAAAAAAGAATTCGTGCGCGATCTGGATTTCATCGTCTCGACCCGCCAGCCCGCCGCGGTCTCGGCCGATTTCGTCAATCATCCCCTGGTCGAATCCGTCCTCGCGCATGGCGAAACGAAATCCAGCGTCGTTCTGAAGAACGGTATCCAATGCGATCTGCGGGTGGTCAGCAGCGGCGAATATCCCTTCGCCCTGAACTACTTCACCGGCAGCAAGGAGCATAACGTGAAGATGCGTTCGCGCGCCCTCGAACGCGGCTGGTCGTTGAACGAATACCGCTTCAGCGAAGCGGAGGGCCGCAAACTCAAGGAACCGATTCCCGCGGTGCAAACCGAAGCCGACCTCTACAAAGCCCTCGGACTCGATTACATCGAACCCGAACTGCGCGAGGATCGCGGAGAAATCGCCGCGGCAGAAAACGGAGAACTTCCCCGGCTCATCGAGTGGCCGAACCTGCGCGGCACCTTTCACTGCCACACCACGGCCAGCGACGGGCGGGCTTCGCTGGAGGTCATGGCTGACGCCGCCCGCGAACTGGGCCTGCAATATCTCGGCATCGCCGATCACAGCAAAAGCTCCGTCCAAGCCAACGGACTTGATGAAAAGCGCCTCCTGGCCCAGGTCGCGGAGATTAAGAAACTCAACGAAGATCAGGAAAAATTCCGCATTTTTTCCGGTTCCGAATGCGACATCAAGAAGGACGGCTCACTGGATTTTTCCGACGAGATTCTGGGCCAGCTCGATTATGTGGTCGCCTCGGTCCACGCCTCCTTCACCCTGTCCGAGACCGAGATGACCGACCGCATCATCAAGGCCATGCAGAATCCGCATGTCACCATGCTCGGCCACCTCACCGGACGCCTCCTGCTCACCCGCGAGCCCTACAAGGTCAATATCCCCGCCATCATCGAAGCCGCCGCCGCCACCGGCACCATCATCGAGCTCAACGCCAATTCCCGCCGCCTCGACATGGACTGGCGCTGGTGGCCGCTGGCCAAGGAAAAAGGCGTGAAATGCGCCATCAACCCCGACGCCCATTCCACCGCCGGCCTCCAGGACTTGATTTTCGGCATCCAGATCGCCCGCAAGGGCTGGCTGACCAAGGCGGACGTGGTCAACACCCTGCCTCTCGGAAAAATCGAGAAGGTGCTGGCGGCGAGGATTTCGTAGTGCATCCGCTCACACGGCTCGCAGGATATGCCAGTGGTCGGTGCTGAGAATGTTTTTGGAGATCTCACCCAGTAGCGGATAGCTGGCCTCCTCGGATTCACTCAGGGCCAGGCCAAGCCCGGCGAGTTTCGCTTCGTCAAGTTGCGGCGCATGCGGCAGGAAAAACCGTCCGCCGGTTCGCAAGACGGCCCGGACCTTCCGGTAAGCCGCCTCAGTCTGCTCAAGGGTCAAATGTCGGGTCACGTAAAAATCGAGCGCCACGTCGAAAGTCTCGCCGAAGCGATCCACCTCGAAATTTGCGCTCAGCATGAGGCGCGGTGCCTTGTGCGCCAAATCGTGCAGCTTCGCCTCGTAACGCGCGAAGGCCGCCAGGCTTTTCAAATGCCAATCAATCCCGAAATAGCGGCCCCGCTCCAGATACGGGATGAGCCAGATACCCACCCGGCCTGCCCCGCAACCGAGATCCAGCACACGGTCGTTCGGCGCGAGACCGTGGGCGACCAGGAAGTCCATATAGAACCGCCCAAGGATCCACGGCCTCCCGTAGATCCGGTGGTGTTCTTCCGCCAGCAACCAATCCACGCTGATCGGCTCGACTGGTTCGCCCTGCTTCTGCCACCTGGCCTCCGAGTGGAGAGGCTCGATGACGTTGCCATCCGGCGACTCGATGATGATCTCCTCCGGGCTCATAGAAGAAGCAGACTGGAGGCAGCCAGGAACACCAAAGGAAACAGAATCAGCACGATCAGGTTCAGTTTCGCGGCCAGGTGCGGCCGGGTGCGGAAAATCCTTCGCTCGATCGCGCTCGTCACGACCTGAAGTCCCATTGTCACATAGGCAATGGCAAAAAACAGATCGATCCGTGTGAGGTAGGAAATCTGCGGCAGGTTGAAACTCATGGCAAACTGCGTCGCGATGCAGGCCAGGATGGCGGTGAGGGTAATCCCGACGCGGTCGTGCAGTTGGTCCACCGGAATGAGAAAGACCGTGCACGAGATAAAGAAAACCAGGCTGACCGGAACAAAGATGGTCCAGAGGTAAAACCGGGACTTCCGCGCCACCTCAAGGCTCACGCGGAACTCCGCGTACGACTCGTTCCAACCCTTGACTTCGAATGTATCCACCCGGGCGGTCACCGATTCCAGCGTGACACCCGCGAAGGTCATATGCTCCGCCATGCCGGTCAGCGCCGGATTGGCTTCAAAGACCACCTCGTCCCCGGTGAAGGCGAAGGACTGGATTCTCACATCCAACGTCTGCCGGTCAAAGGGAAACCTCTGCAGGTGGAAAATGCCGCGGAATTTTGCGCTCACGCCGATGGTGTAGGCCACCTGGCCGTCGGGTGAGATTTTCAGCTCCTGATTGGTGATCGTGCTGTTGGATGTGTTGACGAACTCGATTTGCGGCCACCAGATTTCCTCCAGTTTCTGCGTGGCCCGCCCTTCCAGATACACCCGTGGCCCGCTGCCCTCGAACTTCAGACGCGGATCCATCCACTGAAAGGAAAAATAAAAATCCGCATCGAACGTCTGGGAGGATTCCTGGACCCCGGTCAAATCCACCAGATAGAACCCCGCCTTGACCACCACGGGTTTGGCGGGAGCGGAGATTTCGACTTCCTGGGCAAAGGTAGTTACCAGACATCCGATCAAGGCGATGAGCAGCGAGACTAAAAAACGGGAAATCACTGGAACACAGATGTCTGTAATAGGCTCGAGGTTCAAGAAGGAAACCCCCGGCGCGTTGCCGGGTTGAAGTCCATCCATTTGCTGCCTAAGCTGGGTCCCTCATGGGAAAATTCACCGCTCCGGCCGCCTTGTTTGTGGCGGCATTGTGGCTCTCCGGCTGCGCCACCGGCGATCCGCGCCTGCGCGGCACCTGGAAATCGAACAAAGTCCCCATGCCGGTCGAGAGGGTCAAGGTGACGAAGATGGAACAGGTCAAAATCCGCAAGGGCAGCCGCAAAACCAAGCTCGTCCCGAAAACCGTCACCGTCGCCAAAACAAAATCCGCCCCGCCGTACCTCGACCTCGTCGTGAAATACGAACGCACCTATCTCGTGATTGAGTTTCCGCCCAAGGACGGCGGTCCGCCGGCCCGGGTCAGCCTGCCCTATGAGGTGGCCGCCTCGGATGAAAAATCCGTCCTCATCGACGTGCGCGATCCCGCCGCCGGCACCAAGGAGCGCATCGAGATTTCCTTCGACGGCCCGAATCGTTTCTGGGTCAACCCCGCCGGCGGCGAGGGCTGGAAGGAATACTACGAGCGGGTCGGGAAACGGGGTTGAGTTGAAAATGGAGGGACGCCGTCCCCGGCGGACATCGGGGACGAGGTCCCTCCACGGCTGCGCGGGCCATTCGTGACGGATATTGCTCCGCGGAGAACAGTGCGGCATGAGCTCTTCCCGCGGTATCAGCGTGATCGAGGTCCTTATTGTCATTGCCTTGCTGATTGCCTTGATGGCGCGGCTTTTTCCAGTGGTGCGGATCGGATTCAGCCCTGAGTCAAAAGCCCAAGCCAAAAATGACGTGGTCCAAATCGCCACCGCCGTCATAGCCTTCGAAACCGAATACGGCCGGTTGCCCGGCACGAACTCCGGCGGAGTCAGTGGGGACGTTTTGGCGGCTCTCACGGGAAGCAACGGAGAGGAAGTCCAAAAGAGAGTCGCCGTCTGGAGCGACCCGAACCTCGGCACGGAGTCCTGGGGATGGAAAGCCCCCAAGAAGCAGAGGCGCTACGTGACCTCATGGGATTAGAGCATTTTTAGAAATACCGTAGCCGCGGAAGGGACGCCCGGGAGGGCCCGACCTCCGGGCGGGCCGGGGTTCGCCCGGAGGTCGAACCCTACCATTGGCGGCTACGACATTTTGGAAATCGCTCTAGCGCAGAGTAACCACGGAACCGGTTTTTCTCGCCTCCTCCGCCGCGAAGACGATCCGGTGTGTTCAGCGGTTATCAGATGGAGGACGCGCTCTGATCCGGGTTCGCCGGCTCCTTATTCTCGACCGAGGTGGTTTTCTGAAAGAGGTCAAATGAGGCCTCCGGATTTATCCAATCACTGGCAGACCGCACGTCGGCTTTGTCGGCCAGCTCTCCCGGAGTGGAAGGCGGCCTCTCGTCGCCGGTCCTGCGCATCTCCCACCAGCATTTGCCACAGTGGTTGTGCTCGTGGTCAATAGTGAACCCGGCCTTTTCCATAACCGGGCCGATCCAGCCGATGCAGTGGTCGCAGTAGTCGGTGGAGTGGCTGAGGTTGTTGCGCAAAAGAAATCCCTTGGACGGACACTCGTGCATGTCGATCCGGATCACCGCGTCGCCTTCCGTCATGGTATAGCCCGCCGCCTCCTCCTCCAGGGTGTGGGCCCAGTATTTTTTCATGCCTTCAAAACCGAGTTCCTCGATCAGTTGTGAAGCATGCCGCTGCGAGTCGCCCGCGATGGCCTCACGCCAATAATCGCGCAGGAGGGCATCGCCTCCCTGTTCATGCAGCCACGCGAAGGTCCAGTCGTAGTGTCCGCAGAAATCGTAACAGCCTAGCATGATGTCACGGCGCGGATGGCGCTCATATCCTGGGGTGTTTCCGGCGGATGGGCGAAATACACATGGCGGCATTGTCCGTCCCCGCCCTCGAGGCGCATGGCCATCCCGGCGGCTTCGGCCCGCGCCTGACCGAGATGGTAGCAATGCTCGCAGTAAGAGGGGACAACTTCCCGCGCGTGAGTTTTGAGGTGATGAATGGCCGGACACCGCCCGATATCGAGAACCACGGTTCCCGCCTCCTCGCGGACTTCCACCGCGCCCCCGGGTTCCGCGGCGAAGAAGGCCCGCCAGTAGCCTGCCACGGCCGGCAGTCCTCCCTGCCGCCAGGAATCGTTGACCGGCGCAAAATAGCGGGCCCCAAGCTGGCGGAGATAGGCGATCCATCCCTGCCGTCCCAGCCGGTCCTGGATGAAGCGGAAGGTCGCATTGATTGCGAAATAGAAATCCGCCGCCCCCTGCGGCTTGGTGTCGTGATACGGGAGGTTGCCCGCCTTCATGACTGAATGGGTCTTATCCATCCCGAAAATGTACGCGAAAAAGCATCGCTGTAAAAAGCAATCCTGCGCGAATTTGTGCTTTCAGTAGCTTTCAAGGTGCCGGTCTGAAATTGACTCCGGCGAGGAAAACGGAACCGTCGTAGCACCTTGGACGAGCGTCGGGGAGAGCAGGGCGGGTTCACTCCGGCCTTCGCAAAGGGCCTGGGCGGCCCGTTGTCCCATCGTGCGGAAATCGTACGACACGGCGCTGATCTGCGCGGAGAGGGCCTCGGATGTCCCCATGACCGAAATGAGGCCATGGTCGGCACCGGGTGTGATTCCACGGGAGCGGAGTTCTGCCGTGAGAAAAATGCTGCGGTTGTCTTCCGGGCAAATCAGCCCGTAGCGGACTTTCCGGTTTTCGAGTTATCGCAGGAACGCCCCGCGGCGGGCGGGGTCAAAGGTTAGAGATGGTTTTCCCTTTCTCAAACACGGCTTTCTACCTAAAAATGCAAGATGCCAAATGATCCTTCAGTTCGAGCGCCCGTGGCCATCGTGACCGGAGGGGCGGGTCCGGGTATTGGTCACGGCATCACGGAATCCCTGGTGTCCGCCGGTTGGTCGGTGGTGATCACGGACCGCCAGGCGGAACGCGGTCGCGCTTTTGCGGACAAGTTGACCGCCGCCGGGGCCAAGATCGAACTGGTGGTCCTTGACGTGACCGAACCGGGCGCCCCCGAGCGGACGGTTCAAGCCGCCTTGGAGCGCTTCGGGCGACTGGATGGACTGGTGAACAATGTCGGCGTGGGACTGACCAAGAGGGTGGGTGACGTCACCGATGAGGAATTCTCCCGACTCTTCAACGTCGATTTTATGGCGTCCTTCCGCTTTGTGCGCGCGGCGATTTCCGAGTTGTGCAAAACCAGGGGTTCCCTGGTGAACATCGGGTCGGTGCATGCGAAGCTGAATGCGGAAAAATACGGCCTCTATGCCGCGACTAAAGCCGCGTTGGAAGCCTTTACCCGGGGCGTGGCGGTGGATTACGGGCGGCAAGGTGTCCGGGCCAATATTGTGCATCCCGGATTGATCGAAAGCCCGCAGAACGAGGCCTTGCTGGCCAATCTCGTCCCGGACGCGCGGGCCTGGATGGATGACTTCGCCCAGAAGCGGCAGTGCATCCCCCGCCTGGCGGAACCCGGCGAGGTCGGCGATCTGGTGGAGTTTTTGCTGGGTCCCAAGTCGCGCTTGATTACCGGGCAGGCGATCTTCATTGATGGGGGAACGACCTCGCTTTTGTGGAACAACGAACACTGAAATGAAAATCACCCGGATTTTGCTCGACGAGGTGGTGGTCCGCGCCCGGCCCGACAGCGTGAACAGCCCCGAACTGGATCATCCGCTGCACATGCTGCCCTTCGGCGGCAGCGCGGCCTGGAGCGTGCAATTTGATGAGATTCCCAAACTGATCATCCGGATTGAGACGGATGACGGCGCGGCGGGGATCGGGGAGTTTTACCGGGGAGTGTCCGTCCAGGCCGTAATGGAAATCGCGCGGGGGCTGCCCGGCGCGGATCCGGCGGATTGGAACATGCAGGCGCTGCCTTTTCCGGCGGGCCGGCTTTATGATGGTTTTGAAACCGCCATCCTCGATTTGATCGGCCGGCAGCGCGGTGTCCCGCTTTGTGAGTTGCTGGGCGGAAAGTACCGGGAGTTGGTCTCTTGCGGATACTGGACCGGTCATCGCACGGTGGCCGATGCGGCCCGTAAGGCGCGGGAGGGAAAAGACAAGGGGTTCGACTGCATTAAATTCAAATGCGCCCACACCGATCCTGTCGTGGAGTGGTGCGAGGCCATCCGGGACGCCTGCGGGCCGGACTTCAAAGTCATCCTGGATCCCAATCAACGGTTTGAGAATGTGGCCACGGCCCGCCGGATCGCGGACCGCCTGGAGAAGGTCGGCAACGTACTTTGCCTGGAGGATCCGATTGCCCGCTGGGATCTGGAATCGCTGGCTTTTCTTCGTCAGACGATTGCCGTGCCGCTGGCTTTGCACGTGGCCCTGCCTTATCGGGAAATGGGCTATCAACACGAAAC
>CAMASH010000122.1 GCA_945860745.1 Chthoniobacter flavus | reverse complement strand
ACCGGGGTTCTCATCTCACCCCCGCGTCGCATTCACCTCAAATTCGAAAATCGACAATCGCAATGAGAAAATCAACTGGCGGATGGGGTGAGATTATCCCCGCAGGCGCGGGGCTCCGCATTTTGGCTGCGCGGAAATGGCTGGGCGCTCCGCGCCGGGCGGTCGAACCGGGGTTCTCATCTCACCCCCGCGTCGCATTCACCTCAAATTCGAAAATCGACAATCGCAATGAGAAAATCAACTGGCGGATGGGGTGAGATTCGAACTCACGGAACCGGTGAAGGTTCACACGCTTTCCAAGCGTGCGCAATCGACCACTCTGCCACCCATCCAAAAGTCGGAAAATCTACATAGCCTGTCGCCGCAGTCTTGGCAACCTATGCCTGCGAGAGATTAAAGGCCTCGTGGGCCAGGTTCGCCGCCTCCACAATCTTGGCCTCCTCAATGATGACGGCAATTTTTATCTCGGAGGTGGAGATCATCTGGATGTTCACCCCGCCCTTGCCCAGAGCCTCGAAAAGCCGGGCCGCCACGCCGGAATGCGAGCGCATGCCGATCCCCACGACGCTGAGTTTGGCGATGCCATCCTGTTTGACGATTTTGCCCGCGCCAATTTCTTTCACCACCGAATCGAGGGCCTGGCCCATTTTTTCGAGTTCGTCCCGGTTCATGGTGAACGAGATGTCGGTCGAACCGCTGGTGGAAATGTTTTGCACGATGACATCGATGATCACCCCGGCCTCGGCCAGGGCGGTGAAAATGCGGGAGGCGGCTCCGGGTTTGTCCGGCACATTCGTGATGGTGACCTTGGCCTGACCGCGTTCGATCGACACTCCGCGCACGACGACATTTTCCAATCCTGGGGTTTCTTCTTTCACAATGGTTCCTCGGTTAGTGTTAAAGCTGCTGCGGACTTCAAAGGGAACTTTGAATTTTTTGGCAAATTCGACGGAGCGCGACTGCATCACCTTCGAGCCGGAACTGGCCATCTCCAGCATCTCATCGTAGGCGATCACCTCGATCTTGCGGGCATTCGGGACGATGCGGGGATCGCAGGTGTAGACGCCGTCCACGTCGGTGTAGATCTCGCAGTTTTGGGCTTTCAATCCCGCCGCGATGGCGATGGCGGTGAGATCGCTGCCGCCGCGGCCCAGCGTGGTGATCTGGCCCTGCAGGGTCTGGCCCTGGAAGCCGGCCACAATGCAAATGCAACCGTCCGAGAGATGCTTGCGGATCTGGCGAGGAGAAACGTTGGCGATCTTGGCCTTGGTGTGGATGCCATCGGTGATGATGCCGGCCTGTGCGCCGGTGAGGGAAATGGCTTTGCCGCCCATGGCGTTGATGGCCATGGCCGTGAGGGCAATGGTGGTCTGTTCGCCGGTGGCAAGGAGCACGTCCAGTTCGCGGTCGGTCGGTCGGCCCGAGACCTGGCGGGCCAGCTTGATCAGACTGTCGGTGACGCCCGACATGGCCGAGACGACGACCACCAGAGAGCTTCCGGCGTTATGGGTTTCCAGGACGCGACGGGCCACATTCTGGATTCGTTCCGGGGTGCCAACGGATGTGCCGCCGTATTTTTGAACAACAATGGGCATGGGTCGAAAATGACTACGAAGGATTGATGATGGCCAGAGTCATTTTTCCTCAAGAATGCGGCGCACGGCGGAGACTTCGGCGTCGGCATCAAACGGACGGTAATCGCCGGTCATCATGGCGGCGTCGGGATCCTTGAGTCCATGGCCGGTGACCGTGAGGACGATGCGGCGGGCCTGGACGCGTCCGAGTTTGAAAAGCCCGGCTACCGAGGCGGCGCTGGCGGGTTCGACAAAGATGCCCTCGTTGGAGGCCAGCCAGCTTTGTGCGGCCAGGATTTCCTCGTCCGTCACGATGTCAATGGCGCCGGTGCTGCCGGAGAGGGCGGCGTTCGCAGCCTGCCAACTGGCCGGGTTGCCGATGCGGATGGCGGTCGCGATCGTGTTGGGTTGTTCAATCACGCGTTGGTGAAAAATGGGGGCGGAACCGGCCGCCTGGAATCCCATCATGCGCGGAAGAATTTTGGCCCGCCCGAGATGATGAAATTCGCGATAGCCCTTCCAATACGCGGTGATATTGCCGGCGTTCCCGACGGGGAGGATGTGCATGTCGGGGGCCTCGCCGAGTTCCTCGATGATCTCGAAGGCGGCGGTTTTCTGTCCCTCGATACGATGGGGATTGATGGAGTTGACCACGGCAAAGCCGGGCATGCCGCCGAGTTCCCGCACGAGTTGCAGGGCCTGGTCAAAATTCCCCCGGATAGCAATGACCTTAGCGCCGTAGAGGTAGGCCTGAACGAGTTTCCCTTGGGCGATTTTCCCGGCGGGAAGCAGCACGGCGCACTGGATGCCGGCCCGCGCGGCATAAGCGGCGGCGGCGGCGGAGGTGTTGCCGGTGGAGGCGCAAATAACAGTGCGGCTCCCCTCCTCCACCGCCTTCGAAACGGCCACGGTCATGCCGCGGTCCTTGAACGATGCGGTGGGATTGAGTCCCTCGTATTTGATAAAAACCTCGGCCCCGGCTCTCTCGCTCAACCGCGGGGAGTGAATGAGCGGGGTGGATCCCTCATTGAGGGAAATCACCGGCGTGGCCTCCGAGACAGGCAGATACTGGCGGTAACGGCTGATGACGCCGTGGTCGTGGAGCGGAGAAGACATCAGGAAAACGTTTCGACGTGGAGCAGAGCCGGGGTGTCCTTCACGCAACCGAGACCGGCGATTTTTTCCGAAGCTTTTTGCATCGCGCCAAAGGGCGCGTCGTGAATCATGAGCACGAGCGGCACGGAGTCCTCCACGAGGCTTTCCGGTTGAATGACGGAAAGAATGCCGATGCCGGAATCGCCCAGGGCCCCGGCAATCTGGGCGAGAACGCCCGGCTGATCTTTCACGGACAAGCGCAAATAATATTTGGAAACCGCCTCCGCCGTCGGCTGGCATTTGCCATAGAGATCGTGGGAGGTGAAGCCGTAGCAAAAGCGCGGACTCTCCACCGCACAGGCCGCCTCGGCCAGGTCGCCTAGGACGGAGCTGGAAGTGGGATCCTGGCCGGCACCGCGACCGTAGAACAAGGTTTCCCCCACCACATCCCCGCGGACGGCAATGGCATTGAAGACCCCGTGGACCGACGCGAGAACATGCTGTTTCGGAATCAGGGTCGGACAGACCCGCACCTCAATGGCATTGCCCCCGCCCGCCTTGATCGTGGCCAACAATTTGATACTGTAGCCGAGTTCACTGGCGAAACGGATGTCGGCGGCCGTGACGGACTCGATACCCGCCACAAAGATTTCCGCCGGATCGAGCCAGAATCCATAGGCCAGCGAGGCCAGGATGATGGCCTTGTGGGCGGCATCCCAGCCATTGATGTCGAGCGCGGGATCGGCCTCGGCATAACCAAGTTGCTGGGCCTCGGCCAGCGCCGGGGCGAAGTCCATACCCGTATCGGTCATGCGCGAGAGAATGTAATTGCTCGTGCCGTTGAGGATGCCGTGAATGCTCTCGAAGCGGTTTCCCACAAACGATTCGCGCACGATCTTGATGATGGGAATCCCCCCCGCCACCGCCGCCTCATAGAAGACCGGCACGCGCTTTTCCCGGGCGAGGCGGAAGATCTCCTGTCCGTGCTCGGCCAGCAGGGCCTTGTTGCCGGTGATGACAATCTTTCCCGCGGCGATGGCCTTTTTGACAAAGGCCAGCGGCGTTTCGATCCCGCCCATCAATTCAATGACAATGCGAATGTCCGGATCCGAAATGAGATCGTCCGTGTTGGTGGTAAATATTTCCGCCGGGGCGCTGACCTCGCGGCGTTTTTTCAGATCACGCACGGCAATGCGCCGCACCGCGAATCGGGCGCCCAACCGCTGCGTGAGCAAGTCTCCGTTGGCCGTGAGGTTCTTGTAAACCCCCGCGCCAACAGTGCCAAATCCCGCCAGTCCTATGCCAATGGGCTGAGTCATTTCGAGCCGCAAAGTATCCGCGGCGGGCAGGGAAATGCCAAAGGAAATTTTCCACCCTGTTTCCCTCCGCCGTCCGCGGGGAAAAAATCCGCCTCTCCCGCGCCCGATAAACAGGGGGCCCCACCCCGCCGCAGGGCCGGATTTTGCCATAGGCACGGCTCTCCTGATGACCGTCCTCCGTGTCGCCACTGGCCTCGCGTCGGAAGACGAGCCTTCCGACAACCCGTCTGTGCTCACCGCCAACGAGACCCTGGCCCGCGCGGGCTTTCCGGCCATTCCGGAAAACGCCAGGGAACTGGAATGTTACGCCTGGAGCGGTCTCGGCACCGGCATCTCCGCGACCTTTCTGCTCAAGCGACCCGCCCTCGCCCCGTTCCCGGCCTCATTTCCCGGCCTCGACGAGCCCCCCCCAGTCGCCGCAAGCTCCTTGCTCCGCCGCACCGGGCCGCACCGTGGTTCACCCCGGAAAACATCGAGAACGGCATCGTCCTTTCCCGCGGCCGGACCGCGAATGCCGCGCCGGAAATATTCCGGCTCCACGTCGATGCCAAAAACTCCCGCGTGTTCCGGTATTCCACTTGGAACCACAAGCGGACGCACCCCTGAGCCGTGCCGACGCCGTTTGCGTTTGTCGTCCGCGACGCAGCGGAAGCACGGTCGTCCCACAACGCAGGAAGCCGCCTACCGCGAAGCCGCTTCGGCCCGGTATTGCGCGTAGGCCGTGCGCATGGCGAGGTAGCGATCCAAGGCACTCTTGATGGCCGCATCGTAAACCCCAAGCTGACGGTGAGTCGTGCGCAGGGAGTTCGCCGAGGGAATCGCGATGGTCCAGGTGTAGCCGCCGTAAACAATGGTCACCCAATTCACCGGATTGAGGCCATAATCGCCCGCCATGCCCACCGTGTCGCGCAGACTGCTCGGACCCAGCACCGGCAGCACCAGATAGGCACCATGGGGGATGCCCCATTTGGCAAAGGTCTGACCCATGTCCGCATCGGGCACATCCGCCAGGGCCGGAATGTGATCGGACGGACGCCCGAACCCCCCGACGCCGACGACGGTGTTGACCAGAAACTTTCCGGTCTCCTGGCCCGCGCGCTTGAAATTTCCCTGCAGGGTGTTGTTCACCAGACGAACCGGGAACCTCACATTCTCGAAAACGTTATGCACCCCCGTGCGCACCGGTTCGGGCACCACGAACTCGTATCCCTTGGAAATGGGGCGCAGCAGAACGGTGTAGAGGCCGTCGTTAATCCAGAATGTCACCCGGTTGAGCGGCTGCAAAGGATCGGGAATCGAAGCCGCGGTGTATTCGTCCAAATCATCCGTGGCCTTGACCGATTTGCCGTCGGATTTTTTCTCCCCGACCGAGCGGGATGACGCCGGGGCCGCTTGCTTGCGGGAGGCGGACGAAGCGCAACTGGTCAGCCATGGCCCGGAAGCCACGAAAAGAAGAAGGATGAGGATGGATGGGTGGATTTTCATTTCGGGTTGGTGACGGATTGGGACAGGGCGTTGATGACGGATTCCGAGCCGCCGCTCTTAAACGCGGCGTCGAATTGGGTGCGGTAATTGGCGATGAGGCTGACTCCTTCGATCACCACATCGGTCACCCGCCAGTCCTCGGACTCCTCCAGGCGGTAGGTCACGTTGTAGCGGCTGCCTTGATAGAGCACAGTAGTCGGAACTTCGACCCGTCCCGGGGCGGGCGTGGAGGCCGCTTTATAGGTAATGGCCGGATACTCGCCGGGAGTGAATTTACTGCTATAGCTGCGGATGATCAAGGTGGTGAAAAACTGGGTCGCCTTCTTTTGCTGGTCATCCGTGAACTGCCGCCAGCCCGGACCGACGGCGCGGCGCGTCATGGCGGAAAAACTGAGAGACTTTTGCAAAACCGGCCGCAAACTTTCCGCCAGCGCACTGGGGCTGGAGGATTTCTCCGCGATGGCCAGCACCTCGTTCACCGCGGTTTGCAGGCGCTTTTCCACCTCGGCCGTGGAGGCGCACAATGTCCCGCCCAGCAGAAGCAGCAGGGCCGGTATCAGGAGCAGGCGGAAGTTCATGGCGCGGGTTTCTTTTCGGCTTCGTCTTTGTTCACACTGCCAAAAGCCATCTTGCCAATCAAGGATTCAAGATCGACGGCCGATTCTGTCATGGTAATGCGCGCCCCGGGCTCCAAACACGCCTCATCCGCACCCGGGGAAAGGGACACGAATTTGTCGCCGATCAATCCGCTGGTCTTGATCGAGGCCATGGAATCGGTCGGGAGTTTGAGCCCGGAAAGCACCCGCAGCGTGGCGATGGCGCTGAAATCCGCCGGGTCAATCCGCACTCCGTCCACGCGTCCAACGGGCACACCCGCCACCAGCACACTGCTGCCGTTGTGCAAGCCCCCCGCATTGGCAAAGCGGGCTTCGACCAGATAGGTGTCGCCGCCGACCAAAGATCCCGAGCCGAGCTTGAGCGTGAGATAGGCCACGGCCGCCAGGCCCAGCAGCACGAAAATCCCGACCAGGAGTTCAAGTCCGCCCCGTTTCATGCGTCGTCGGATAAAATGGCATCACCACGCCGGATGGCAGCAAGAGAAGTGCCAAGTGCCCCGGCGCTGTCGCGGAATCCGCCGACGACCGGATGACCGGACGCGGAAAACTCGTCCGGAGTTCCCTCAAAGCCAATGCGCCCCTGGGCCAGCAGCGCGACCCGGTCGCTGGCCAGCAGCGCCTCGGTCACATCATGGGTCACGATCAGCGCGGTAAAGCCGAACTGCCGCTGATACTTGGCGATCATGGCAAAAACGGCGTTGCGCCGCAGCGGGTCGAGGCCGGCGGTCGGTTCGTCGAAAAAGACCAGTTCCGGCCGGGTGACAATCGCGCGGGCCAGGGCCAGACGTTTTTGCATGCCCCCGGAAAGCTGGCCGGGAAAATGGCCGCCGTGGTTTTCGATTTCCAACTGCCGCAGGGCTTCCAGGCTGCGCTCGCGAATTTCATGGTTGGTCAGATCGGTTGTTTGTTCCAGCGGCAGGGCCACGTTTTCCAAAGCCGTCAATGAATCGAAGAGCGCGTTGCTTTGAAAGAGGAAACTGCAACGCCGGTGAAACCCGGCCCGCGACCCTGGCCCGCCGCTGAGAAGCTGCCCGTCAAAGCGGATCGTTCCGGCATCGGGCTGCACCACGCCGGCCAGGCACTTGAGGAAAACCGATTTGCCCGCTCCGCTCGGCCCCAGCACGGTAAAAACACTGCCGCGCCGCACGGCCAGACCCACCCCCGCCAGAACCACACGATCGCCGAAGCTTTTTTTCAGACCGTCCACTTCCAGCAGGAAATCCTTTTTGCCGGTGTCCATGTTTAAACCAGAAAGGACGTGATGACGTAATCCGCCACCAGGACCACGATGCTGGAATGCACCACCGCCCGGGTGGTGGACGCACTGACGGCGCGGGCCCCGGTCGCTCCACGGCAGCGGTGGGCGTTGAAGCCGTGATAAGCGCAGATGCTGATGGTCAGCAGGCCAAACGTGGCCGCTTTTAAAAAACACTCCCGCACATCCGGGGCTTCCACCGCGCGTTCCACCGCCGACCAATACACCCCGGAATCCACCCCCAGCAGCAACGACCCGGACAGGCTGCCGCCCCACAATCCCACCGCCACGAAAAGCGCCGTTTGCAACGGGAAAACCAGCAGCGCCGCAATCAAGCGGGGCGCCACCAGATATCCGTGACTGCTCACCCCCATCGTTTCCAAGGCCACGATCTGCTCGGAATTCCGCTGGATGCCGAGTTCCGCCGCCAGAGCCGAACCCGCCTGGCCCACCAGCATCAAGGCCGCCAGCACCGGCCCCATTTCCCGCACCAGACTGAGCGAGACCAGGGCGCCGAGCAATCCGGCCGAGCCGAAGCGGTTGAGGACATAGTATCCCTGCAATCCCAACACCAGACCTGTGAACATGCCGACGATCAAAATCACCGGCAGACACAACGTGCCCTGCTCATAAACCGCCCGCGCGATCCGCCGCCCCAGCCGGCGGGATTTCCCCGCGGAACGGAAGGACTCCCCGGTAAAAAGCGCGAGATCGCCCAGTCCGGCAATCACACGAAGGGTCTGCCCGCCCAGCAATTTCAACATGGGGGGGATTGATGGCAGGAAGGAAAAAATTGTGCAATGCCACGGTTTGCCTGCGGGTGAGAAATTCCAGGCCCGGGGGAGCGGGCGGAATCAACCCGTTCGCGACAGACCCGGCGGCCAGATCATCCGAGGTTTGCACCGGCGCCTGCACTATTTGCGTTTGTCTATCTCTTCAAGGATCCAGGCGGGGGCGCGGCGGAGATCCCGCTCCGCTCGGACGAAGGCCGTATCCTCCTTGACCTCGTAATAGACTGCAAACGGGAACCTCTTGGATAGCACACGGTAAAACTTTCCGAAATGGACAGTGTGGATGCCCGCAAACAAGCGAAGGGAATCAATGTCCGAAGAGAGCGAATCCAGAAAATACGTTCACAATCCCGCTCCTTGCCGCTCATAAAAATGGAACCCGCGCCGCAAGTCGGCTAGTGCCGCCGGGTGGATGGAGGTCTTCACTCCAACTCTTGTCGGAGCTGCCGCTTGGCTGCTTCCCAGTCCACGAACTTCTCTTCTCCCGATTCAACGAGGCGGTCCCGTTCGGCCAGAACATCTCCGTGCCAGGCAGGAGAAAGGACCTCTTTGCCGGACAGATCCGCCCAGAGGTCTTCCATGAGCCGAAGCTTCTCCGGGGTGCTCAGCTGTTGGAGGTTAATCGCCGCAGACATTAAAAGGAATAGCAGAAGCCAGGACCGCCGACGAGTAGAGAGGATTCTGCCGCTGATCACGGCAACGCTCTTGGTGGTGGAAGCGGATCAGCGTCACCCGCCCACGATACCGACGGAAACAATGAGCGGCAACAGGCCATGCCAAGAGACACTCGGAAACGCTTGGCCACTTGCTCTTTTCCTTGTCCTAAGGAGCTGTAAATAAATAAAGGTGGCAAGATGGCGCAGGAGTTTTGGCCTCTGGCCAGGCGCGACGAAGGAGCAGAGCCCAAGCACTCTGTGACTGAGACTCGACGAAGGAGAGAGCCAGGGTGCACGGGGGATAACCCACGCCGCCAGAGGCCCAAAGAACAAGCGAGGTT
>CAMASH010000121.1 GCA_945860745.1 Chthoniobacter flavus | reverse complement strand
ACCCATTCAGGGTTGGTGTATGGTTTGCTATCTACCCAAGGTAGCTTTGCAACCTTGGGCTGCGGGATGCAGCCACGTTGTGGCACAGAAGCTTACATGTTCCCAAAAAACGCCGATCGGGAGATCCCTCAGAAATTTGTCCCGCACCCTTCCTCGCGCCGGTAAACTCAGCCGAAGGACAACTCCGGCTTGGCCAGAAGAGATTCCAGACGTTGGCGCGACATGGCCACATAGCCGGGATCCCATTCGATCCCGACCCACCGGCGTTTGAGTTGTTCGCACGAAACCGCCGTCGTGCCGCTGCCCAGAAAGGGATCCAGCACCAGATCCCCCTCTCTGCTGCTGGAGGAGACAAGGGCATCGATCAAGGCGAGCGGTTTTTGCGAAGGATGGCCGACTTTTTCCTGCGAGATTCCCTTCAATGAAGGGATGCGCAGGATGTTGGTGGCGTATTTTCCTTTGCGCAGATGGGCTTCGCGGGCCGGCTTGTCCTTGTAACGTTTGTCGCGCAGATAGACTCCGATGGTCTTCTCGTCATAAGGCAGGCGGACGGCATCCTTGTTGAAAAACGGTTTGCCCTCCGCCGTCGGCCTCAGCACGAGAATCATTTCGTACTGCGGGGTGAAAGAATCCGACCGTTCATTGTAACCGACCGCGCGGTCCCAGATAATCATGTCGTGAAACTGCATCTCGGAGGCCAGCAGCGAACAGGCATGAAGCCAGACATGCTCCCTCTTGCCGGGCTGACCGAACACATAGAGCAGTCCATCCGGACGCAAGACCCTTTTGCAGGCGCGGACCCATGCGATGGTCCAGTCGAGATATTCCGCCGGACTCTTCCAGGAGTTATCCCACTCCTGCTCCAGCAAAACCTGAAAATACGGCGGGTCTGCGATGATCAATTGGTATTGCCCGGACTCGAAGCCGTCCAGCACTTGCAGGGCGTTTCCCTGATGGATGACGCCGCGGCCCAAAATCTGCGACGATGGCGTGCGCTGACTGGCTGGAGATTTTCCCATGCAGCCCGATTCTTTGCCGCCGTTTCCAATCTTGGGAATCAAAATCTCACCAGTGCGCCATCGTGGTTGACACCGGGTCCCACCCCCCCAAGCATCGACAGGACATGAATCCCGCCATCCGCAAATTCCACCGGGTCTTTTCCCCCTGGCTGGTGCTGCCGCTCGTCCTCACGCTGGCGACCGGTGTGACCTACCGGATCGGGCGGGCCTGGTTCGGAATGCCCAAGGACACCGGGGGGAAAATTCTTTCCGTGCACACCGGCGAATGGCTGGGAAATGCGGGCTCGTCCGCCTATGTCCTGCTGGTGGGCGGGGGTCTGCTCGCCCTCGTGCTGACCGGCACACTTCTGCTGATCAAAAGCCGGGCCAAGCCGGGAGCGCGGGCCGCCCACCGCCTTCTGGCCGCGATTTTGCTCCTGCCCCTGGCAGCCTCCGCCCTCACCGGCATCGCCTTCAAGCTCGGCGAGAAGTGGTTTCCCCTGCCTGATGAGACCCTGGATCTTTTCATGACCATCCATGAAGGCGCCTGGCTGGGCCCATCGCTCAAACCATTCTACGTCCTGCTGCTCGGTCTCGGACTGCTGGTCCTGGCGGCCACCGGCCTGCGCCTGACCGGGTTGTTCGGGCGGAGATCCCGCCACTGAAGGACGCCGTTCGAACTCAGTGTGAAAGCAGATTTTCGGGGGGCTTGTCCTCCGGGGTCGGCTTACCTTGCGGAGTGGGCATGGGCACGGGCCGGTCGCCCAGTTTGGGAAGCTGTTCCTCCGGCGTCTTCGCATTCGGATCATACGGCACACCCCCGGCCACCGCCACGACATTGCCCTGTTTGACGAGATAGGGGCGTTCCTTGAAAACCTGATAGGCCTGTTGCTTCTGGATTTTTCCGTTCACATCGATGTGGGAATACAGGAAGGCCCTCGGCGCGGTATTCTGCAGGATATGCACCTGATTCGTCGCGTCGATCACCACATCAGGAGAACCAAACGTGATGAAGCGTCCGAGCTGGGTGGTGCAGTAAATGATTCCGGCATCTTTGTCTTCCACCCGCAGATACAACATTGTGGTCTGGGGCAGCCGGTGAGCCAGAATGGAATATGTGCGCGAGCGGCCCGCCCCGGCTCCGTCCGGCACCCCGACGGATTCCTGCCAGAGCAACCGGCCCTCGGTGATGTCGATGTTCAGCTTCGGCGAGACAAACATCCGGCCGAGCTGGGAGGGAAAAACCGCCGCCTGCACCCGGTAGGTGCCGAATTCACTCAGAGGGTAAAGCGGCGTCAGGTTGATGGTGCGAACCAGCTTCTGACCCGACTCGATGGTCACGGGTTGATTTTGATAGTCGGCATTGACCGGCGGCAGCGGAATGCCCGATGTGGTCTCGATCTGAAAGCTGAACCATTTATCGCGGGGGGTATCGGCCAGTTCGAGGGTTCGCCCGCTCTGGTTCGTGATCGTGACCGTGCACATGATCGGCTCGTACAACATGTAGAGACTCCGCTTGAACGAGATATCCACGCGCACCTGGGCCTGGGCGGAGAGGCCGAGCAGCATCAGCATCGCGAGGAGACCCCGCCGCGTCCCGGGGCCGGTCATTGGGACGTTTTGTCCGGTGGAGTGTCGGAGGCCGTGCGGAAACCCAGGGCCTCATCCGTCTGAAGTTCCGTCAGCTTCAACACCCGTCGGTCGAGAGTGTAATCTTTTGGCGTCCTCCAGTTTCCCCCGCGGATCACCGGCACCTTGGCGCTGCTCATCTTCGGGTCCACATCCAGCGAAGCGGTCCACTCGGAAACATTGCCCGCCATGCCCACCACGCCAAAGGGGCTTTCGTCCCTCGGCATTGCGTCCACCGGCGACCAGGCATCCTGGCCATCGATCTCGCCTCCTTTTTTGGGATCACGGTTGGTGTCATTTCCACTATTGACCCACTTGGGTTGATCCTCGTTGCCCCAGGGATAGATCAACCCCTTGGTGCCACGAGCGGCTTTCTCCCACTCCTTTTCGGTGGGCAGACGGCGCCCCTTCCATTTGGCATACGCGTAGGCATCATACCAATCCAAGCCGAAGACCGGACTATTCACATCCAGGGCGGCGTCCTTGTACTTTCCCCATTGCTTGGCCCGGGCAAAATAACCCGGCATGGGCGGATCCAGCTCGGTCATGTCAGCCCATCCCTCGGGGATGTGCGGCTTGCCCTTGGGTTGATCCGGGTGCTCGATGGTCTTGAGCTTTTCCGGGTTCGCCTTGATATCCTCCAGGAATCGTGCGTATTGCCCGATCGTCACCTCGTATTCATCGATGTAAAACCCGGGCAGGGTCACTTTTTCTCCGTTCTGATAAATGAACTCGCCGGCCGGAATGGGAATCATGCGGTCAAACGCCCGGGCCGACCCGCCCTTCTGGCGGAGCAGGAACCACCAGACCGAGCCCAGCGCCGCGGCCAGGAGGCTGAGGGAAATGACCGTGTTGATGATCATGTTCTTTTTCCGGCGCTTCTTCGCCTCCTCGACCATGCGGATGGCGGCGCGCTCCTGGGCGTCGAGTTTGTAAGCGTCCTCGGGGGCGATCTTGGGTTCGAGCGCTTCGATGCCCCGGACCAGGGCGGACCAGCCGGGATAGGTGCCGGTGTTTCCTGCCGCCAGCGAAACCGCCAGATCCCGCCCGCCGAGCGACCGGGCGTTTTCGGGCAAAACGGATGCGATAATGGTCCCGAGTTCGCTCATTTCGGCCCCGGGGCCGGTTTCCTGCCGGGCCTCGTAGGTCGCGATATTGGCCACGCGCGGACGCTGATGCTGATCGAGCAGGATGGCGTTTTCGCTGATGAGATTGTGGGTGATTTTCTCCCGGGCAAAATAGCCCATCACGTCGGAAACCACCTTCATGACTTGCAGGGCGGTGTTTTCATCAAGCGACAGTCCGGCCTCGCGCAGTTGTCCGAGGGAACGGCAGGGAATATATTCGCAGGAATAAAAATAGATCCCGGCGCTCTCCCCCGCTTCATAGACCGCGAAAATCGAGGGATGGGAGACATTCGCCTTCACGCTGGCATTGGCGATGAATTGCTGGATCTCGGCCGGATCCTGGCTCCGGATGCGATCCAGCGTGTAAAACCGCACATGCCGACCCATATTGGTTTGGATGGCGCGATAAATCCCGCCCTGGGAGCTGTTGCCGATTTTGGCCTCGATCCGGTAACTTCCGAGCGTGGTTCCGACCAATTCGTCCGGGGGAAGTTCGATCTCCGGGCCGGCCGGCGCCGCGGCTGCGACCGGACCAGGCCTCGCGACAGCGGGCCGCGGCACGGGACGCACCGGGGCGGCCTGGGCCACCACCGGTTTGGCCACCGGGCGGGGCCCAGCCGTCGCCGCGGGAGCCTGTGACGCCACCGCTTTCGGAACGGCCGTGGCCACGGCCACCGGACGCGGCGTGACCACCGGACGCGGCGTGACCACCGGACGCGGCGTGGCCACGACCACCGGGCGCGGTGCGGCCACGGCCTTCGGCGTCGCAGCCACCATGGCGGGTTTGGCTTCGTAGAGACCACGGATCGCGGCATCAAGCGCCTCGCCCGTCACCGGTTTGGTCAGAAGCGGACATCCCTGCATGCGCGCGGAATAGGCCGAGACATCATGGGCCGAAAGGAAAATGGTCTTCATTTTCGGCAGATGCGGCAGCAACGACTCACGCAGGGTCAGCCCGTCGGCGGGCTGCAAAAAGACATCACTGATCAACACGTCCGCCCGGCCGTTTTGATTGATCCACTCCACCGCCTCACCGCTGGTGGCAGCCACTCCGGGCGCGTCCCAGCCGTTCTCGACCAACCACGCCGCCAGACCCGCGCCGAGTCCGGGCTCGCTGTCCGCAATGAGAATCTTCATTCCACGTTCTCCTTCGGCAGGTAGAGCGGGAGGGGGAAATCCTTGGCCAGCTTCGAAGGCTCCGAGCGGAAATCCTGCAACTCGTTGTTGTAGTAAACTGCCACCACATACCCGTGGTATTTTCGTCCCGGGGAACCATTGGCTGCCGAGCTTCCCGGCTGGCCGCTGTCCGGCAGGATGTATTGACCGTCGAGCAACTCGGGTTCGTTGGCCGACCAGTCCACCGGCGGACTCAACCATTCGGTCCTCACCTTCGAGTCGGTGATAAGCACCTCCCCGTCCGCAGATTCCTCATAGAAATAGATGTAAATTTTCACATCCTGAACCTTGATGGTCGAGTCGGGCCGGGATTTGACCGCCACCCGCAGGCTTTTCTGGCCGGCCTTGCTGTCGCGCAGGCGGGCGTCCACGATTCCCAGATCCGCGCCGGGCTGCAGGCCGGTGTCCTCGCGCACCTCGGCACCGGCCGGATCGGCATAGGCGGTCTGGTTTCCGGGCTGCAACTGCGTCCGCGGCGTGGCGGCACCCAGAGTTTCCGCAAGCTGGGCCAGTTTCTTCTCGGCCGGGATGCGGATCTCCGGCGGCAGGCCGGGATACTTCAGGACTTCCTCCAGGGCCATGACCGCTTCAGCCGGCTGATCGAGCCGTTCGAGAACCTGCGATTTCCGCAGCAGCACGCTGGGATCTCCCGGCATGAGGGCCTCCACTTGATCGAGAGTATTCAAGGCCTTCTCGAAGTCCCCCACGCGATAGCTGGCATCAGCGTCCGCAAACAACTTCTGCGCTTTCAGCAAATCCGCCGGCACAGGCGCCGACGGGCTTTGCGGCATCTGTGGAACCGGGGCTGGCGCGGGTGCTCTCGGCGTGGCCTGGGCTTGCGCGGCAGAATCGGCCACCTGTTTTCCCACCAGGGGAATGTAGTGGATGACGACGGCGAGCAACTGGATGACGGCGACAAAGCCCAGCAGACTGATGGCCACCAGAAAGGTGGTTCCAATCGGCTGCCGGGGGATGGGAGGCTGGGAAATGGGAACTGGCACGAGAGGAGAATAGCCGAGCGGCGGAAAATGAAAAGCCCCCGCATGCGGATTGTGCATACGAACTTGTCGGCCGTTCGAAGGCCCGGCTCGTCGCTACCTATAACATTTTAAAAAATGTCGTCGCCGCAGGAATTGTAGCCGCCCTGCTGTGTCAGGGCGTTCTCCCGGCGCGGCGACACAGCGCCGCGGCTACAGGAAAACGAAAACCGCTCTAAACCTAAATGGTCACGCCGCCACCCGACGGGCCCGGCGGCGCAGGGCCAAGGCGACTCCGGCCACACCGAGGAGCAGGGCCGTGGAAGGCTCCGGCACAACCGAGAAGATGGCGATGCGCTCCGACGCGGCTTCGCTGCCATTGCCAGTGCCTTCGAATCCCACGATGAGGAGATTCTGGCCATTCGGACTATCCGCCGCCGAGACGAAGGAGAGGCTTTCCGGACGATGGGGGGTTCCGCTGGTGGGGGAACCATCTGTCTCCACCACGCGCTGATAGCCGCTCATGGTCACATTGGTAGGATTCGTGACGTCCAGCATGAAAATGCCGTTCGTCCGTTCCATGCCGATAAACGCGTAGGTGCGCCCCTCGATTTCTCCCAAGGTGAGCCCTTCCGGCTCGGGACCTTTGTCGTCGCTCCGATCATCCACCCAGCCGGCGGCGTCGTTATCGCGGATGTAGGTCTCGAAGAACGAGCCGGAATCGTAGACGCGGGTCAATCCGCCCGCAGTGACTTCCCAAATGGACATGCTCCGGGTGCCGATCATGGTCGGCGCGTCGATTTTTCCGTCCCCATCGGTGTCGCCGTCCAAACGCGAAATGTTCAGGCGACCGAGTTGCGCGTCCGAGCGCACCCCGTTGTTGGCGTTCGTCCCTGTGTTCAAAAAATTCGACGGGCTGTCGGTATCCACGAGCGGGTTCATGTTGTCGATGCCGGCGACATCCCCGAAACGACTTAAGTCACGGTCGTCATTCCGGGCGTCTCCCTCATTGGCGGTCACAACGTAGGTCTTCCCCCCCGCCGTGTAAGTCGCAATGGTGTCCGGCATTGGCAAGCCCTTAACGGACTGCGAAATCGAGATGACAGGGCTGCCCGTGTTGTTGGCGTCAATGGTTTGAGTGATGGTTCCGAGACTGGTGACCTTGGTCCAGGTGTCCGTGGTCAGGTCATATTCCCCAATCGCGTTGTTATCCTGCAGGGAAACATAGACCTTGTCTCCGATGACTGATGCGTATTCGGGCTCGATGGCATTTTCGATCCCAATGGCCGGGGTGGAAAAATCCGGAACCGCGTTGATAAAGGTGCCACTTGTTTGCACCGCAGTGAGATTCGAATTGCGAATCCCGTTCAAATTCACGCCGGCGCCCAGATTCCCCGAGGAGAAATCACGGGTGACCGCAGTGAGCGAAGTCAGGTTGGCCAGGTTGCCGGAGTTGATCGTGCTGACGTTGACCACGGTGAGGGATCCCGGGGCATTCACATTCCCCGAATTGGTGTTCAGGTTGCCCGTGCCACCGGTGTTGGTGTTGGCGTTAAACTCCCCTTCGTTCACCACGATCAATCGGCTCCCGTCCGGGGAGAACGACACGCTGTCCGGGTGGAAACCCACATCGACCGTGCCGATCACCGCCCCGGTCGCGAGATTAAAATAGCCGATCTTCCCTGCCGTGGTGGCGTTCGCCGTAGGCAGGAGGGCAGCCACGCCGAATCCCTTGTCGGAATTGACCGCCACACTGCTCAAGCCCCGCATGTTTGCGGTCGCGCCGAAGGCCGTGGAAAAATCTATCGTACCGGTGCCTGTCACCGCCAAGGGATTGGCCATATTGAAGATGTTGATCCGATAGACACTGGAGCCCGAGCTGGTGACGAAGAGCCGGTCGGTGCCCTTGTCAAACGCGGCGATCTCGCCCGCGCTGAAGCCTCCTGATTGGTTGGCCGAAAAGTGGCTCAACAAAGTCATCTGGGCGTGGGACAAGGTAACGGTCGCGGCCAGGGCGGCGCAAATAAGGGTGGATTTGGATGTCATGAAATTTCAGCCGCCTTAGCTAACTTGGCCGCGCCAGGTTCCAACCCCGACATTGTGACATTTTTGTCACATCCCCCTTGCCTCCAGCGGACGTGCAATGCGCCGCCGGTTTACACGCCGGGTTCCGCCGCGATCACCGTCTGCAGCGACAGCTCGCGACCATCCCGCCGGACCCGCATGGTCGCCTTTTGCCCGATGTCCGTTTCCACCACGCGATTGCGCAGATCAAGCATGTCCCGCACCGGTTTCCCGTTGAATTCGAGAATCACGTCTCCGGATTTGAGTCCGCCCAGTTCCGCCGGCGAACCTTCATAGACCAGCAGGACCAGGGCCCCGGACGCGTCCGGCAGACCGAGTTGCTGCGCAAGCTGGGGCGTGAGCGCCCGCATGTGCGCGCCGAACCACGGACGGATGAAGCGCCCGTAGTCGCGGATGTTTTCAAACACCCTCCGCACCGTGTTGGACGGGATGGCGAACCCGATGCCCTGCCCCTGCGACGCAATCGAATTGTTGATCCCGATGATCTCGCCCTTGATGTCCAAAAGCGGCCCGCCCGAGTTTCCCTGATTGATGGCCGCGTCGGTTTGAAAAAATTCGTTGGCCGCCTCGCTCAAGGCCCGGCGGCCCTTCGCGCTGATGATGCCCTGCGTGACCGTCTCCTCCAGTCCGAGCGGGTTGCCCACGGCGAAAACCATCTGGCCGACATGGACGGCGTCCGAATCACCGAAGGCGATCGGACGCAGCCCTTCCGCCTCGATTTTTAAAATGGCAATATCGGACGGGGCGTCCGACCCGACAAAGCGCGCCGGCAGGGACCGCCCATCGCTCAAGTGAACCTCGACCGTCCCGGCGCCGGAGACCACGTGGAGGTTTGTCACGATGTGACCATTTTCGGAAACAACCACCCCCGAGCCCATGCGCGGGGCATCCTTGGTGTCCCCCCCCTGCAGCATGCGGAGCAACCTCTGGCGGGGATTGACGGAGTCCGCCGGAAGCACATCGATACTGACCACGGACGGCAGCACCTTGGCCACCAGCGAGGTGAACTCGCGGTCGAGCGAGGTCAGCAGCGACGACTCCGGCGCGGCGGGAACCGGGACAGGATCATTTTTGCGCGAATAATACAAAATGGCCACCGCCATCGCGATGACCAACACGAAGAGTAAAAACCGCAGAAGACTTTTCATTTC
>CAMASH010000120.1 GCA_945860745.1 Chthoniobacter flavus | reverse complement strand
ATCGTGTGCTTGCGATCCCAACTCATCACTGCGCTCAACTCGTCGATCATCGCACTTTTTCCCTCTCGGTTCCGCCTCCCGTAGCGCTTCCGACAGTGTTCCAATAACTCGCTTTTGCTCTTCTTGCTCATTGTCCCAGATTCTTTTTTTATCCGGGTGTCATTCTTTATGACGCAACGACTTCCTCCGTGCGTTTTATCTCATCCTCCCCAGTGTCATTCAATGTGGCGCAATGCGGGAACGATCATGAAAAAATATTTGCTGTTGCGGGGCGGGGGCGATTCACGCCATCCTCGCCGCTCGTGAAGACCCTCCTGCTGATTTTCTCCCTGGCCGCACTGGTTTGCCTGATCGCGCCCACCCACGGCCAGTCCGGGCCCAACCCCGCCCAGACGCTGGTGAATACCGCGTTGAAGGACTTCGAGGACAAGAAGTTCGACGAGGCGTTGGGGAAACTCCAGGAAGCCGAGAAGCTGGATCCTCAATCCGCATTTATCTTGAACCTGATCGGAGCCGCCTACACCAAGAAAAAGGACTATGCGGCGGCGAAAGCCAGCTTTGAGAAAGCTCTCGCGATTGACTACAGCTTTTTCCCCGCCCAGTTCAACGTGGGCGAATTGTACTTCCTGCAGAAGCAATACCCGCAAGCCCTCGAGTATTTCACCCGGATGTTGAACAACGATCCCGGCAATGAGTTGCTCCAGTTCAAGGTGATCCTCTGCCTGCTTCAGACCGACCAGATCGAGGATGCGCAAAAGCTGGCGGCCCGCATGAAGTTCCCCGGAGACGGACCCGGCTGGTATTACGCGCAAGCCGCGCTGAAACTCAAGCAGGGCGAAAAACGCAAAGCGGCGGAGTTGATCTCGAACGCCACGACAATTTTCCCGGCCAAGATCTCGCTCTTTGCCGAGACCTTTGATGATCTGGGTTGGAAGGTGAATTGAGCGCCATGTCCAAGCCGCCCAAGAAAAAGGAAACCCTCCTGCATCCGAAGGCCCGCGTGCTGGTGACGGGAGCGGCCGGTTTTATCGGGAGCGCCCTGGTCCATGCGCTCAACCAGCGTGGCATCAGCCAGATCGTGGTCACGGATTTTCTCGGACAGGATGAAAAGTGGCGCAACCTCGCTCCGCTCGAATTCGAGGACTACGTGCCCGCCGACAAGTTGTTGCAGGACCTGGCCCGCGACGCCGACTTCCATGGCAAATTCAGCGCCTGCTTCCATCTCGGCGCCTGTTCTTCCACCACCGTCACCGATGCCGCCTATGTGATGGAAAACAATTACGCCTACACCCGCACGCTCTGCCGCTGGGCGCTGCAGGCCGGCACGCGCTTCGTCTACGCCTCCTCGGCCGCGACCTACGGCGACGGTTCCGCCGGGATGGATGACAAAACCGAAAACCTCCGCGCCTATCATCCGCTCAATCTTTACGGCTACTCCAAGCACCTTTTCGATCTCTACGCGCAAAAGGAGGAGATCCTGCCGGAGATTGTCGGGCTGAAATATTTCAACGTTTTCGGACCGAACGAATATCACAAAGGCGACATGCGCAGCCTGGTCTGCAAAGCCTACGAGCAGATCGTTACCACCGGAAAAATCCGCCTCTTCAAGAGCGACAAACCCGAGTATCCTGACGGCGGACAGCAGCGCGATTTCGTGTACGTGAAGGACGCCGCCGCCATGACCCTGCATCTGGCCGAAACGGAAAGCGCCGGCGGCTTGTATAACGTCGGTGCCGGCGTGGCCCGCACCTGGGTCGATCTGGCCAATGCGCTCTTCTCCGCCCTCCATCTGCCGCCGCAAATCGAATTCATCGAAATGCCGGAAAGCATCCGGCGCCAGTATCAATATTATACCTGCGCCGACATCGCGAAGGTGCGCGCCACCGGGTATGCCGCGCCCACCACCACGTTGGACGATGCGGTCAAGGACTATGCGGTGAACTATCTCCAATCCGGCGCGCGGTTCGGGGAAGAAAAATAAAGCGGCCGAAGGCCGCTACTACAATTTCTCGATGAGGCGGACCGCCAGCGGCTCCGTCTCCTTGTCCAGTTCGTTCAGGGCGGATTTGAGTTTTTGCAGCGAGCGGGCTTCCTTCGCCCGCTCGACTTTCTTGACCAGACCCTCAATCACTTCGCGCTCCGCCGGGTTGACCTCCAAAAGCTGCAAGGCCGTGTCCACCGCGGGCAGCATTTCGTCGGCTTTCACACAGGCCTCGGCAAACTGCCGGTCGTCCATGTCCTCAAAGGCGTGCTCCAGCGAATCGGCCAGCATTTTTTCCACCGCCTCGTCGCTGACTTCCACCGCGCTGCGGATTTCCACCCTGGTGTCGAGGCCCGTGGCCACATCGCGGGCCAGCACGTGCAGGAGGCCGTTGGCATCCAGCTCGAATTGCACCCCCACCCGCGCCTGACCGCGCGGGGCCGGGACGAAGGGCAGATCAAATTCGCCCAGCCGCCAGTTGTCCTTCGCCATCTCCCGCTCGCCTTGCAACACGCTGATCCGCATTGAGGCCTGGTTGGCCGCGGCATTGGTGAACATTTCGCCCGCCTTGCAGGGGATGGTGGTGTTGCGGGGGATGAGCACATTCATGAGGCCGCCGAAGGTTTCGAGGCCGAGGGAAAGCGGGGTGACGTCGAGCAGGGTGACGTTTTGCACCGAGCCGTCGAGGATTCCGGCCTGGATGACCGCCCCCAGCGCCACGGCTTCGTCGGGATGCTGGCTCACGTTCGGTTCGCGTCCGAAAACGTCCCGCACGAAGTCCCGCACGAGGGGCATGCGGGTCACACCACCCACGACGATGACCTCGTCAATATCCTTCGCCTCCAGCCCCGCATCGTGCAGGGAGCGCCGACAGAGCGCGCGGGTGCGTTCGATAATCGCGAGGGCGGACTTCGAGGTGCGGACGGAGGACGGGTCTTTTTTCAATTCAGCGGCTTCGAAAATCGCGATGCCGCATTCGGCCGCGAGGGCGGCATCGAGATCATCACCACCGAGGCGGGTGTCGCCATTGGTGGAGAGGACGTGAAAAACGCCGCCGCTGAGTTCGAGCACGGACACATCAAAGGTGCCGCCGCCGAGGTCATAGACGACAATCTTGCTTTTCTCTCCCAACCGGTCGAGGCCATACGCCAGCGCCGCCGCGGTGGGTTCGGCCAGCAGGCGCTCGACGGTGAAGCCCGCCAGTTCCCCCGCGCGTTTGGTCGCGGCACGCTGGGCATCGTTGAAATAAGCGGGCACCGTGATCACAGCCCGATCCACCGGCTGACCCAGGGCGCGCTCCGCATCGGCTTTCAGTTTTTTCAAAATCAGAGCCGACACTTCTTCCGGGGAAGGTTTTCCTCCCGATTGCCCCATCGAGCGCTTGACCGAGAGGATGACATTTTCGCGATGGGCCAGCGCAACGCGTCCGACCACGGCGTCACCCTGGTCCGGAAAATACACCGCGGAAGGCGTGAGCCGGTGTCCCTCCGCATCGGCGAAAAGAACGGGAAATCCCGAATCCATCGCGCCGATGAGCGAGTTGGTGGTGCCAAGGTCAATGCCGACGATCATGAGGCGGAGCCTGAACGCTCAACGGGGAACTTTCAACGCTGTTCCCCGGGTGGGGACAGCACCCGGCTGCTGTCCGTGAGATCTTGCCGTCGGAAAAAACGGACGGCGACGCGGCGCCATCCCTACCGTTGGTCGGAAGAGAGCCTGAATTCCGTTTCGCTCAACTCGGATTGCCAGCGGGTGAGAAAGGTCAGTCCGGAAGCAAGATTTCCCAGGTCCTCGGCGCGGACTTCCGGCCAGCGCGTGTCGAGCGCGATCAACTCTCTTTCCCGCGCGCTCCTTGCCTCCTCGACGGATTGGGAGACTTCACGGATTTTCCGCAGCACGGTTTTCCGGTCCCGAGCCAGCAAGGCGCGGGCGAGCGAAGTTTGGGATTTTTCCAGACGCTGCTGGAACGCCTTGGCCTGCTGCAAGGACCCGCCGACTTTCAGAAACAAATCCTGATGCGCGGGAAGGGATTTTTTTTCCCACGCGCCGAATTCCAGTGCGAGCAAATGCCGCAGCCGCGCGGCGGAATCGAGCAGGGTTTGATAGGCCTCCTGCACCGTGCGGAATTTTTCGTCGTCACCACTGCCGGAATCGGGATGCGAAGTGGCGGCCAGTTGCAGGTATTTTTCCTTCAGGGATTCCGCAGCGAGGGCCGGCCGGCGGGGAAGGCCGAAAAGAGCGAAGCAATCCGTCACGCGGAAAAACTTTCCCCGCACGAACAATGGGCCACCGCGTTGGGATTCGTCACCTTGAATCCGCCCTTCTGCAAGTCGTCGCTGAAATCCAACTCCGATCCGCTGACGAAAAGCGCACTCTTGGGATCGACCACCACATTGACCGCATTCGACACCACGAGGATGTCGCGGTTGGCCGGGCCATCCACCAGGTCCATCTTGTATTGCAGTCCGGAGCAGCCACCGCCGATCACGGCCACCCGGAGAGCACCCTGGCCCCGTCCCTGTTTTTCTAAAAGGGATCGCAACTTGGCGCTGGCCGCATCCTTGACCCGGATCAGCTTCTCGTTGCCCATCTTGTAATTGACCGGCGTGGTGGTGGCTTCCATGACGCCACTATGCTCTCAGCGCCTGGCTCTCACAAGGGCGAGTATTTTCTTGATACCGATTCACGATAACCCGGCAAAGCCGGCGGGCCTCCATTGGAGCTGAGCGAAAGACTGAAACCGTCCTGCCATCGGCTTCCGACGTCCTCGAGATCGCTCGGGACGGGCGGCCGGCGTCGCTGCCGTCACTTGGCCAGCGAGAGAAAGACCAGCAACGCGATCAGGGCCGCACCGCCCAGCAGCATCAGGCAGATGGTCCAGCGCCGGCGCCGGATGTCGCGGCGCAAACCCTCCCCGGAGCCGAGCTTGTCGTAATTGTAGCGCCGATGATGATGGCTCATGCTTCCCGGCTCCATTTATTCCCGAAGACGGCACTTCCGGCAAAGAAATCTTTGGCAAATACCGGGTTCGCTTCCTGCGTATTTTTGCGGGGACTTGACCTTTCGACTCTGCGGGCGGAACCTCGGACCATGCTTATTTCCCAGGCTCTCAACGAAAAAATCAATGAACAGATCGGCTACGAGTTTGCCGCCAGCATTCAATACACGGCCATCGCCGCGCATTTCGACGCCGAATCCCTCCCCTTCCTGGCCCAGCATTTCTACCGACAGGCGGCCGAGGAGCATCAACACGCGATGAAGTTCATCAAGTTTCTCATCGATGCGGGTGGTCGCGTGGAGATTCCCGTCATTGCCAAACCCGTGGCCAAGTTTCCCTTCGCCGAGGACGCGGTGAAACTTTCGCTGGAGCAGGAAATCAAAGTCACCAATCTCATCAACGGCCTGATGGACCACGCCCTGAAGGAAAACAACCACATCGCCGCGACCTTCCTGCAGTGGTTTGTCAGCGAGCAGCTCGAGGAGGTCAGCTCGATGGATCAACTCTTAAAAATCGTGCAGCGCGCCGGGGAGTCCAATCTCCTCCTCATCGAACAATACCTGGCCGGCAACAAGCGGGCCGGAGCGTCCAAGGAACAAGGAGAAGGATGAGCGCCGGCACCACCACCACCACAACGCGGGATGTGGAAGTCTCGCGCATCCCCAGCGGCGAGAAGATCACCATTCCGGCCGAAACCCAGGTCGTCATCACCCAGGCGCTGGGCGGTTCCTTCACCGTTCTCGTTCCGAGCCAGGCCGGACTTTACCGCATCGAGGGCCAGGATGCCGACGCCATCGGCCAGGACCAACCCGCCGAACTCGCGCAACCCGCCGACGGCAATCTGGAAACGGCCGTCTGGGATCAACTCAAGACCTGCTACGATCCGGAGATTCCGGTCAACATCGTTGACCTCGGCCTGGTCTATTCGCTCGATCTCAAAACCGCCGAAGGCGGCGGCAGCAGCGTGACGGTGCAGATGACCCTTACCGCCCCCGGCTGCGGCATGGGCCCGATCATCGCCAGCGAGGCGCGACAGAAGGTCCTTTCCCTTGATGGTGTGACCGACGCCAATGTCGAACTGGTGTGGGATCCGCCGTGGTCGCCCGAACGCATCAGCGAGGAAGGCCGGCAAAAGCTCGGCATGGTGTAGGCCTTCCTACCGCACGATGGTGACCGGCGTTCCGACCTCGACCACATCGAAAAGCTGCGGAGCGAATTCCCCCGGCATGCGGATGCAGCCGTGGGAAGCCGGTTCGCCCGGCTGCGGAATGTGGCCGGCGTGTAATCCGATGCCGTAATTCGTCAGTCGCAGCCAATAGGGCATCGGGGCAAATTTGAATTCCCCACCCGGCGGCGGGCTGTGTTTGCGCACGTCCGCGCTGTCGTTCACGATATTGCCGTCGGCATCCACCGTGACGCCGTAAAGGTTGGAATATTTGTCAGCGACTTTCTCGATGACTTTATAGTCCCCGGCCGGCGTGTCGTGCCCTTCCTTGCCCGTGGCCACGACCGCCCAACCAGCGGGCTGGCCGCCAATGGTGACATCCGCGCGCTGCTCGGTCAGATCAATCACGATGCGCGTTTGGCCGGACAAACCCTCGGCATTCCATTCATACAGCGTCGGTGCCGGCCGGGCCACGGAACGGGCCTGCCGTCCCGACGAGCAGGCAGCCAGGCCCAGGACCAAAAGGCCAAACACGGCATTCCGAGAAACCAGCAGCATTCGTTCCATAAACCCGGCGCGCAGCCTTCGTCGTCAGCCTTCCTAATTCAAGCGGAAACTGCGTGACCGGAGAGATAGGGCGCCACCGGCTCATGCCGACGGCTACGTAGCCGCGTTCGTGAGAACGTGGCCGAAGAGACCTTCCCCCGCGTTCAGTCCCCCCAATGAGGCAGAGGGTCCTGCTTGCCCGCTCTCAGCGCTTTTGGGTGACCACTGCGGCCAGCACCATGGCGGCCCCGCCGGCGATGGTCACGATGCCGAAGAAGGGCGCGAGCAAAAGATTCTCCTGCTGCTTCGTCACCACCTCCACCGGCCCGATCTCCAGCACTTTTTCCTGACGCGTAAACGGAATGAAGGGAATGATCAGAATGAGAATTCCGATGACGACCAGGGTGATGCCGAAGGTTCTCATAAGATGGCATTGTAAAACCTTGCGCTTCAGAATGCCATCCCGCAGTGAAGGGCTCTCCTGAAGCCCTCCAGCCGCGTGGCCCGGTGTCAAAAGTATTCCCATTCGCTGCTTGCCTGCGCAGGGGAAAGTGTCCAATGAATCAGCGCAGGATGAGCGGGGATGATCACGTCGGGACACGGAATCTGACCGCGGGGATCGTCTTGATCACCGCGGCCTTTTTTTGCGCGGCGGTGATGAGCGCGCTGAGCAAAGCCGCGTCGAACGTCTCCCCGCTGCTGCTGCTTTTTCTGCAATACGGCATCAGTTTTCTGGTCTTTCTCCCGGCGCTGGCCAAGGAAGGACCCGGCCTGCTCAAGACGCAGCACCCCTGGCTGCAAATCTTCCGCAGCGTGGCGGGGTCCATCTGCCAGTTGCTTTTCTTCATCGCGGTGAAATCCATCGCCCTCATGGATGCCGTGCTGCTCTCCAACGCCGCCCCGCTGTTCATTCCACTGGTCGTCTGGGTTTGGTTCCGCAAAACGGTGCAGCCTCTGGTCTGGGCGAGCCTCCTCATCGGGCTGGCGGGAATCTGCCTCATCATCAAGCCCGGCCCGGAGATGCTACACAATCCCACCGCCCTGATCGCGCTGGCCGCAGCGGTTTTTTCCGCCCTGGCCCTTGTCGCCACCAACAAGCTCTCCGAAACCGAGCCGCCCATGCGGATTCTCCTCTATAACTTCGGCATATCGACTCTCCTGCTTGTGCCGGTCTGTATCTTCGACTGGAAGTCACCCACCCCGCACGAATGGCTGCTCCTGCTGGGCGTGGGAGGCTTTTATGCCCTCACGCAATACCTCATCATCCTGGCCTACCGCCAGGCCAGCGCGGCGCAAATTTCTCCCTTCAACTACACCGTGGTGATTTTTTCCGGACTGCTCGGATGGATCTTCTTCGGCAACGTGCCCGACTGGGTTTCCGTCGCCGGCACCCTGCTCATTTGCGCCGGCGGTATTCTCAGCATCAAGGCCGGTCATCCCGAGGGCCTCGGCCACTCGCATGGCAATGGCCACTGGAACTCACTACCCAAATCCACCAAACCATGAAACTCGATCCCCGCGACCTTCCCGCCGTCCCCACCCTCGCCGCCGAACTCGTCCACCGCCACGACTCCATCCTCGGCGAATCGCCCCTCTGGGAGGAACGCGAGCAGGTCCTCTATTGGGTCGATATCGACCGCGGCCAGATTCACCGTTTCAATCCCGCGACCAAAGAAAACACCACCCACACCCTGCCAACGAAAGTGACATCCATCGCGCGCCGGAAAGGCCGCGGCCTCATCACCAGCCTGCGCAAAAACTTCGCCTTCTTCGATCCGGTCAGCGGCCGCGTGGAGAATCTTGACACGGTGGAATCCGACCAGCCCGAAAATCGCTTCAACGACGGCAAAGTCGACCGGCAGGGACGCTTCTGGGCCGGCACCATGAACGAAGTCCAGATCGGCCGCCCGGACGCCGCCCTCTACCGCTTTGACCGGCCGGGATCGGTCACCAAAATGATCCCCGAAGTGACCATCTCCAACGGCACCGGCTGGAGTCCCGATGGACGCACCATGTATTATACCGACACCCTCCGACACACCGTCTTCGCCTACGATTTCGAACCGGTCAGCGGTGCGATTTCAAACCGCCGCCCGTTTCTGGAAATCGACCCCGCCAGCGAAGGGCTGCCCGATGGGCTCACGGTGGATGCCGAGGGCTTCGTCTGGAGCGCCCTGGTCAACTACGGCCGCATGTTGCGCCTCGATCCCGCCGGAAATCTCGAACGGATGGTGACCTTTCCCCCCACGCGCGGAACCTGCTGCACCTTCGGCGGACCGGACTACGGCGACCTCTACATCACCACGGCGCGGGAATGCCTCACCGCCGAACAAATCGCCGCCCAGCCCCTGGCCGGAAGCCTTTTCCGCTGCCGGCCCGGTGTTCACGGACTGGCTGAGACGCCCTTTGCCGGTTGATCCCCGCGAAAAGCCATCCTGACTAAAGCGGTTCAAGAAAAACTGGAGCCGCGCCCGTGAGGGCGTGGAGGGAGAGACTCAATTGAAGGGCGGCGGCCACCGTTTATCCCGATGGTATCGGGATCTGCGAGCGAGGCTTCGCCGTGAGGAGACGTCCTCCTCAGCAGGACTGGCAGTCACGACGGCG
>CAMASH010000119.1 GCA_945860745.1 Chthoniobacter flavus | reverse complement strand
GACCAGAGCAGGGTTCGATTGTCTTCCGTAACCAGTTTCGTGATGCGGCCGCCCTGATATTCCAACTGCCAGCCATCCCAACGTGTCACGGTAAACTTCACTCCATCCTCCACCCCCGTCCACTCTTCATCATTGCTTTTCCACTGCCATGTCCCGCCGATGAGCTTCTTGTTAAAATAGATTACCTTGCCGCAAAGAAACGTTGCTTCGTAAAGAACGTCCGTTTTTTTCACGGCCCGCGCCTCCAGCATCGTAAGGGAAAATCCCTCCCAACCAAAAAAACTCACGCCCTGATAGTTGCTGCGATAAACCCAGCGCACCGGCAGGCGCAACCCGCCGCCGAAGTCGGCTTCGCGCACATCGTCGGTCACGAGCAAGGTACCATCGCGTTCCGCATCGCCAAAGGCAGCGGGAGGCGGAGCCAGATCGGGAGGTAATGCATGGGCTTCAGACAAAAGGAAGAAGCCCGTGATGAGAGCGGCAAGAACGGCAAAAATGCTTTTCATTTCTTTCGCAAGTGGATGTTCGATTACTTTCCCGGTTTGCCAGGAGCGGTGGGCTTGCCTGTTCCTTCACCGCCGCCCGGAGCAGGCGGATCATCCGGCGGGCATGCAACTACGCCGCCGGTGACAATAACGAGAGCAAGAAGAACCAAAAGTAATTTGTTCATAAGTCGTGACGGGGCGGGGGTGCATAGAGTTTCCCAATAAGCGTCAACGTCTTTTTCGTTAATGCAGTCAGCCTTCGAGAACATACCCACGGTTTAAACACTACCTGCCAGCGTGTTGTGTTCCTGCTCACCGCGAATGAAACATTTTCGCCACACCGCAGGCATTCACCGCAAAAACCCCGTCACCCGCCCACCGATTCATACCGCCGGAGGCTGCGGTGCCACATGAAACGCGCGCCCAGATAGCACAAAATCACCCACAGGGTCTGGATGGCCAGCCCCCGCCAGAGTTCAGCGCCCTGCACCCGCTCCAAAAACACCGCGACCGGAAAGTAGAGTTCGTACGGGAAAGGCAGCCAGACGAGAACGCCCTGCACCCACCCCGGCATCACTTCGAGCGGAAACAACCGCCCGCTGAGGTAATATTCGAACGAATAAAGGATGAATACGACGGTGGAAATTTCCAGGATCCAGAAGGCCAGCATGGCCAACGCGTAGGCGATGAGAAACTGGATGGCCGCCGCCATGACCAGCAAGACGAAAAACAAGGGCCAGGTCAGCGGATCGCGCGGCAGGGTGATAAACTCCCGGAACCAGACAAAAACCGCGAGGACCGGCAGGATGGTCAACGCCGTGTAGAGGAGCCGCGCGCTGAGAAACAAGCTCACCCGATAAGCCAGGTAATCGACCGGTCGGGATAAAAAATTATTGATCTGTCCCTCGCGGATCTCCGCCGCGATCTGCCATTCGTCCTCCGTGGGGGTCACGAGGTTGTCCACCAGCAGGATCATGAGAAAATAGAAAATCATCTGCCCGAAGTCGAAGCCGCCGATGTCCTCTCCGCGCGACTCGAAGAGCGCCTTCCAGATGAACACCGTGCCCGCCAGCGGGACCAAACCGAAGAGCGACCGGAGGAGAAAATTCCACCGGTAGACAAAGGTGTTCTGCAACCCCGTGTTGAAGACGCTCCCGTATTTCACCAGGGAGCTCATAAGGGGCGTGAAGGGGGATCTGGACAGTGCGAATCCTTCATGTTCTCCACGTTTTTCATGGTGAATCTTTTTCTGCTCGCTGTCACTCGTTCATCCCTTCACCATCCCGCGTCTGTCGCACCCATGAAAATCCAGCGCGCCCTCATTTCCGTTTCCGACAAGACCGGCCTCGTCGAGTTTGCCCGTGAACTCCACCGGCGCGGCGTGGAAATTCTCTCCACCGGCGGCACCGCCCGCGCCCTTCAGGCGGAGAACATTCCCACCGTGGAAGTCTCCCAGTTCACCGGCTCGCCGGAAATCATGGACGGACGGGTCAAGACGCTCCATCCCAAGATCCACGGCGGCCTCCTCTTTCTGCGCGGCAACGAGGAACACGAAAAACAGGCCAAGCAGCACGGCATCCGCCCCATTGATCTGGTCGTGGTCAATCTCTACCCTTTCGAGGCCACCATCGCAAAAGAGGATGTCACCCTGCCCGGGGCCATCGAGCAGATCGACATCGGCGGACCCTCCATGATCCGCAGCGCGGCGAAAAATTATCAATCCGTCGCTGTCGTTACCGATCCCACCGACTATCCCGCGGTGGTGGAGGACATGACGGAAAACAACGGCGGCACCGACCTGGCCCTGCGCGAACGTCTCGCCATCAAGGCCTTCGCCACCACCGCCTCCTACGACCGCGCCATTGCCGGTTTCCTCAACCGGGAACAGGAAACCTCCGCCGCCTTCCGCCAGGACCTTCCCCTCGAACTCCGCCTCCGCTACGGTGAAAATCCGCACCAACAGGCCGAGCTCTACGGCGATTTCGGATCATATTTCGAAAAACTCCAGGGCAAGGAACTTTCCTACAACAACATCCTCGATATCAGTGCGGCGGCCGGCCTGATCACCGAATTCGGCAAGCCCACCGTGGCCATCCTCAAGCACACGAATCCCTGCGGCATCGGCACCGATTCCGATCTGCGCGAGGCCTGGGACAAGGCCTTCGCCACGGATAAACAGGCCCCGTTCGGCGGCATCATTGTCTGCAACCGCCCGCTCACGCTCGCGCTGGCCCGCTCGATCTCCGAGATTTTCAGCGAGGTCATCATCGCGCCGGAATTCGATGCCGACGCCCGCTCGCTGCTTTCCAAAAAGAAAAACCTGCGGCTCATGAAGCTGCTCAAGCCCCTGTCGGAAAGCGGCCGCGACGCGCGTTCCGTCGTGGGCGGGTTGTTGGTGCAGGACACCGACGCCTCCGATGTGCCCGAACTGGAACACAAGGTCGTGACCGAACGTCCGCCGTCCAAGGACGAGATCGAGGCGATGGAATTCGGCTGGAAGGTGGTCAAACACGTCAAATCCAACGCCATCGTCTATGCCGGCAAAGACCGCACCCTCGGTATTGGAGCCGGCCAGATGTCCCGCATCGATTCCTCCCGCATCGCCGTTTGGAAGGCCCGGGAGGCCGGACTTTCCCTCAAGGGCAGCGCGGTTTGCAGCGACGCGTTTTTTCCGTTCCCTGACGGCCTGATCGCCGCGGCCGAGGCCGGGGCGACCTGCGCCATTCAGCCCGGCGGTTCCGTGCGGGACGAAGAAGTCATCAAGGCCGCCAACGACCGCGGTCTGGCCATGGTCTTCACCGGATTCCGCCACTTCCGGCACTGATTTTTTCCGCAGTCCGCGAAACTTTTGGCCGCAACGGGGGTTGCTTCCTTATGGATGATTTCAACGAAAAAGATGCCCTCTGGGATCTGCTGGGCCGGGCCAGGCCGGTCAAGGCTTCCCCTTATTTCGTCCGGAAAGTTCTGCGCGAGGTGAAGGAAAGCGGCCGCCCGAGCCGTCCTCAGGCCGCATTTTTGCGCTGGCTCATCCCCGCCTCCGCTTTTGCCGCCGTGGTCATCGGCTGGACCGCCTCCCAATGGCAGCACGATCAGTCCGTGGCCGAGTTCAACGAATACTTCGACACCATCGCCGATCTTCCCTCGCTCGTGGCGCAGGAGGATGTGTCGCTGTGGGCTGAGACGCATTGAGGAGAGCCTCTCTACACCTCCACTTGAACCTCCACCTACTCACCCCCGAAGGAAAGGAGAGTAAGAGCATGTTCAAGTGTATGAGTAAGTGAAGAGTCAGGAGCCATCACGCCGCCTTCTGCTTGAGCAAATCCTCCACCATCTCGCGCACGTGACGGTATTTGCGGCGCTCCCTCAGAATTTGCAGGCTCTTGTCGGGCGAGCCCCATTCCAGGATCTCAATCGTCACATGACGCACCCCCCAACGGTTCATCTCGCGGGCGCTGGGCTTGAAAAGATCAATCGTGCTGGTGCCAACCATGGCGCTGCCGATGTCGTCCACAATAAATTCCTGCCCGGTCTGGACCACCCGGAACCTCGTGCCCAGCGGCCAGCGCGACCAATCGGCGGCGGCACTGCGGACTTTTCCGGCCTTGAGCGGCTTGCCGATGGCATTCGAGGCGGGGTAGGCGCCGTTCTCCGCCACCCCGTAGGTGTAGGCGGTCGTGCGGACCTTTTCGATCTGCGGACCCTGCGCTTCCTTGCTTTTGGCCGCAAAAGCCGGAGCCCCCGCGGTCACCAAGGCGACGACGAAAGGGAGAGTTTTTCGTTTCATGAGCCGGGAACCAAACCCACCCCGGCCATCCCCGCAACCGATTTTTGCGATTCCATGCAAACAAATTGCATCTTACAAAGAAGATCGACAACGGGAAATTGATCATCATTCTGCCCGCAAATGGCCCCGGATTCAGATCCTGCTTCCCCGGACCGCCGGCCGATCAAGACCCGGTCGGCTTGGTGGGCGCAGGGCCTGGCGCGGGGTTTGGTGCGGTTGGGGGTGAGCCCCAATCAAGTCTCGGTGGCCAGCATCGGCTTCGGGTTGATCGGGGCGGCCTTGCTGCTGAGCGCAGCCAGCGGCGGCACCGGCGGGGGTCCCTTCCTCCTGACCGCGGGTTGCATCCAACTGCGTTTGCTGGCCAACATGCTCGATGGCCTGATCGCGGGGGAAGGTGGCCGGCAAACCAAAACCGGCGAGCTCTACAATGAAATCCCCGACCGCATCGCCGATGTGGCCTTCCTGGCTGCGGCGGGCTATGCCTCGCAGCAGGGGGCATGGGGAGTGGCCCTCGGTTGGAGCGCGGCGGTGCTGGCCGTGACCACGGCTTACATCCGGGCCATGGGCGCACGCCGGGGTCGGCCGCAGGATTTTTGCGGTCCGCAGGCCAAACCCCATCGCATGTTCCTGCTCACCGTGGCCTGCCTGCTCGCTTTTGCCGAAACGATCGCCGGGTGGCCGCCGAGGGTTCTCTTTATTTTTCTCATCCTCATCACTGGGGGAACGTTGCTGACCTGCGTGCGCCGGACCCTGCACCTGGCCCGTCAGTTGGAGGAAGAACCCGGAAAATGAAGGCGGCGGAGGCCCCGTCGCGCGGGCTCTGGCATCCCCCGCTGTGGCTTGGTTTCCTCTGGGGCTTCGCCGAGGGCACGCTTTTTTTCATCATTCCCGATATCGTCCTGAGTTGGGCGGCGCTGGCCGGGGCGAAATGCGGAGCAAGAATTCTCGGCGCCATTCTCCTCGGGGCGGTGGGGGCCGGGCTTTGCCTGCACACGTGGGCCACGTTCCAACCGGCAGCGAGCCGGTCGGCGGTGGCCGCCGTTCCCTGGGTGCGGACGGCGATGTTTGACCAAGTGCAGAAGGATTACGAAACCCACGGAATCGCCGGCCTCCTGATGGGTCCGGCCTCCGGCATCCCCTACAAAGTGTCTGCCGTGCTGGCGCCGCCGTTTTGCTCCCCCGGACCTTTTGCCCTCATCAGCGTCGTAGCCCGGGCGGAACGGATGGCGCTGACCTGGGTGTTTTTTACCGTTTTGGGGCTGATCTTCCGCCGATGGCTGGCGGATCACCGGCGTCTGACCCCCACACTCTTCGCCGCCTTCTGGATCGTGGTCTATGCGTTTTACTGGACCATGATCTGAGAAATCATCCCGAAAATCGCATCCCCCATAGCGGAAAACGTGAATTTTCCGAAAAGGAAATCAGGGGGTCTGCCTCTCCAGCAACTCGATCAGCTTGGGATACGAAACCGCCGTTTGTTGATCCGGCTGATTCGGGTCGATAAAATCGTGCGGGACTTTCTGCTCCTTGGGAAACTCATAGGTCTCAACTCCCCCGGGACGAAGCTTTCGCCAGTTTTCTACCAGCCTGGCGGTGAGCGCGTTGTTGGCCGCGAGGTCGGAGGCGCTGGTCACGACCAGGATCGAAGAGGAGCGCGGCGCCTCCTGGTGCGAAGCCCGCAAAACCTCCTGTCCCAGCCACATGGTTTCCCCGATCACCCGGGTGGGGAAGCGCGGATAGGCATACGACGGGCCGGGGTTTTTGTCCCTCAATACAGGATTCCACCAAATAAAGATGTTCGGCAGACGCAGCAGCAATCGTTCCATGGGCCGGATCGTCCAGCCCGGAAGGCCGTTGGGGGCCAGAAACGGAGCCAGCAAGACCGAGCGATAAAGATCAGATCGGTTCTGCGCCATCCAAGCCGTGGTCACGCCATTAATCGACAACCCGGCCACCGTGACGTCCGGCCCGAGCCCGCGGGCCAGATCGGCGGCTTCGTTGCCGGAGTCGAGCATCTGCCGGGCGGTCAGGCGGCCGAAACTATCGGTCAGGCGGTTCTTTTCGCCATGATACGGCGTCCGGGGAATATAAACGGTATGCCCGCGCTCGAACAGCAGACGCCCCAGCTCGGCGAATTGCCCGGGGCCATTCGACAACCCGTGCAGCAACACAAAAACCTTGGCGGTCGGCCGGCCGTGTTCGAACAACAGCGGGGTCCCCTCCGGACTCACCTCCGGCGGAGTGTTCGCGATCGACGCGCGAATGGCCTTGACCGCCTCCGCGAAGGACGGTGGGACAGAGGGAGCCTGGCGGGTCAAGGGCGGGCGCATGACGGGAAGAAAGAAGACCAGGAGCAAGGCTCCCACAGCGAGGACGGCCCCGCCGAGGAAAATGCGAGGAATCCGCCGTGTGTTTTTTTCCGATGGCATGATCTATTCGCCGCGATAAATGCAGCGCGCGGTTGGCGTCTCGTGGATCACGATCTCAGCCAGACCGGGAAGCGACGGCGCGAGTTTTTGCCAAAACCAGGCCGCCATCAGCTCGATAGTCGGATTTTCCAATCCGGGAACCTCGTTGAGATATTTATGATCGAGCAATTCGATCAGCGGTTCGACCACGCCGCTGATGCGGGAGTGGTCGTAAATCCAGCCCGTCTCCGCATCGACCTCGCCTTCGATCGCAATCTCCAGCTTGAAACTGTGCCCGTGCATGCCGCCGCATTTGTGGCCGGCGGGAACTTTGGGCAGGGTTTGGGCGGATTCGAAAAAGAAATCCTTGGCGAGTCGGGCTTTCACGCCGGCGTTTATACGCCGCGGGCGCGCGGTTCCCAAATAAATTTGTGCATCTGCAACTGAAACCGGGCCGGCACTTTGTCCGCCAACATCCAGTCCACAATGTCCCGGGGCTCGATTTTTCCGAAAATCGGGCTTAAGAGCACCGCGCGCACGCGCGTGTTGAGGGAATGATCCTGGATCTGTTGGCGGGTCCACTCGTAGTCCTCCCGCGAACCGATGACGAACTTCACCTCATCCCGCTCCCCGAGAAACGCGACGTTGGCAAAAAGGTTGCGCGCGCACTCGCCGCTGGACGGCGTTTTCAGGTCCATGATGCGATGCACCCGCGGGTCAATCTTCGAGATGTCATGCGCTCCGCTGGTCTCGATGAGCACGGTTTTCCCCGCATCGCAGAGCGCCGCCATCAGGGGCAGGACATTTTTTTGCAGGAGCGGTTCGCCGCCGGTGATTTCCACCAGCGGATAATCAAAAGCCACCACCTCGTCGAAGATCTCCTTGAGCGGACGCTTTTTCCCTTCGTAAAAGGCATACTCGGTATCGCAGTACGTGCAGCGCAGGTCGCAGGCGGTCAGCCGGACAAACACGCACGGCAACCCCGCCCATGTGCTCTCGCCTTGGACGGAGAGATAGATTTCGTTGATCTTGAGAGACAAATTCATCATGCGATCCAGCAATGTTTAACCGCTAACCTTCACAAATCGAGACCAACCACAAGAGATCGGTCCGCCCCTGTTTCTCAGTGTTCATTAGGGAAAATCCGTGGTTTCCAACTCCGCCTGCCGCGCCCGTTCGGTCTTGTAGATGCGATGAATCGAGGCCACCGGCAGCACCGGCGTGCCATAGTTCAGATCCGCCACCTGCCGTCCCAGCTTCTCGAGCACAAAAACCGCCGCTCCGCGCAACGAGGCCTCGGGTTCGGGATTGGCGAACAGCGGCCGCCCCATCACATTGGCTAGCCGCCGCAGGGCGGACTTCGATTTGAGGATGCCGCCCGCTACGATCCAGCGCGGCGGCCGCTCACCCGCGATCATTTCCGCGATCGTGCCCAACCGGAAATAGAAACCCTCCGTGATGGCCTGCAACAAATCCAACGCCGTCGTGCTCTGCCGCAGTCCTGCGATCACGCCCTGCGCCTCCTCGTCCCAGGTCGGAGCGCGCTCCGCCGTCCAGAAAGGCAGGACGGTCAGCCCGTGTTCCGGGGCCGGACGCGCCGCCAGTTGCTTCTCGATTGCCGCCGCGTCATTACCCAATTTTAACTCGCGCAAACACCACGCATGCAGATTGCCCGCATTGCTGACCGCCCCGCCCACCAGATACCGCCAGGCATCCACCCGGTAGGCAAACAATCCGAAGGGCGCCCGTGCCGCCGCGCCTTCCCGCATCACCCGCAAGGCGGCACTCGTGCCGACATTGATCGCGCCGCGCCCCGCCTCGTTCGCTCCCGAACCCAGATTGCTGGCCGCCCCGTCGCCAATGGCGGGAAACCAGGGAATCCCATGCCAATCCTCCGGCTCATCGCCCAGCGGTAACATCCGTTCCGCCGAAAATTCGCACGCTTCCAGCATCCGCCCGCTCCACTCCAGCTTCGAAGGATCGAACAACCCCGTCGCCGTCGCCATGCCATACGCGCAGCGCGACCGCCCGGTGATCCGCCACTGCACCCACTCCGCCGGGGACATCCAGAACCGCACTTTGCGAAAACGCCCGCGCTCCGTGCGGCGCATCCAGCGCAGCTTCGCCGGCCAGAACGAACTGCGCAGCATGCATCCTGTCTCCGCATGGACCTCACGTTCGGAGAGATCCTCCCGCAGCCGCGCGGCGTCCTCGCGGCAACGCGAATCCGCCCAGGTGTAAATCGGCGTGAGCGGATTGCCCTCCGCGTCCGTCCCCAGCAAACTGTGCCAGAAACACGAAACCCCCACCGCGGAAATCGCATTCCCACCCTCCGTCGCGCTCTTGATGCAGGCCCGCGTCTGCCGCAACAACTCGAAAGGATCCAGCTCGGCCGCGCCATCCCCCCCGGTTTTCAAAAGATAAACCCGCTGCGCCAGCGTCCCCTGCACCCGTTTTCCCCGCGCATCAAAAAGGGCCGCCCGCACGGACGACGTGCCCATGTCGATGGCCAGAACGGGGGGGTGCTTCATTTCGCCCAGAGTAAAAGCGACCTCCGGTCGCTTTCCCAACAAAAAAGCGGGAGGCCGCCAGGCGCGGCACCTCGGTCTCGAAAATGGTGGCCGGGAACTTTCGGGGCCTTCGTGTTCTTGATCAGACGGCGGTTGCCCCGCTTCCCACGGTGACATCCGCCCTTTGGGGCTCACTTCGTAAAACGAAGGCCGGGGAGTCGGACTCCCGGAAGCCTCTTGAAGCAAAATACCTTTGAAGCTGCTTCTTGACCCGAACGTTGTTCCCGATGTCCTGCTCGACCGGAAACCGCATGTCCCCGTTAGGAGCTGTAAATAAATAAGGGTGGCACGATGGCGCAGGAGTTTTGGCCTCTGGCCAGGCGCGACGAAGGAGCAGAGCCCAAGCACTCTGTGACTGAGACTCGACGAAGGAGAGAGCCAGGGTGCACGGGGGATAACCAACGCCGCCAGAGGCCCAAAGAACAAGCGAGGTTGCTCCCTTTATTTATTTCCAGCGACTTA
>CAMASH010000118.1 GCA_945860745.1 Chthoniobacter flavus | reverse complement strand
GACGCGCCGGACGCCGCGGCGGTCGAGGTGAGTTGGCTCGACGCGGTGGCGTTCTGCGCCTGGCTGTCGGCCCGAGAGGGCAAGCCGTACCGGCTGCCCACCGAAGCCGAGTGGGAATATGCCTGCCGCGCGGGCACCACCACCGTGTTCAACACCGGGGATGCGCTGCCGACCGGTTTTCAGAAATGGTACGGCGACCGCAGTTCGCGTGTATTGTATTTTCCCAAAGGGGAGATGCCGCCGGAGGTGTCCTGGAGCGCGGGCGAGGTTTCGCTGCGGGTGGCCGGCTACCAGTAGGGATACCGGTTTCAGGATTGCGGAAACTACAGGGGTTCGATTCCGTTTCCACCCGTCAGCGTGCGCATAAACCCCTCCCGGATCCGATCCCCCTGAAAATCCAGTTTCCTATCAGCAATCCAGTTTCCTATCAGCAATCCAGTTTCCTATCAGCCAGCATCAGCAAATCCAGTTTCCTATCAGCAAATCCAGTTTCCTATCAGCCAGCAAATCCAGTTTCCTATCAGCAAGCCTCCTTCGCAATGACAAGCGCGGGAAGGTTCATCGCCCCCTGCCACCCAATGGCTCGGTGTTGATTCGAGCTCTCGCGACGACAGGACTGGCAAAGCAGCGTACATCCCATCTCCCTGTCCCCATGAAACGCACCCTAATCTTTCTCTCCACGCTGGCGCTGTTCCCGCTTGTGGCCGCCCCGGCGATGAACCGCCCGGAGTCGTTGACGGCGTTCAAAGCGCAGTTGCAGACCACCCTGACGCGCCACCTGAACACCCTGCTCCGCGACGACGGTTCGCTCCGCGCCTTCAAGGGCAAGACCTCCGAGGGCAACGGCGCGCTCTCCTTCTATCTGATGTACGAGGCCACCGGGGAACAGAAGTACCGGAAGGCGGCGCTCACTCTCGCGAACCAGGTGCTCAAGGACATGCGGGCGACGAAATTCGGCGTGCTGCCGATCAAGGAAAAGGAAAAAGCGGGCGGAACGACGATCATCGGCGGAGGTCCGCCGGCGCTGGGCGCGTACGCCTCAAGCGTCGCCTACGTGCTGCACAAGGACGGCGGGCGGATCGACGATCTCCTCTATGTCGCCACCGTGCTCGACCGTTTCCCGTGGAACGAGAGCGGGTGGTGGGCCTCGACGATCGACATCAAGACCGGCGAGTCCAAGGAGCCGATGTCCAAGCCGTCGATCATCAACAAGACCGCGGCCATCGCGATGGCCGCCGGGACGCTCAGCGCGTACGTGCGCGACATCGACCCGGCGCTCTCCGCCCGGCTGAAGCAAAAGACGGACACGTGCATTTACCGACAAATCCTCCCCGCGCAGCTCGCGGACGGCTTCTGGCACTACAGTCTCACGGGCAACGATCCGAACGACAAAGACGTGCTCGGGTACTTCATGCTCACGACGACGGAGCTGATGAACCTGCAGCGTTTCAACCCCGCGTACCGCGACGAGAGACTCACCGCCGCAATCCGCCGCGCCCAGGCCTTCGCGCTCACGCGCATCGCCCCGATGACCGAGCCAAATCCCGGACCCGCGGGCAAGGACCACGCCACGCGCGGCACGCCATCGCATTATTCGCTCAGCGAGGATCTGAAACGCAGCTTTCAACTCGGCCACGTGCTCTTCGGCGGCGGGTATCGCGACGAAGGCATGAAGATCATGAACGCCGCCCTCGCCCATTTTCCCATCGGCAACGCCGGTCAGGATGGCGGCCACGCCGCCGAGCCGTCGGCGTTGATTCTCACCGGACTCTGAGCCATCTGAAATCGCCGCCCGCGGAATTTTGTCTTCACGGCCACGTTCGGTTTCTGATGCGGATAATCCCTTTTTACCAAATACCGGGCGGATGGCAGGCGGAGTGCTCTTTGTCATGATGCTTCGTTGCGCACCGTCCCGCCGTCGTTTTAATTCCGCCAGCTCAAGTCGCCCTGCTTGACAGCCCTGCTTGACAGCCAAGGAACGCACGCTTCGAGATGCCCGCATAATCACTCCAAATCTCATGAACCCTCCCGCACCACGCCCGACCCTTGCTCGCGCTGAACCGTCGCTCGCGTCGTCGCTGACGCGCCGCAACTTCGTCGCGCTGCCGCTGCTGCTCGCCGCGCACCGGACCCTCGCGGCGGCGACGTCGAACTGGCCGTCGTTTCGCGGCGCGTTGGCGAGCGGCGTCGGCGATTCGTCGCCACTGCCAACCGAGTGGAAGGTGAAGTGGAAGACTCCGATTGAGGGCCTCGGCCACTCGAGCCCGGTGGTCTGGGGCGATCGGATCTTTGTTTTCCTATCAGCAACGCAAGGAGCGTTCTCTGCGCAAGCAGGCGGCCCTCCTCGGCTTCTCGCTCCAACCAACCAAGGCAGGTGCTGTTTCTTAGGAGCAATCCAGTTTCCTTCCAGCCCAGCTAATATGAAACTCACCTTCGCACTTTGCGCGTTACTCCTCGGCAGCGCGCTTTCCAACTACGCCGCCGAGAAAGCCAAGGCGGCTCCGGAGGAAACTTTCAAGAAGTGGGATGCCAACGGTGACGGCAAGGTTACCAAAGCCGAGTTCCTGGCCGCTCCAATTGCCAAACGACACCCCGAATCGATCGCAGCGCGTTGGATGGCGATATCCAAGGGCAAGGAAGCGTTCACGCTGGAGGATTTTAGGGCTTCGCTCGCTGCCAGCTCTCCCTCGATGGCATCGCCGTCCACTGACAACGCCAACCCGGAGCTGCTCAACCGCCAGTGGGTCGCCTTGGGCGCGAGCGGAAAACTGGAATACAAGAAGACACCGAAGGGTGAACGCATGGTCGATTTCTCCCATGCGGGTTACATGGGCGGTGGGGTCGCGATCCCCTCGCTGCCGGTGAAAAAAGTAGTGGCTCCCTCAGGCGGCGACGATACGGCGGCGATTCAGGCTGCCGTCGACGAGGTTTCAGCGCTGCCGATTGGGCAGGGTTTTCGCGGGGCGGTTTTACTGAAGCCGGGAACCTTTCGATGCGCGAAACCGATCACAATTGAACAGGACGGAGTCGTGTTGCGTGGCTCGGGATCGGGCCAGGGTGGAACGGTGATCGAAATGACGGGCGAGCCGCATACCGCTTTGATTATCGCCGGTCCGGAGGTGTCGTTCCCGAAAGAAAGCCCGACAGACACCTTTCCAATCGCCGATGCGTTGGTGCCGGCGGGTACGCTGAACTTTTCGGTGAAGGATGCGACGGGGCTGGCCGCGGGCGATCCCATTCGCATCCGTTGGCCGAGAACGGCGAAGTGGATTCACTTCATGGGCATGGACACCCTCGTCCGCAACGGGAAGCCGCAGACGTGGATGAAAGACGATACTTCGGCGACGATGCACCGCACCATCCGCTCGATTGAAGGCAATCGCATCACACTCGATCTGCCGATCACGGATACAATCGACCGTCTGTATCTCGACCAGGAGCCGGCAGTGGTGGTGAAAACGCCAAAGGTGAATCGCCTGAGCCAGTGCGGATTCGAATCGCTGCAAATTGTTTCGCCGCCGCACAAAGGCACCCTGACGGCAGGAAAGTTCATCTCCGTGGCGCTCAAAGGCGGGTGTCAGGATTGTTGGGTCAGGGACATCGTCATGCGCGAGACTCTCAACAACGTCCAGGTGTGGGAGGGATGCCGGCGCATCACCATTACCGGAGCCCACTCGTATCACAACTCGACCGTGGAGAAGGGAGCGGGCTATCCGGCGGATATTTCCATCCGAGGCTCCCAGGTGCTCGTGGACCGTTGCACCTCGCACGGTCTGGGAGGGTTCTATGTGGCGACCCTGAATGCCACCGCCATGTTGAACGTGGTGCTCAATTGCACTTTCGAGGGCACCGGCAGCATCCAGCCCCACATGCGTTGGTCCACGGGTCTGCTGATTGACTCGTGCAAAATCCCGGACGGCAGGATCGACTTGATCAACCGGCACACCTCCGGTTCGGGTCACGGCTGGGCCATCGGTTGGGGCATCGCGTGGAATTGTACCGTGAAATATCTTCAGGTGCAGATGCCGCCCGGAGCTTTGAATCTGGCGATCGGATGCAAGGGCGAGCCCCACAAGACATTCAGCCAGGAAGCGTTCTTCTCCGCCAACCAGCCCGTGACTCCCGCCAGCCTGTATCTCGCCCAGTTGCGTGAGCGACTGGGCGAACCAGCGGTGAAGGACCTCGGCTATTAGAACCCGTCGGCAGAACTCCAGACCACGAAATTCATCACGCCGTTGCTCCCAACCATGAGTACCCTCCGCTGCTACTGGTGCCCCGCCACCCGCCTGATTGGTGCCTTCGCCGTCCTGTTGATGTTCGCGCTATCTGGTCGCGGTCAATCGACCGGCACCTCCGCCAACCCCACGGCAGCCCAAATTCTCGCGAAATACGATCGCAACCAGAACGGTCGGCTTGATCCCGACGAACTTGCCGCGCTGCGCGACGACGAGGCGAAGGCGTCCAAGGCCAGTGGAACGATGTATATGTCGCCGTTCGAGGTGCGCACTGACAGGGACACGAGCTACGGCGCGCTGAACTCCAATTCGATCAGCGCGTTCAATATGGAGTTGCTCAAGACGCCGGTCGCCGCGGATATCTTCCTTGAGCAATTCATGCAGGACGTTGCGACGACCACGGTGGAGGACCTGCTCAATGGCTACGGGGCCGGGGCCGGCCAGGTGGTCGCCACGCCCGAAGTCGACGCGAACAACAACCAGCCCGGCGACCGCTTTAGCGTGTCGCAGGTCGGGTCGCGCGGCCTCACCGCCGGCACGACCCGCCGCGACGGCTTCAGCGCCAGCCCCACGCGCTCGGGTGCCACCGACATGTTCGACACCGAGCGCGTCGAGGTGATCAAGGGCGCAAACGCTCTCCTGTTTGGGGCGAGCGGCGCCGGCGGTTTCACCAACACCAATTCGAAGCAGGCCCGCTTCGGCAGCGATCACCGCCCCACCACCACCGTCGGCATCGATTCCAGAATCGACCAATACGGATCGAAACGCTGGATCTTCGACGCGAACCTCGGGCTCAAGAACCTTGCATTCCGCTTCACCGCGCTCGACGAGGATCAGAACTACCGCCGGCTTTACATTGGGTCCAAGACGCGCGCCCACTACGGCACGCTCTCGGCAAAGCTGCCGTTCCACACCTTGCTCCGGCTCACCGCCCGCCGGACGGACAACGACCGCATCGTTCCGACCCGCGGCGACAATCTAAGTTTTACCAACGCCACGCGTGATCCCCGCCATAGCTTCTCGCTGCTGTATCTCCTCGCGACCAACCAGGCCGGCGCCACCAACCCCAAGACCGGCGCCGCCTACCCCGCCGGTGCCATCGTCAACGGCAAGCTCGATTGGGACAATGCCTCCTCGTGGTCGGGTTGGGCCCAGTCGGAGGACATCACCAACGAGACCTACACGATCACCGCTGACACGGTGTGGGCCAAGTGGCTCGCGACTTCGCTCGGCGCGATGTACGAGCACACGAAGAGCCAGCGCGGGGCGGACGGCGGCTCGCTGCTCGCGCCGCGCGCGTTCAACACTAGCAACCCGTTCCTCAATGGCGAATGGGCCAATGGCTCATCCTTTCGGATGGGACGCACCGCCGGCAAACAGCACGCCTACCGCGCGAATGCCGTCCTTACCAACGACCTCTTCCGCGGCCGCGCGAAGAGCCAGACCGTCTTCGGCTACGACCTGAACATCAGCGCCGGCGGTAATACGGTTTACCGCTACTACGAGGCGGACGCGAGTTTCCGCGTCTACGACCTGACAAACCCGCGCCCCGCCGCCGCTGGCGGGACGAGCGGCGCCAACCCACTCGGCCGCGTCGAAACACCCACGCTCTATTGGTCGGTGAGCGACGGCCCGCAGAAGAAGCCGTATTTTCGGAACGGCTCGAGCCAGATAACGGTGAACGGCAAGAACTACGTCCTGCTGCAGGCGAACCCGCGCAACCCCGCCTTCGAGAGCCCCCTCAACCCGCTCGGGCTCGTCGCCCTCGTGCCCGGCTTCACCGGCGTGAACAACGGGGACAACCTCAGCAATTACGCCGAAGACAACAAGAATTGGGGCCTCTATGGCGCGAATTACACCCGCTGGTTCGACGACCGCTTCACTACGCTCTTCGGTTACCGCCTCTCCGGCACGTTCTCACGCCGCCCCAACACCGCCCTCACCGGCACGCGGGCCTGGACCGATCTCTCAAACGAAAACAGCAGTTACAACCTCGGCCTCACCTACCGCGTCAAACCCTGGCTCTACTCTTACTATAACGTCGGTCAGACTTTCTACCCCAACGCGTCGAACGATCCCTATGGCAATCCGGCGAAAGACAACCAGGGCTTCAGTCAGGAAATCGGCTTCAAGTACGAACCCCTCAACAGCCGTATCTCCGGCTCGATTGCCTACTACCGCGCCACCTCGAAACCCGAAAGCTTCAACGTCGGCGGCCAGGACACGATCAATCCCATCGGGATCAACGACGCGTTCAACGCCTCCCAGCGGAGTTCGTATATCAACCTCAACAAGGAATCGAGCGGCTTGGAAATCATCGTCACCGCGGCGCCGACCAAGAACTGGCGCTCACGCTTCGGATTCACCCAGCAGGGCGGCCAAATCAAGACCGACACGACCTACGCGCTGCTCTGGAACGACGAATTCCACTACAACAAGGCCACCGGCGGCGTCACCTATTCGGATGGCACGCCCTTTATCATCCCGACCGACGCCGCAGGTGTCGCCGCCGTCAATGGCACGAGCACCCTCCGCGCGCCGGTCGTTGGCGCGACCAACACGCAGCTCACGGTCGCGATGATGAGCAATTCGACCAGCGATTATTACGCCTACGGCAGGGGTGGCACGACGCAGGTCAATGGGCGCATCGCCAACAACAGCGTGCTCTTCCGCGCGCTCCGCTGGTTCCAGACCCCCGCCGGCCTGCAGGCCCGCACCCTCCGCCCCGGCCGGCCGATTTCCGAGATTCCGTATTTCTACAACGACCCGGGTGGCCTGAACGGCGTGATCCAGGTATCAAAGGCCGGCGAGCCGACCATCGGCCACCCGCGGTTTCGCGTCGTATGGACGAATTCCTTCGACCTGACCGGAGGTTGGTTCCGGGGCTTCACCCTGGGCGGCACGATTCGGTGGGATATCGATAAGCGCACCGGGAGCTGGTATTCGGAACCCGACGGCAAGGGTGGCAACATCCGCAAACTCTATCGGGAGGCCAACGTGAGCCCACAGGTAAATTCCTTTCTTTCCTATCGCCGTAAGATTGGCCGCTATGGCTTCCGGACGCAGATCAACATCAACAATATGTTCAATCGGTATCAGGTCGACCTGCGCCCGGCCAGTGGGACCGGCTTTACGGTTGAAGACGCGATCGGCGCCACCTTCGTCGGCGAACCTCGGCAATATATCTGGACCAATTCGATTAGCTTCTGAGCAACCGATCGGCTCGGCGCGCCGGTGTGAGTGACAAAAAACCCCACCCGACCCAACCCCCACAAAATCCAGTTTCCTTCCAGCAACCCAACCCACGCGATGAACCCCAGTCCAACCCTTAGCGAGTTTCGCAGGGCGCGAGTCGTCAAAATCCAGTTTCCTAGCAGCCGCCGCCCCAAAATCGGATTTTGACCGTGACAGAAAGAAACAGGGTCGCACCGGCTCGTAGATCGTGCATGCAGGTGAGCGGTTCTTTCCGCGAGGCAAGCTATACATCGTCGTTACACTGGTGCTTTTTTAAACCCCTCCCGGATCCGATCCCCCTGAAAATCCAGTTTCCTATCAAGACACATGATCAAATCACTAATGGTTATCACGGCTACCCTGTTATTATCAGGATGCAACAGCAGTTCATCAATCCTCGTCGGGACGGCCAGACCTGCGATACAACCATCTACCGTTAAGGTCTTCGATACCCCTCCCAAGTCTTTTGAAGTGATCGCGTTGATCGAAGCGACCGGCAAGACCGGCTGGAGCGCTCAGAAAAAAACTGATGGTGCGATTGCGTCCCTGAAGGAACAAGCTGCTGCCATTGGAGCGAATGGTGTCCTCATTGAAAAATTTTCTGACGAAACGGGAACATATCAAGGAACCAGCTACATTAATAAAAAGGTGCAAGGGCGGGCAATCCTTGTGAAAGATTGAACAAGTCCTTATCGACTTCTCCCCATCGCCGGTCAGCGCCCCACCGTCGCCCCCGTCCCGCGCGCGAGGTCGTTGGCCTGACTCACGATCTCACGACACACCAGCCACACCCCACGGTTGCACGTTGAGCAGGGACAAAAGGGACAGAACGCAAAAGCCCTGCCCCCTGATTTGTCAGGTGAGCAGGGACAGAAGGTACAGAACGTCTGCTTGTGCCTACGCCAACGCGGCGGGGTTGACGGTGTAGCGCGTCGAGGGGCGGCCACCCCTTGGATTCGTCGGAGGTTTCGGCAACTCGCGGAGCCAGTCGCTTTCGATGAGCAATGCGAAGGCCAGTGTGAAGTCGTCTTTCTTGTATCTACCGCCGCCGTCGAGTGCCTTCAGGATTTCGTTGGCGGTCGCCTCGGCTTTGTCTTCGCGCTTGAACCAACGCAGCACGCGGCGGGCGAGCTTCATGTCGTCACCCTCGGAGGCGTCACCAAGAGCGTTCTTGTAGTGAGCCAGTAGAAACGGTGCCCACGCACAGGCGGCGCGCATCGTTTCGGCGGGGATGAGTTCACCTTCGTCCGCTTGCAAAGCGTGAAGAATGGCAGCGATGCGGGCCACTTCCCCGGCAAACTTTGCGGCAAACTCTCGGATGTCATAAAGGTCGCCGTCCTCCTTCTTTCGCCGATTTACCTCTCCTCGGAAGTTGGTGAATAATTCATCGGCCTCGGGTGTCAGGCGAAGAACGCGGGGGCCTTGTTCGCAGCGGGCGGGGCCGTCGGCGGTGAGAATTACACTCCCCGGCCACGGGAGATCCAAAAGACGTCGAAAGTGCGTGCCCCACCAGTCGAGGAGATGCGGCGGCACTTGGGCGGGCTTCAGGTTTTCCACAAAGTCAGACGGGTGGGCCAAAGCCAAAAACCAGTACCGCGCAACCAGTCCACGGCCTTGCGCGTAAGGGTCGCGCAACACACCTGCTACGGCGGTCATTTGAACAATAAGCGCGTTGCAAGTAAGAGGTTGTTCGAGGTGACACCGTAGGCCACTTGCTCGGGATGTCGTCGCGGAGTCGCCACCTTTGGTTTTCAGAATAAGATTCAGATTGGGCCCCCCGTTGCCGTAGCGTTTTCCAAGGAGTTGCTCAGCGTCGGACTCGGCGGTGACGTACGCAACTTTCTCGCCGTTAATCTCTAGGTCATTGCGGAGTCCCTCGGGGGTGATGTCGTCGGCGATAAGGTTGGGAGCGAAAAGCGGCGGCATGCTTTCCAACTTTGCGCGGATTTCGCGGGCATCGTCGCGGTGTTTGGTTAGTTCGTGGCCAGTGGCGACATTTTGCTTCTGACGCTTACCGGCGAGTTGTGAGGTGAGTCCGTTGCGCTTTTCATCGTAATCGGCGAGGGCGGGCGCGAGGTAGACACGCTTGCGTTTCTCCCACTCTTCGAGCGGTCGCTTCAGCAGTTTAAGAATCGCGGATTTCTTTTGCGCGGAATCCATCAGGACACAGACCCAAAGATTTACCGTTTCGCGCCACTGCGGAGACAATTCGACTTCGAGTGCGCGGGCGGTGCCGATGGATGCCAGCGCGAGGACGAGCGGCGGCACGGCGTCAGGTGGCACTTGTAGGCCCTCGGCGACGG
>CAMASH010000117.1 GCA_945860745.1 Chthoniobacter flavus | reverse complement strand
AGCAGCCATCTCACCGTCGGCTACTCCGGCACCGGCACACTCAACGTGAACGGCGGCAGCGTGACCAACGACGCTGGGGGTATTGGCTTTAACAATACCGGCGTCGGAACCGCCACGGTGAGTAGCGGCACGTGGGCCAATAGAGGCAGCCTCTACGTCGGCGACAGCGGCACCGGCACGCTGACCGTGAACGGCGGGTATGCGACCAACACAAACGGCTATCTCGGCTGGTACAACGGCAGCGTTGGCATGGCCACGGTGTCGAGTGGCACGTGGGCCAATAGCAGCGGCCTCTGGGTCGGCTACAGCGGCACCGGCACACTCAACGTGAACGGCGGCAGCGTCACCAACTCAAACGGCACTCTCGGCAGCAGCGCCAGCGGCGTCGGCACGGCCACAGTATCGAGCGGAACATGGGCCAACAGAGGCGACCTCTCCATAGCCATTGCCGGCACCGGCACGCTCACGATGAACGGTGGCCTCGTGTCGGTGGCAGGCACGCTCTCGCAGGGCACCTACGGCACGATCACTCTGAATTCTGGCGGCACGCTCCAGATCGGCACCGGCACAACCACCGGCGTCCTCGGCGTTTCAACACTCACCAACAACGGCACCCTGATCTTCAATCGCTCCGATGCCTCGACCTACTCGGGCATCATCAGCGGCACGGGAGCGGTCACGAAACAGGGCGGCGGCACGCTCACGCTCGCCGGAGCGAATTCCTACGCGGGCCTCACCACGATCTCCGGCGGCACGCTGGCGCTCTCCGGCACGGGCGCGCTCGGCACCGGCGGCCTCGCGCTCGGCACCAGCGGCAGCTTTGACATAGCCGCCCTCACGTCCGGCACCTACGCGCTGTCCGTCCTGACCGGGTCCGGAACACTCTCCGGAAGTGGCAAGACGCTGGCCGTGAGCGGGTCGTTCCGGCCGGGCAATTCACCCGGCACCGTCACGGTCAATTCGGGCCTCAGGCTTGACCTGTCGGGTGCAACGGGGACCACGTTTGACATCACCAGCCCGCTCTTCACAGCGGGAACCTACGACCTCGTGGACGGCGCCGGCAGCGTGACCTTCGGCGGCTCGCTCAACCTCCTCTTTAGCGGTGGAACTTTCGCCAACGGCGCGGATGTGCTGCAACTGCTCGCCAACGCCGGCGGATTCTCCGGGGATTTCACGTCGGTGAATTCCACCGGCTTGTCATTGGGACAGACCGCCACGTTCAACGCCACCACCGGCTTCATCACCATCGTCCCCGAACCCACCACCGCCGCCCTCGTGGCCCTCGGCGCAGGCCTGGTCGGGTTCAGGCAGCGGCGCAAGCGCCGCACGGCCTGAGCGGGCGGCAGGTGGGACGCCTGTTCCCTCTGCGATTTTTCGCTCTGTCTCCCGCGGCCTGCGTGGTTTTATGAGAAGCCATGCCCGACCTGACCTTGACCCATTGGCTTCTTGCCGTGGTGGCCGCGCTGTGCATCGGATTGTCCAAGGCGGGAATCGGGGGTGTCGGCATGGTGGCCATCCTCGTCATGGCGCAGATTCTGCCCGCGCGGGCTTCCACCGGGGTGATTCTGCCCATGCTGATTGTGGCGGACATTTTCGCCGTCAGTGCGTTTCGCCAGTTCACGGTTTGGAGCCACCTCGTGCGCATGTTGCCGCCAGCACTCCTTGGCATTGTGACCGGGTTTTTCCTCATGCCGCGGATTCCGGATCAGAACTTCGGTCCGCTGATCGGCTGGATTTCTTTGTCGTTGCTTGCCCTGATGGTTTTGCAAAAGCTGACCCGCCGGATGGCCGCCAGTGCGGTCGAGCATCCTGGCCTCGCCTGGCCGCTGGGCTGGCTGGCGGGTGTGACCACCCTGCTGGCCAACGCCGCCGGACCCGTCATGACCATCTACCTCCTGGTGGCGCGGCTGCCCAAGTATGAATTCGTCGGCACTGCCGCCTGGTTTTTCTTTTTCGTCAACCTCGCCAAGATTCCCTTTAGTGTTGCGTTGGGTTTGATCAAGCCGCCCTCGCTCGCTTTTAATGCCCTTCTGCTGCCAGCCATCATTGCCGGAATTCTTCTGGGCCGCTGGTTGCTGGGAAAAATCAACCAGAGGGTCTTTGAATGGTTGATGATCGCCTTTTCTTTTCTCGGTGCCCTGCGATTGATTCTGGCCTGATGACCCGGTCTTCCATAAAATGGCAGGATGGTGGAAGCGAGTATCCCGGGATGCGTGGTGGTCGATCATCCCTTGGTCAAAAGTAAAATCGCGATTCTGCGCAACAAGGAGACTTCGCGTGAAGTATTTCGCCGGACTTTACATGAGCTGACGGCCTTGGTGGCCTTTGCAGCCACCCGCGATTTGCCCCTGGAAGAACTGGACATCGAAACGCCTCTGGCAATTTGCCGTGGCCACCGTCTGGCCTGTCCGGTGACCATCGTGCCGATTCTCCGTGCCGGTCTCGGCATGGCGGAGGCCATGCTGGCGGTGCTGCCCCAGGCCCGGATCGGACATATCGGCATGTATCGCGATGAGAAGACTTTTGAGCCGAAGCGCTACTATTTCAAGGCTCCGCCCGACCTGGCCGAAACCGAGGTTTTTCTGGTCGATCCCATGCTGGCCACGGGAAACAGTGCCGCTGATGCTGTGACGGAATTGAAGGCATTCGGGGCCCGGCACTTGCGCTTGATGGCCCTTGTCGGCTGCGTGCAGGGGGTGGAGTTGTTCCGCCGTAAACATCCCGATGTGCCTGTGTTTCTCGCGGCGCTGGATCCGGGGTTGAATGAGAAAGCGTATATCGTGCCCGGGCTCGGTGATGCCGGGGACCGGTATTTCGGAACGTAGAATTCAGGGACGTGAGAACCGGAGCGCAGCGAAGATCCTCGCCGACGGCGAGTCAACCCGCTATGAACCCTCTTGAATTGATTGCGCCGCGATAAGCCGGTCGTAGAGCGGACGCAGTCCCTCGGGAATCACACGGACGCCGCCGGTGACGGTCATGAAATTGGCGTCACCGATCCAGCGGGGCACGATGTGGAGGTGCAGGTGGTCATCGACTCCGGCGCCGGAGGCTTTCCCCAGATTCCAGCCGATATTGAACCCCTGGGCCTTGACGGTCTCTTTCAACAACCGCTGGGCATGGAGGCAAAGTTTCCAGAGTTCGAGGACCTCGTCGTCGGTGATCTCGGCCATGTCGCAGACTTTGCGATAGGGCACCGACATGAGATGTCCGGCGGAATACGGATACTTGTTCATGATGAGGAACGCGTATTTGCCGCGGGTCACGACCAGGTGTTCCGCGTCGTCGGTAGCGTGCGCGGCGGCGGTCAGGAAGTCGGGATCGGCGGTTTCCTTCGTTTGAAAATACTCAACCCGCCAGGGAGCCCAAAGGGATTCGAGGTGGGCCTTGGGAAAGGTGTCGGTGTTCATGGCTCTCTTCTTATCTTACACTTACCCCTGAACCTGAACATAAACTCCGGCAAGAGGGAGTGTAAGTTTAGGTTCAAGTGTAAGTGGAGGTTTGTATCATACAGAAGGTTTCACGGTGTCGGGGCGGACGCTTTCGGATTTGCCCTTGAGGGGAATCTCCCCGGCGGGTTCGAAGGGAAAGCGGCTGCGGGCGCTGACGTAAGTGTATTCGCTGACGAGAATGTCCCCCTGTCGTTCGCGGGTGGCTTGTTCGAGGCGGGAGGCAAGATGGACCGAATCACCGATGGCGGTGAATTCCATGCGGTGCTTGGAGCCGATGTTCCCGACGATGGCGAGGCCGGCGTTAAGCGGGACTGGTCCAGCGAGGCAGACCATTTCTGGTCAGCCCGCGTTTGGATCTTTTCGTGTTCGACCGGGTCGATCATCGCGGCGGCGGTGGTGGCGACGGAAAGGACGTTGGTGCGCAGGAGATCGTAGAAGAGCTTGGGCGTCGGCCCATACATGAAGGCTGCGACCAGGAGGCTGCTGAAGACGGCCAGAAGCAGGAACAGCGTAAAAACTCGTGTCCGAAATCGCATGAAAGGAAGCCTGACAAGAGAATCCATGGATTCCCTGGAAAGGAAATGCCGAAATGAGGGCCCTCTAAATGGCGTTCAGGATGGCCGCGGCGGCCCGCCGGCTGGCACCCTCACCGTCGAGTGAGGCAACGATGGTTTTCATTCTTGCGGTCAATTCGGCACGGGCCGGGGCGTCATCCAGCAAGCGCAGGCCCTCCGCCGCCAGGGCCTCGGGAGTGGCGTTCTGCTGGATAAACTCGCGAATCACATGCGGTGCGGCCTGCGCTGGAACCCGCGGGTCGGGTGGGGGATTGACCTGGTGATTGTTCAGGATGTTGATGATGCCGAGGGCATCGACATCCACCAGCCGCTTGCCCACCTCGAAGGTCAGCCAGGCGATTTTGTAAACCAGGCAATAGGGCAGGCCAAAAAATGCCGCTTCGAGCGTGGCTGTCCCGGAACAGACAATGCCGGCGCTGGCGCGCTGCATGAGATGGTGAGCGTCTCCGCAGCGGATGGTGATGGGGGCACCGGCCGCCATCTGGCGCATCCGGCCGGCCTGCACCTCGCTGGCCGCCGCGGCCTCGAAGCGGACTTCCGGGCGGGAACGCTGAATGACGGCGGCGGCCTGGACCATGACGGGAAAAATCCGCTTCACCTCGCGCTCCCTGCTGCCGGGGAAAAAGGCCAGGAGGTTTTCCTCGCGCGGTCCGGAAATCTTTTCCCTGGCCAGGGCCTCAAGCAGCGGGTGTCCGGCGAAGACCGTGTGCAGTCCGCTGGCCTCATACATCGGTTGCTCGAAGGGAAACACACAGATCATGAGATCGAGGATGCGGGCCATTTTCGGGATGCGTCCGCGGTCCCAGGCCCAGACTTGGGGGCTGATGTAATAAAGAATTTTCCCGCCATATCCGCGGGAACGCAGGGCCTTGGCCAGACGGAGATTAAAACCGGGATAATCGACCAGCAGGACGGCGTCGGGTTGGATCCCGGCAATGCGGGCCAGCATGCCGTGGAATTTCTTACGAAAGTATCCGTAATGCTTCAGCACATCCCAGAGACCCAGCACGCCCGCGTGCGCCACCCAGTCGTCGAAGGGTTCAGAAGCCAGGGGCTTCATCTTGGGTCCGCCCGCGCCAATAAAGCGAAGGCCGGGCGCGAGCTCGCGCAGGCTGTGCAGGACCTCCGCGGCGCGGGCATCTCCGCTGGTCTCGCCGGCGACGATCCAGATGGTGGGCGGGGCGGATTTCAGATCGTGGGCTCCGGTTTCTTGCGCGGATCGGCTTCCTCGATGCGGCGGGTGATATCGAGAGCGATGTCGAGGGCATCGGCGGCGGCATAGCCGGAAACCTTGGGCTTGGCCCCTTCGCGGGCGCAATGGAGGAAGGATTCGATCTCGATTTTGAGCGGCTCGCCTTTCTCCACTTCCACCGGTTCGCGCACGATGCGCCGGCCGCTGAAGTCCGTCACGATCGGTCCATCGGCGGCCAGTCCCGCGATCTTTCCGAGAAAGGAACTCTCGCGTTCATCTTCGCGGGCGAGCCGGAGCAGGTAGCCGGACTGGTTCTGATAATCAAGCGAGAGGTAGGCGTTTTCCTGGAACACCCGGATTTTGCGGACCTTGTTCTGGCTGATGCGGCTGGCGGTGACATTGGCCACGGCCCCGTTCTCAAAACGAAAGCGGACATTGGCGATGTCCTCGTCCTTGCTCAGAACCGAGAGGCCCACGGCGTCAATGCTGGCAATGGGCGAGCGGATGATGTGCCGGATGATCTCGATGTCATGGATCATGAGGTCGAGCACGACCCCGATGTCCGTGCTGCGGTTCGGGTAGGGGGAGAGACGGGTGACTTCGAGGAAGCGGGGGTTCTGGAGTTTGTTTTCGAGCGCGGCCAGGACCGGGTTGAAGCGTTCGACGTGGCCGACCTGAAGGACGCAGCCCCGTTGGGCGGCCAGTTCGGAGAGGGCTCGCGCGTGTTCGGGAGTGTCCGCGATGGGCTTTTCGATCAGCAGGTGCTTGCCCGCGTTGAGCAGAAACTTCCCGACCTCGTAATGTGTAACCGTGGGGGTGCAAATGGTGGCGGCGTCAACCAGACTGGCAAATTCCTCCAGCGAATCGGCCGCGCGGGTCTGGTATTTCCGGGCGGCCTGGCGGGCGGCGTCCGCATCCTGATCGTAAACCGCGGCGAGCCGGCAGGATGCCAGCTCCGAGTAGATGCGGGCATGATTGATGCCCATGTGGCCGACGCCGACCACCCCGGCGCGCAATCGGGGGGATGAATCAGGAATTTTCACGAATGAGCACTACCGGGAGTTTGCTGCCGGGGTCGAAAAGATAATCAGGGTCCATTCGGAAAAGTCAGGGGTTTCCTTTTTCAAGGAGAAATCCCGTAGAGGGTAAGGCCGGCTTCATCGGCGGCCTGGCAGACGCGGGGCTGGTCGAGCAGGAGGGTGCGGCCGGCTTCGAGGCCGATAACCTTCACTTTCGCTTCGCGGGCGATGGCGATGGTCTCTTCGCCGATGACCGGAACATCAAAACGCATGTCCTGCCCGGGCTTGGAGGTCTTCACCATCACGCTGCCATCCCGCCCGAGCGCCCCGCCGCGACGGATGCATTCGTTGGTTCCCTCGAAGGCTTCGACCGCCAGCACCGTGCCATGCTTGACCACCACGGTCTGACCGATGTCGAGCCGGCTGGTCGCGCGCACAATTTCCCAACCAAAGTTTATGTCGTCCAGATTGCGCGGCTTGAGCCTTGGCCCGGCGATGTGGCCCGCGGCGGCGAGATGGGCGTCGAGAAACGTCGTGGCCGGGAGAAGTTCAAGGCCCGCTTGGTCGAGCTGGCTGGCGATCTCCCGGAAGAGCGTCTCGGCATTGCGGCGTTTCAGCTTGGCCAGGATCACCAGAGCCTTCAAATCGGGGCGCAGATCGAAGAGGTTTTTCGGGGCAATCTGGCCGGCCATCATGGCCTGGCGGGCCCCGGATTTTTTGGCGGCGGTGAGCATGTGCCCGAGCTGCCCCACGCGCATCCAGTGAACCTCGTCGGCCGCCGCGGCGGTGGCCTCGAGCGTTTCCCCGACAAAGGCGGCGGCGACGATTCGGCGGACTCCAGCGGCCCGCGCCCCATCAATCAGGAGCGAGGGATACCGGCCCGCGCCGGCGATGAGAAAGAGAGATTCCGGCGTGCTCAAGACGGATGGTTTAATCCGGCGCCCGGCCGGTGACAAGGCGCGCAATTAAAGATCATCAAAACGATTGACCCGGAAGACGCCTGTTTTCTTGGCCGGAGCCTGGAGGGGGCTGGCGGGAGGGGCCGTGAATTTGTTCAGAGCGCGCTGGGTGGGATCCTCGCCCGGGGGAGCCCCCTGGCCCTCGAGGTTGAAGGTGTTGACGGCGACGAGGGCACTGCGCCCGGTCCCGGAGAGTTTCCGCCGCGGGGCAATGAAGGCGCCAGGCGAAAAATAATTCGAGTAATCTTTGCCGAATCCGCGCTGATTGTAGCCGATGTAAATATTTTTGCGGATTTCGAAATGCAGGTGGGCCGGGTAGAGGCCGTGGGCGGTGCCGATGGTGCCGACCTGCTGGCCCCGGACAATCTGCTGGTTTTCGCGGACGGTGATCTTGTCGAGATGGGCATAAACCGAATCGACCGTCTTCATTTGTTTGTCCTCCAAAAATGTGTGCCGGATGATCACGAGGTTGCCCCAGCCCATCCTCATGTCCCGGGCGAGAACGACCAGACCATTGGCCGTGGAATAAACCGGCTTGCCCAGATCGGTGTTTCCGCCACTGTCTCCGTTCCAATCCTCCCCCATGTGGTAGCCGGGACGGAACCGGCGCGAGGTGTAGTAGCCCTCGGCGTCCGGCTTGCCCACGGGCTGGTCAAAACCGTCGGCCAGCCGCGTCCGGGCGGTCTGCGCTGACGGGGCGCCGACCAGTCCGGCCCCGAGACAGGACAACAGCAGCCAGAAGGCATATTTACGGAGGAACCGCATTCCGGCAAACTTAGGGTTTTGCGGGCCGTTTGTGCAACTTTTTCGGCGGCCAATCCGGGCCGCGATGGGGACAAGATTTCGCGGGGAATGTTCAATGGATTTTGGAGGTTTTTCCAGAACCCGGTCGCGAGCGGCGGCGATTCAGCCGGCCGTTTGCGCCTGGTGCTGGACCGGCACGACCGGCAGCGGGAACCGCATGCGCAACTCCCCGTCGATCTGGATCTCCACGTGGTAGATTCCGTGTCTCTGAAACTGGACTCCGCCGAAAACATGGACATTCGTGGCATGCGCATTCAATTCGGGCAGCGCAAACCGCACTTCACTCTGGGCGATGGGCTGGTCGTCATCGCAGCCCAGAATCAGGGATCGTTGGATAAACTCGCCCGTGCCGCCACACCAACGGGTCCAGAGGCAGAGCTTGAAGAATCCGAGGGGAAGCACCGGAGCGGGGATCACGCCGATCACGCCAATGATCGTCTGCTGCCCGCTGGCTTCCGCGCGCACGTCCTCGCAGAGCACGCTGCCTTGCAGGTCGGGGAGAATTGCGTTCATGTCCTGGGCCACAGCAGCCAGAGGAGCAGAATTCCGCAGAGGATGCGATAGATTCCGAAACTCACAAAGCTGTGGGTCTGGACGAACCGTAAGAGCCACTTCACCGCAAGGAAGGAAACCCCCGCGGCCACCACCGCGCCCAGGGCCAGCAGCCCCCAGTCCTCGGTGGCCCCTTCCTTGAGCGCCTTGAAAATTTTGAATCCCCCGGCGGCCAGCAGGGTGGGGATCCCGACCAGGAAGGAAAACTCCGTGGCCATGACCCGGGTCACCCCGAAAAGCATGGCCAGAATGATGGTGGAACCGGAACGCGAAGTGCCCGGAAAAACCGCGGCCAGAAGTTGGGCCAGAGCGACCACCAGCACGACAGTCCAGGAAATGCTGGCGGTCAGGTTCCGCCCTTTGAGGAGCGACTCAACCAGAATAAAAATGACGCCGCCGACCATAAGGGCCGTGGCCACCGGCTGAACCGTTTCCGGCAATGCGAAATTCCATTTATCCAGCAGCAGGCCGCCCACGGCGGTGATAAAAAACGCCCCAAAGATCTTGAGGTTCAGGTCCAGGCTGGCCGGTTCGCGCCAGCGCAGCAGCATGGCGATGCGGTGGCGGAAGAGGGGCAGCACGGCCAGCACGGCACCGACCTGGATGACCACATTGAAAAGATCGGATTGGGGCCGGTGCAGGAAGTGCTCGGCGATGAGCAGATGACCCGTCGACGAGACCGGGATAAATTCCGTCAGTCCCTCGACGAAGCCGAGGATGATGACGACGAGCCAGGGCGGCAGAGCGTCCAGAGGGGGAAACTAGATCGCGCTTTCGCCCGTTTCCTCGGTGCGGATGCGGATGGCGTTTTCGATCGGCAGAATAAAGATTTTCCCATCGCCGATTTTTCCGGTCTTGGCCGATTCCGAGATGGCCTTCACGGCCTTGTCCACCACGGAGTCGGAGACAACAATTTCGAATTTGACCTTGGGCAAAAAGTCCACGGTGTATTCGCTGCCGCGGTAGATTTCGGTGTGACCCTTCTGGCGTCCAAAGCCCTTGACTTCACTGACCGTCATGCCTTCGATTCCGACTTCGGCCAGGGCCTCTTTGACGTCTTCCATTTTGAAGGGTTTAATAATTGCCTCAATCTTCTTCATATCCGAGCGTGTTTAAGCAGCATTGAAGGGCTTGGCAAGCCGGATACGCAGGGGGGTGCAGGACAAAAATCTTCCAGGAATCCCCGAAGGGGATCAATCCGACAGCCCAAGGTTGCGAAGAATGAGCTACCTTGGGTATCGACAGGAGAATAGAACCAACCCTGAATGGGTTGCATCGGGCGAGGAACACAACCCATTCA
>CAMASH010000116.1 GCA_945860745.1 Chthoniobacter flavus | reverse complement strand
GTACCCTGTTCCTGCCTCGCGGGTGTACAATGCCGCCCTCCAGGTCGATTCCGGCTTCACCCTGGCCGTGAGCGGCATCGATGAAGCCACCGACACACGGGACAACACCGGCGTGCCCTTCCTGAAAGACATCCCCGGCGTTGGCGAATTGTTTAAAAGCAAGAGCCGCAGCCAGCGCAAAAGGAGCCTCATCATCTTCATCACCCCGACCGTCATCACCAACCGCACGCAGTCCAACGGGATTTCCGAAAGCCCGAACAGCGTGCTCCCCGTCCGCCCCGGCGAACCGACCCCGCCCGCCTTCACCCCCACCGGTCGCCTGGTGGGCGGACAGGCTTCGATTGACGAGGCCATCTCCTGGCTGCAGCGCCAGGTGGATTTCTTCCGGCAGATCGTGGACGAGAGCCGCGCCGACAAGGATTCCATCAAGCAGCTCAAGAGCGTGATCAACACCGCCGAGATGCTGCTCGAGGAGATCCAGCGCATGGAAGACGAGTCACCCGACCGCATGGCCGCCCTCATCAAAAAAGAGGAACAGACCCTCACCGTGCGCGAGGAGTTGAAAAAAGTCCTCGGCAAATCCCAAAAGAACCTGACCGAGTTCTGAGGAAGAGCCTCACGCAAAGGGTAGGTAGGATGAAAGGAAAGCATCTTTGAAGTTCTCTAAACCTTTTCCTCCTTTCCATCCTTGGCGTGAGGCATTCCGGGGTTGATTTTCCCGCGCATTTCCCAATGATGCCGCGCAGGGTGAAAACGACGGCTGATTACATTGTTTCGGGATTCGCGAAGATTGATGCGGATCTGAGTTATCTGATGGAGTGTCTCAAGGAGGTTCTCTGCGAACTGGGAGAGGCCGAGGCGGCCAGCCATCTGCCCTGGCAGGGAGGCGCCTCAGCGCACGATGTCCACGAACCGCCCCCCGGTATCGAGCAGGCCTACTCGATCGCCTTCCAGCTCCTCAACATGGTCGAGGAGAACGCCGCCGCCCAAACCCGCCGTCAGCGCGAAATCGAGCACGGCCTGGCCGCCGAACCCGGACTCTGGGGACAGCAACTCGCCCGCCTCAAAGAAGAGGGATTCACCGGCGACGAGATCGCCGCCTTCCTGCCATCCGTCCGCATCGAATCCGTCCTCACCGCCCACCCGACCGAAGCGAAACGCGCCGCCGTGCTCGAACAGCACCGCGCCATCTACCTGCTTCTCACTTCCCTCGAGAACCAGTCGCTCACCCCCACCCAGCGGCAGGCCATCCGCCAGGAAATCAAAGTCGTCCTCGAGCGCCTGTGGCGCACCGGAGAAATCCTCCTGGAAAAACCCCGGGTCTCCACCGAACGCCGGGGCGTGAACTTCTATCTGCGCGAGGTTTTTCCCCTCGCCCTCGAGCAACTCGACGAACGCCTGCGCAATGCCTGGAAGGATGCCGCCTTCGACTCCGCCCTGCTGGAGAATCCCCACAACTGGCCCCGCGTGCGCTTCGGCACCTGGGTCGGGGGCGACCGCGACGGCCATCCGCTCGTCACCGCCGGGGTCACCGACGAATCCTTAAAAGAGCTGCGCCTCAACGCTCTCGTGGTCGTGCACCAGCATCTGGAGGCCCTCGCCGCGAAACTTCCGCTCTCCAGCAATTTTCAGGAGACTCCGCCTATTCTCAGCAACGCCCTCGCACGTCTCGCGGCGGAGAATCCCGCGGCGGCCGAAACCGTTTCCCGCCAATATTCCGACGAGCCCTGGCGGCAATACGTCCTCTTACTCCAGGCCAAGCTCCCGATCGAGGCCGGGGCCGGCATCGGCGACCAGCCCGCCATGCGAGAGGCCGGCAGCTTCCACTATCATTCCCCGGCCGCCCTCGACGCCGACCTCTCCCTCCTGGCCGAATCTCTCATCCAGACGGGCGCCAGGCGTCTGGCCGACACCGCCGTCTGGCCCGTGCGCCGCTCCCTCGATGTTTTCGGCTTCCACCTTGGTGCCCTCGACATCCGCCAGAACAGCCAATTCCACGACCAGGCCCTCATTCAGATCCTGGCCGCCACCGGACAAGCGGTGCCGGACTTCAGCACGTGGGACGAAGCCCGCCGGCTCGAATTTCTCGCCCGCGAACTGCAATCGCCCCGCCCCTTCCTTTACAATGACAACGGCATCGGCGAGCAGGCCGACGCCATTCTCGCCTGCTACGGGGTCCTGCGCCGCCACATCCGCAGCTACGGACGCGAAGGCATCGGCTCGCTCATCGTCAGCATGACCAAACGCATGTCCGACCTGCTCGTCGTTTACCTTCTGGCCCGCGAAGCCGGCCTGATGCGCTGGACGCCGGAGGGTCTGCTCTGCGAACTGCCCGTCGTGCCGCTTTTTGAAACGCTCGACGATCTGGAACACGGCCCCGGCATCATCAGCGCCTTCCTCGATCATCCCGTCACCCGGCGCAGCCTTGCTTTTCACCAGACCGACCGCGTGCAAGTCCTCTCCCTCCCGCACGAACAACCCATCCAGCAAGTCATGGTCGGCTACAGCGACAGCAACAAGGATTGCGGCATCATCGCCAGCCAGTGGGCGCTGCACAAAGCCCAGTCCGCCCTGGCCGAAACCGGACGCGACCACGGCACCAAGATCCGCTTTTTCCACGGACGCGGCGGCACCATCAGCCGCGGGGCCGGTCCGACCCACCGCTTCCTCGGCGCCCTCCCGCCCGGCTCCATCAACGGCGACATCCGCCTGACCGAACAAGGCGAAACCATCGCCCAGAAATTTGCCATCCTCGGCACCGCCACCTACAATCTCGAAATCCTTCTCGCCGGCGTGACCGGCTACTCGCTGGCCCAGCGGGAAAGCCCGGGCCCGCTGGAGGCGCTCACCCCCATCGGCGAACTCCTGGCCTCGGCCAGCCGCGATAAATACGTCTCCCTCATCCAGACCGGCGGCTTCATGCATTTTTACTCCGAGGCCACCCCCATCGACGCCCTCGAGACCAGCAGCATCGGCTCGCGCCCCTCCCGCCGCACGGGCCAGCGCACGCTCGACGACCTGCGCGCCATTCCCTGGGTTTTCAGTTGGAATCAATGCCGCTACTACCTGCCCGGCTGGTTCGGTGTCGGCACCGGCATCGAAGCCCTCCTCGCCGCCAAGATTCTCCCCCTCGAGGAACTCCGCCAACTCCTGAAAAAATCGCCGCTCATGTATTATGTCCTGACCAACGTCGAGACGAATCTCGCCAGTTGCGACCCCGCCATCATGCGGGACTACAGCGCCCTCGTCACGGACACCACCGTGCGCGACCGCCTTTTTTCCGTCATCACCGGCGAGTTGGAAAAAACCAAGGCCATGATGTCCGAGCTCTTCGGCGGCAGCCTGGAAACCCGCCGTCCGCGCATGATCAAGACCCTCCATCTCCGCGCCAACGCCCTGCGCATCCTCCACCTCCAGCAGATCGAGATTCTCAAAAAATGGCGCGCGGCCCGGGCCGCCGGCTCGCCCGAGGCCGAGCGCATCCTGCCCAAGGTCCTTCTCTCCGTCAACGCCATCGCCAGTGGCCTGCGCACCACGGGGTAGCGCGCCTGGAAGAACGATCTTTTGATTCGCCTTACGGGGGCTCCCCTCTGTCGGGCTATTTCACAACCCCGCCAGAAACTCCTCCGCTTTTTGCCGGTGTCTGGTGAGTTTCGGCCCCAGCTTGTCGCAGGTCCGGGCCATCATCGCGAGGCGGGGATTTTTCAGGAAGAAATCGCGATGGTCCGCGATGAAGGACCAGAAAAGCCCGTCCCACACCTCGCACCAGGGACCGGCGGGAAAATCCGACATTTTCCTCACGTAGTTCGATCCCGAAAGATACGGCTTGGTCGTGAAGAGTCCGCCGTCGGCAAACTGCGACATGCCATACACATTCGGCACCATCACCCAGTCATACGCGTCAATGAACATCTCCATGAACCAGCGATAGACGTCGTCCGGGTGAATCCGGCACAGCAGCAGGAAATTCCCCAACACCATCAACCGCTCGATGTGATGACAGTAGGCCGTTTCTTTCACCGCGCGAATCACCTGATCCACCGGTTCAATCCCCGTGGTGCCCTCGTAAAATGCCGCCGGCATCCGGCGGGTGAAGCCCCAGAAATTCCCCCGGCGCATGGCGCGCCCGTGTCGTGCATACATGGCGCGCATGAATTCCCGCCAGCCGATGATCTGGCGCACGAATCCCTCCAGGGAATTCAGCGGCACACCATGCTCCGCCGCATAGGCCACGGCGCGCTCGATCACGCGATCAGGATTCAACAACCCGATGTTTAGGCTAGGCGTGAGGACGGAATGAAACAACACCCGGTGCCGCGTCGAAATCGCATCCTCGTATTCTCCAAAAGCGTGAAACCGACACCGCAAAAAATCCTCCAGCCATGTCTCCGCTTCCCCGTGGGTGACCGGATACGCAAAACCCTCCACCCCGCCCGGCGCGTCGGGAAATTCCTCCGCGATCTCCGCCATGGCCCGGTGCACGACCGCGCTGCGCTTCGGCCAGTGCGGTTCCGGCACCTGGACCCCGCGTCCCAGTCGCCGCCGGTTCTCCGCATCGAAGGACCACTGACCGCCCAATGGTGATCCGTCCTTTTCCAGCAACAGCCCCAGGCGCCCCCGCTGGGCCTGATAGAACCGGGCCATATACGGCTTGCGTTTCGGCGGAAACTGCTCTGCCAGAAACTCCGCTGGCGAAAGAAATTGCGGCGTCGGAACCATCTGCAATTTCAAGTTGCGACCGGCGGCAAAACGGGCCAGACGCCGTTCCAGCAGATCATCAACCAGCCCGGCCAGATGCAACGACGTCACCCCGGCGGGAACATGCTCCTCCCACAAATCAATGGAGTGTCCGCTCCCGGCCGGACACCGCCCATATCGCACCCGGTGACCCTCCGCCCGCAATCGTTCGGCGAAGGCGGTCAGGGAAGCGCGATGCAACACCAGCTTTTGACGGTGCAAACGCAGGGGCCAGCGGACATCCCGTCCGAAAAAAAGCGGATCCTCCAGCAAGAGAATCTCGCGCCCCGACGCGATCGCCGGATGCGGATGAAAAAGCTGATGCGGAAAAATGAGCGTAAGTTCCATTGTTGGTCAAGGGATACGCCCGAAGCCACGCGAGGGAGACCGTATCATGTCTGAATGCGCCGGGTCCTCCCTCATAAAGTGGCATCGGCATCCTGCCGATGATCCGAACCAGAACGCATCGGCATCCTGCCGATGATCCGAACCGAAACGCATCGGCATCCTGCCGATGATCCGAACCAGAACGCATCGGCAGGATGCCGATGCCACGGGATTGCCAGGGGGCCCGTTACCTTGCTCCACCTCAGCTTCAACGCCATGATCTTCTGACCACCCGGATCTTCCGCCCCGCCCCCAAGGCCTGCGCGCTCAAATTCGCGCAGGACGTGGTCAAGGGCGACCCCGCCGCCCGCGAAAAAATCCTTCCGCAACTGCAGAAACGCGCCCGGCCCGAAGTTGGGAATTGTGCCGGGCGGCGGCGGCCTTATCCTGCGCCTGGGTATGGAAATTTTGGATCCCAAGCGAACAGTCGCCGAACTCAAGGAACTCCGTGCCTTCACCGCGGATGAAAACGGCGCGCAGCGCGTGGCCTTCACCCCGCGGTGGATCGAAGTGCGAAAATGGCTGCGCGGGAAACTTGATGGCCTGCCGGTGGAAACGCACACGGACGAAGCCGGGAATTTCTGGGCCACGCTGAAGGGCGAATCCGAGAAATCGCTCCTCATCGGCGGACACATGGATTCGGTGCCCAACGGCGGCTGGCTCGACGGCGGCCTCAACGTTCTCGCCGGTGTCGAAATCCTCCGCCGCATCAGCGCGCAATACCAGGGCAAGCCGCCCGTCACCGTGCGCCTGGTGGATTGGGCCGACGAGGAGGGCGCGCGCTTCGGCAAGAGCCTCTTCGGATCGTCCGCCTGCTCCGGCCACCTCGACCTGGAGGAAGCCCGCGGCCTCAAGGACAAGGACGGCATCGCCCTGCCCGATGCGCTGAGGAATGTTGGAATCGATCTCGAACGTGCGATGGACAGCGGCAAGGAGTTGAAAAATGCCGCCGCCTATCTCGAACTTCACATCGAGCAGGGCCCGGTCCTCCTCGATCTCGATCTGCCCCTGGGCACCGTCCTCGGCACTTACGGGGTCGAACGCCATGCCATCACCTTCCACGGCCAGGCCGCCCATTCCGGCAGCACCCCGATGAACCGCCGCAAGGATGCCTTCCTGGCCGCGGCAAAGATGAGCGAGGAAATCTACCGCATCACCGATCGCCATGGCGGCGTCTGCACCATCGGTTCCTGCACGACCAAGCCGGGCATCGTCACCAGCGTCGTCGCGGAGTGCCGCATCACGCTTGATCAGCGTCATCTCGACAAGGATGCCCTCGCCCGCATGTTGGCCGAGGCCAGGGACGCCAGCGGGCGTTTCGCCAGGGAAGGCGGGGTCACGGTTTCCTGGGAACGCCTCTGGCACATCGAACCGATTCTCTTCCACGAAACGCTGCGCGCTTTTTGTGACGAGGCCATCGTCGCAACCGGCGCAAAAACACACCGCCTGCCCTCCGGTCCGCTGCATGACGCCGCCGAAGTCGCGCGGGCCGGCGTGCCGACGGTCATGATGTTCGTGCAAAGCCTGCACGGCATCAGCCACAACAAGATCGAGGACACCAGGGAGGAACACCTCGAACAAGGCGTGACCGCCTTCGACAAGCTGGCGGAAAAGACTCTCCGCTGGATTGCCGGTTAGGAGCTGTAAATAAAGGTGGCAAGATGGCGCAGGAGTTTTGGCCTCTGGCCAGGCGCGACGAAGGAGAGAGCCAGGGTGCACGGGGGATAACCAACGCAGCCAAGAGGCCAAAAGAACAAGCGAGGTTGCTCCCTTTATTTGTTTCCAGCGACTTAAGCGATGGGATTCCGCGCGAGATACACGATGCTGGCGGATTCCCGCTCTTGCAACGGATTGAAAAACGTGACGGTGCGGGCTTCGACTTCTCCGAAAATCTTCCCCAGGGCCTGAAGGTAAGCCTCATCCGCCGGGGCATCAGACCACATGGCAAAGATGCCGCCGGGGCGAAGGTGACGTGCGAGATTTTTCAACCCGTCCGGCGCGTAGAGCGCGGCGTGACTGGGATGCAAGACGTGCCGCGGGGTGTGGTCAATATCCAGCAGGATGGCATGAAAACGCCGGGCGGGATTTTCCGGATCCAGGCCGGGGGAACGAACCTGTGCAAAAAAATCCGCATGGACAAAACGGCAGCGCGGATCGTCGGTAAGTTCCCGGCCCAGCGGGACGAGTCCCGCCCGATGCCATTCGATGACGGGAGCCAGGAAATCGATCACGAGGAGTGCCTCCACGCGGGGTTCATCCAGCGCCGCCCGGGCGGTGTAGCCAAGCCCGAGGCCGCCCACCACAACGTCAAGCGCGTCGCCCGCAACCGCAGCAAGACCCAGGGTGGCCAGGGCGACTTCAACCGCATGGAAGAGACTCGACATGAGAAACTCCTCCCCCAGCTTCACTTCATAAATATCCCCCTCGCCGAGGGAGGGAATGCGGCGGCGGCGCAGGGACAGTTCCCCCAGCGCGGTGTCGCGATGATCGAGTTCTTCAAAGTTTACGCCCATACCCGGATTAAGAATCAGCCATGAGCCTCACGCAAAGGATGGAAAGGTTAAGAAGGTTTTCTGCCATCTGCCTACTGCTGACCGTTGCCCCCCTGCGTGAGGAAAATTCTTCTCCGGCCTCAATGATGGTGTCCGCCGGGCCCATGCACGTGCCCGTGGGCCATCTCTTCCTCGGTGGCGGGGCGGACATCGCGGACGGTAACATCAAAATTCAGAGTTGCGCCCGCCAGCGGATGGTTGCCATCGAGGGTCACTTCGTCGCCGGCGATTTTGATCACGGTGACAACCTGATGGCCGGCCTGGAGTTGCAGGCCTTCCTTGAGATTGGGCACGCCCTGGATTTTCGAACGCGAGATGGTCGTGAGTTTAGCCTCATCGCGCAATCCGTAGCCTTCGGCCGGCTCGACTTGGACTTTGAGCGAGTCGCCGGCCTTTTTGCCATTGAGAGCTTTCTCCAAACCGAAAACGATCTGGTCGTGGCCGTGAAGATAGGTGAGGGGTTCTCCCCCGTCGGAGGTGTCGAGCGTCTGACCGCTGTCGTCGGTGAGGGTGTAGTCCATGCTGACGACTTTGCCGGATGTGATTTGCATGCTGGTTTTTCCAGCTTGCCACGCCGGAAGGCAAACGCAAAACCGGATTTCTTACTGCGGGGGGTAAATTTCTTTCGGGGAACTCCCCGCCGGGGATGAGTTCTCTCCGCCCGGGGCGGTCCCGCCGCCGCGGGACAACCCCGGACTCCGGGTTAGCCGGTCGGGAGGTGAAAGAATCCAGCCACCCCGCTGAAGATCGACTGCATGGCTAGGGCGGCCAAAATAAGCCCCAACATCCGGGTGAGGATATCGTTGCCCGACTTGCCCGGCACCCGGTTGAGGACGGGGGCGAACAGAAGGAAAAGAAAATTGATCCCCAGCACGGCAAGCAACATCAGCGTCACCAGGGCCTGTTCATAGGCCGGATACAGATCATCGTCTGTCTGCAGGATGACCGTCATGATGGTCGCGGGGCCGGCGATAAAGGGCAGGGCGATCGGGAAGATGGAAATGTCTGCATCAGGATTTTTCGCAAAATCCGGTTGAGCCGGGGATGCCATCACCATCTGCAGCGACAGGAGGAGAAGGACACAGCCTCCCGCCGCCTTGAACGCATACAGGTTGACCCCGATGCGATTGAACAGGAGTTGCCCCAGGGCGATGAAGAACACGAGAATCGAGGCGGCGACCACCGTGGACTTGATGGCCGTCCGCCTTGGCCGGGCCGGGGTGTAACCGGCGGCTAACGTCGAAAACAAGGGGATCTTGCTGAAGGGGTTGATCACGACAAAGAAGGCGATGAAGGCCTCGACGAGATGACTGAGCATGGCCCCCGTTTGCGGCCGATCAGGACGGAAGAGAATGTTTATCCTAAAAACCGCAATGAACCCCGGAGAACACGAAGGGCAAACAAAAGCGCGCCCAGGGTGCGGGAAGAAATGGGTCCTGCGCTCGGCCCGCAAGGGTCAGGCCAAAACCCTATTGACTAAAAATGAGAGGGGGGGTATGCGCTGAGGATGAAGAATATTCTTTTTATCGTGGTCTGTCTCCTGGCCATGCTGGTTGCCCCGGTCTCATCGTTCGCGCAATCGCCCGCCGGGTTGAGCAACCCCACCAAGGCGGAACTGGAAGCGGTGATCGGGGGGATGGGTTTGTCCACCGGGGAGAAGCTCTCGCTGCGGACGATTCTGCAAGCGATGCAGGGGCAGGGCACTAAAGTGAAGGCGAATGACGCTCTCTCCGATGAGCAGAAAGTGGCGCAGATCGTGAAGATCCGGCAGGGCGCTCTGGGCCAGACGCAGAAAATTCTCGCGCCGGCTCAACAGCAGCAGTTGGTTGCGCTTTTTCTCCCGTAGCCGGCGGACTGCGTGAATTGCTATTCCCCGCGGCGGGGCGTTTCCACAAAGCGCGTGGGAAAAAAGGTCAGGCATGTACTATTGACATCCTTCTGAATCGCCGTCCTCGCTTTTCTCCACCCGGGATTTTTCCTCAGCCCTTCCCGGGTTTTCCTTATCAATCGACAACAGCCCGAGCGCGTCCCCATGCCATTCGGGTCAGTGCCATTCGGGTCAGGGTGCATAATCATGTGGACACTGGAAAGGCATCGTTGGGCGGTATCGTGGGTGTGAAAGGATATGCACCCTGACCCGAATGGCGCTAACTTAAGCCCCAACGGGGCTCAATCCCCTAGCCCTGGGTTGCGGAGCTACCCAGGGATCTCGAGGAAAAACAACGATCTGCCCTGCAAGGGCTGCATCCCAAAACGCCCTGAACTTAGTGCCATTCGGGTC